>CAYQRM010000219.1:0-4825 GCA_964419785.1 uncultured Solibacteraceae bacterium | reverse complement strand
TTGCGTCAGAGCTTCTTCGCCGCTGCGGCGGCGAGCGCCTTCTCTTTGACATTCGCCTGATCGACGGGGATACGGCGACGATCAGTGCGGACAGTGCGCCCAACCTCATGCCGACCTCCGGCAATCGAACAGCGACATCATTCCAAAATCCATGTGCAGTTGCATGTGGCAGTGAAACAGCGACAGCCCAGGGCTCGTCGCCGTGAAATCAACTTCCGCCGTCTGGTAGCCACCGAGCATGACGACGTCTTTCATGATGCCGCTCGTCGGCCGACCGGCGATGCTCGCGAGCTCGAACACGTGCCGGTGCAGGTGCATCGGGTGAATGTCGTCGCTCGCGTTGTGCATGCGCAAGCGATATCGTCGTCCCTGCTGCAGCGTGAACATCGGCGTCTTGCGATCCATCGAGAACGGCGAGCCGTTGACCAACCATCGATTGAAGCCGTTCATCGCCGCGTTCTCTTTCGAGAGCGTCATCTCGATCGTTTCATCGACCGCCGGCCCCGCGCCGTCGGGCGCTCGCCCGAAGAGGGTGTAGTCCCACTTCGTCTGGGCCGGTTTCTCCCACTGCGGTTTGCCCTTCTGGCCGGCGTATTCGACGACGATGCCCATGCCGTGATCGCGATCGTCACCGACGTCGCCGAGCACCCACACGCCCGGCTGCGTCATGCTCACGACCGCTGAGACGCGCTCACCGGTGCCGATCCACAACACCGGTACGTCGGCCGGCGTCGGCACGGGATTGCCATCGAGCGCGATCACACGAAATGTGTGTCCGGGAAGCGCGAGGCTGCGGATCTCGGTCGCGCTGCCATTGACCACGTGCCACCGCACGCGGTCGCTTGGCTTGACACGAATCGGATCGCCATGGCCGAGCATCCGGCCGTTGATCGAGAACGCGTCATAGCCGACCTCGAATCCTTTCGGCAGCCCTCTGGCGAGCGACGCTTTCATCGCCGCTTCGCCGGTCGCCTCGAGCTGCGAGTCGCGCGCCTCGGGCGCCAGAAACGTCTGCGGCATGTCGCCGCCGCGGCTGAACGCCGGCTCGAATTCCTTGAGGAGCAGAAAGATTTCCTGATCGTACGCACCCGCGTCGCCGCTCTTTGGCTCGACGTAGACGATGCCGACCTGGCCGCCGTACTGACCGGCCCGAAGATCGGCGCCTGCAGTGTTGTGCGTGTGGTAGAAGCGCACGCCTGCCGGGCCGGGCGTGAACGTAATCCGGCGTTGGCCGTGCGCCGGAATGAACGGCGTGCCTTCCTCCGCCGAACCGTCGACGTCGACGGGCACGAGCTGACCGTGCCAATGAAGTTGCTCGGGCGTGTCCGTGTCGTTGTGGAGATCGATCGTGACCGGCCGGCCTTCGCGGAGCCGGATCAGCGGCCCAGGAAACTGAGCGTTGTAGAGCGTCGTCGCGATGATGCGATCGGGCGCGAGCTCGACGAGGCCCGCGCCGATGCGAAGCGAGTAGTCCGCGGGTGCTGCTGGCGGGGCTGACTCCGGCGCGGGTTCACGCCGGCACGCGGCGATGGTCGCGGCGAGCGCGCCCCATCCGCCGATCTGAAGAAACTGTCTGCGATCGATGGCCATACGCTTCGCATCCTATTCTTCCTCATCTAGCGTATCGCCGGGCGCGCGCGGCGCTATTGGACCTTGGTCGGATGCACGTCGATGTCGGGATGCTCCGGAGTCTCGCGCCGCAGCTCGTGGCGGCGCAGCGCGATGACCGCCAGGACGCACACGGTCCAGCTGGGCCAGAGATCGGCGACGGGCAACAGCTCGAGCATGAACGTCGGCAAGAGCAGCGGGTGAAAGCCGATCGCCAGCGTGGTTGCGATCATTGTGATGACGTCGATCGCTTCGTCGGGCAGGAACCAGCCCAGCGGACCCAGGACGAGTTGCACGACATCGGCCGCAACGGCCACGACGAGGGCGAACGTGACGCGCGGCCACGTCAGCGTCGGACGAAGCCAGGAAGGACGATCGGTCATCGGCGAAGCTCCGCGAGTGCCACACCCAGCCGCTTCGTGGCGTCATCGGCGTCGCGATAGGCGATGGTGACGCAGTGGGGATGGACGTTGCCGCTGATCATGCGCGAGATCTGATTCTGCCTCGCCGCGTCATACAACAGCATGACGTGTTTTCCAGAGCGGTCGGCGCGACCGAGCACGTACCCGACCTCGAAGCCGACGCCGTACGACGATCCGGACGATTCGGCGACGAGCACGTCGCACGCGTCGAGCCAACGGAGATCGCGTTCGAAGACTTCCGCCGCCGTCAGCCGGCCGTCTTCGTCCTCGGCCGTGTCCTCGAGAAACCGTCCGGTCAGCAGCTCGTGCCCGGACGACTCGATGGCCGCGCCGAGCGCACGTGCGATCGCGAGCCGACTGCGATCGCCGCGAATAGTGCAGGCGAGATACACGCGCACGATCTGGCAGTGTACGACGAGATCGTCGTCGAGCTCACTGCACGAACGCCGCTTCGTTGGTGCTCGCGTTCAACTGCTGCACGAGGTCGAGCTCGCGCCGCTGCTCGTCGCGTCCGAAGTACTCGTTGCGGATGTTGGGGATCATCCCTTCGACCGTCGACGATGCCGTGTTGAGGGGGCGGCAGCCCGCCGTTCGGCCGGAGCGAGATGAAACCCGGCATATTCTGATTCGCGCTGCCCAGACCATACAGCGCCCACGCGCCCATGCTCGGTCGCGGCTGCCGCGGGCCGGTGTTCATCATCACCGTCACGACATCGTGCGCCGGGATGTCCGTCTGGATCGATCGAATCACCGCCAGCTCGTCGACGTGCTCGGCGATCGCCGGGAACACCTCGCTCACTTCGATCCCGGACTGTCCGTGCTTCGTGAACTTGAACGGCGACGCCATCGCGACGCCCCGAGTCCGAGGCCGCACTTTGCCAGGAGCTCCCGGCGAGTATTGATGTCGCGTGCGAGGAGACGATGGTTGCAGAGACAGTCGCTCATGACCGGCGGTCCTGACCACCAATTGTCGGCGCGTGACGCCGGAACTGATGATCAGGACGCCGGGATTCTCTATTGATGCGGTCTCAACCCCAGGTCCGAATCGTGGTCATGGACGTGCGAGTGGCGTCTGCGCAACATCAACATTGCTCCCACGCCAAGCAAGAGCGCTCCAGCCGCGCCCACGAGAGGCAATTCGCCCGCGGTCTTTGGCAACGTCTTCTTCGTCGTCCCGCCGGCGGCTGTTGATGTCGAGCCACCGGCGCTCGAAGGCTGCGCTCCGGAAGGAGTCGCGCTGCTCGCTCGCGGCGTCACGGCAGTGCTCGGCGCGGCGCCGGATGCAGCCGCCGGCGTGTGTGTGATCGTCGCCTGGACCTGCTGCTCGGTCATCACCTTCGGCGGTTTCTCGGTGACGATCGTCGCCGTCAGTCGATCGCCCTCACGCAGTTGAGAGATGTCGACGGGATTGCCGTCCTTGAGAATCGTCACATTGCGCTTGTCGACATCACCCTGGTTGTACATCCGGATGCCGTTCGGCCCGCGAATCACGATCGTGTTGCCGTTGGCCTGGAGGACTTCACCGTTGCGCACTTCGGTCACCGTCACTGGCGTCGTGGTGGTGATGGTCGTAATCGTCGCGGTGCCTTTCATGCCCGGCTTCAGCTCGTGCACCGAGACCTTCTGGCCGTTCACGTCGAACCGGAAATCCTCCGGCACGGTGTACTCCTTCGACGTTCCATCCGCCGCTCGCAGGATGACTTTGTTGTTGCCTTCGACTTCGATGACCTCAAATTGCTTGGTTGTCGTTGTCGTCGTGCTTTGCTGTGCCCGGGCCACCAATCCGACACTGATGAAGATGGCACCAGTCATGACCGCGAGCCACCTTACTTTGCGTTTCATAGAGCCTCCTTAACTTACACTCACACGCCGCGCTTTCTGGAGAGCTAGAAGTGTCCCGAACCCGACGTCCGCACCGCTCGGACGATATAGCGCTGGGGGGCCGAGCCGACGAAGTAGAACGGGTAACACGTGACGAGGGTGACTGCCGGCGTTGTCGTCGGATCGAGGACGGAGACGTCGTCAGGCTCGACGATCCACACGCGCTCGACTCGATAGGGGATCGTCTCGTGGAGCGTGTCGAGCTCGACGACGTCACCTACGGCGATGTCTTTGAGCGCGCGAAAGAATCCATCGCGGTGTCCCGCAATGCCGATGTTGCCCGACGCACCAGGCGTCGCCGTGTCCGCAATGTGACCGACGCCACGATTGAGCGTCCAGTCGTCAGTGCCTTCGAGCACGGGCGCTTCGATGCGCAATCGCGCCACCCGAAGAACGCCGAGCGTCGCGCGCTGAGGATCGCCGAGCGTCGCGCGCCAGGCTCGCACACGCGGCTCGGACCAGAGGCTGGTGTCGATCTCGGCGGCCTGCGCCGTCGTGGCCGCACGCATGGCCTCGAACGCGCGAACATCCTCGCGCGCGCTGAACGAACCGGCGGCAGTCGCGGCCGCCCAGACCGTGAGGCAGATCGCGCCGGCCGTCCAAGACAGGCCTTCGAGCCAGTGCGCAAGCGCAGATTGTTTACGAGCTGTCCGACGCGCAAGGCGAGGATGGTCTTGCCAGATTTGCATGAGCGCAGCGGCTTTGGGGAACGAGCCATCCTACCACCATCCACCGACGGCGGCGGTCCAGGCACCCGAAGCCGTCCAGCCCCGGTTTGCCGTGGTCAACTGCCGTGTGTTACACAGTCCGGCTGATGGACCGCAACGGCGTACCGTTCGAAGTGCAGGCGTTCGAGGACCTGCTCAGGAAGCCCACCAGCGATCTCACCGGCCTCGCCGGATTCTTCAACAGCG
>CAYQRM010000218.1:0-31762 GCA_964419785.1 uncultured Solibacteraceae bacterium | reverse complement strand
GCAGCCCGTCGAGGCGTAGTACTGGCCTGTGTGCCCGAACCCGGAGGGGCCCGTCACAACCCACGGGAAGCTGCTGGACGGGTTCACAACCCACGGCGCCAGGGCGTCGCCGTTCTCGAAGCCGGGATTGAGGACGATGTTCGAGGCGACCGCGGGAGAACTGACAGCGAGGGCGGAAATCAAAAGCGCCGCGACGAACCCGACTCGAAACCGTTGAGACATTGAGCGTCCCTCCAAAAAAGGCGGTTGCGCTGCTGCAATCAACGCGCCAATGGTGGTTTGCACGCTATACCCCACTGCTGGTGAGCCGGCCAGGGCAAAGTCGGCCGGAGGACTGCCATTTGTCGCGCGGCCACCGGGTGACGGGGCAGACGGAAGACCGCATCCCCGGGCCGAGGACCTCGGAATCCCGGGCTCCAGGCGACCGTTCCGCCTGAAGATCCGGGCTACAATCCGAGATCGTGCGCGCACTGGCCGTCTGTCAGGACGAGCTGGTCATACGGACGCTGCATCGAGTCCTGTCGGGCGCTTTCGAGATCGAGTTCCTCGTCGAAAGCCGCCCGCTCGGCAAGCGTCTCGTCGACGACGGCGTCACGGCAACCATTGCCGACCCGAAGCGGGTGGACTCCTACCTGCGCGCGGATCTCACCCCCAACACCTGCGTCATCGTCGAGGACAGCGGCCAGCGGAGTTTGAAGCGCGTCGTCACGGCGATTCGCGACGCGGGCGGCAGCCTCGTCTACATCCTGCACGTCGCCGGCAAATCGAAGCGGCGGGGCGCCGAGCGCCGCGGTCAGGACGACATGCGGTCGGTCGTCCCCGAGGTCACGCATCTCGATTTGTCGGAGCTGCTGGCGCCGTCGCTGACCACCGAGCTGGGCCGGTCGCTGACCCGTGCGCGCGTGCAGCAGTACCAGCGCTATTTCGAGGACGCGGATCGCGTGCTGATCCTGCTGCACAACGAGCCGGATCCCGATGCACTCGCCGCGGGCCTCGCCTTGCGCAACCTGCTCCGGCGCACGCGGACGACGGCGATCATCGGAGCGATGCAGGGCGTCACGCGTCCCGAGAACCTGCGGATGGCGGACCTGCTCGACATCCAGGTCGAAATCGTGACGGCGGACGAGATGTCGGGATTCGATCGCATCGCGACCGTCGACGTCCAGCCGCATTACTTCGGCGGCATGCTCCCGCGCGTCGATCTGGTCGTCGACCACCATCCGGAGCAGCCTGGCTACACGGCCGTCTTCAAGGACATTCGCGGGAATTACGGATCGACGTGCACGATCCTCACCGAGCATCTCCGCGCGGTTGACGTGAACATCTCGGAGCGCACGGCGACGGCGATGCTCTACGCGATCAAGTCCGACACGCTGTTCTTCGCGCGCCAGACGAACCGCGTCGATCTCGAGGCGTTCACGTTTCTCTATCCGCTCTCCGACCCGGCGCTCATCCGCAAGATGGAGGGCGCGGAAATCACGATCGAGCGCCTCGAGCACGTCACGCGCGCGCTGGCGACGAGCCGGCTGCGCAATCAGGTGCTCTCGGCATTTCTCGGTGAGACCACGCGCGAGGATTTCATCCCGTACACGGCGGACTTCCTGCTGCAAGTCGAGGACGTCAAGTGGACGATCGTCTCGGGGATCGTCGGCGGCCAGCTGATCGTGAGCGTGCGGAACCTCGGCTACTCACGCAACGCCGGCGAGTTCGTGAAGGCGGTATTCGGCGACATCGGCAGCGCCGGTGGACACCGCGCGATGGCGAAGGCCGTCGTCCCGGTCGAGCGCTTCCGCGGAAAGTTCGGCGACCTGTCGGGCGTCGGTATCGCGGCGCGCATCGGCGAGCTGGCCGAGGAGTTCCTTACCGAGCAGAGCGCCGACAAGAAGATCGCGGCCCGGTCAGAAATCGGACAATGAGGCAGTGAGGCAATGCGTGAATGCGTGCTCAGCCATTCACGCATTGCCTCATTGCCTCATTGCCCCATTTCAAGTGAGTGCCTGATCTAGATCGCTGATCAAATCGTCCACCGACTCCAGGCCAACGGAGAGTCTGACCATCCCGCGCGTGACACCGGCGGCCTCGAGCTGCTCGTCACTGAAGCCGTATTGCGACGTCAGCACGGGCAGACTGCACAGGCTCTCGGTACCGCCGAGACTGGCGGCGCGCTTGATGATCTTGATGCGGTCGTAGAAGCGGCACGCGCCTGTATAGCCGCCGGCGACCTCGAAGCACACCATCCCGCCGAAGCCGCGCATCTGCTTCTTGGCGATCGCGTGGTCGGGATGCGATGCGAGCCCGGGATAAAACACGCGGGGCACGCGGGGGTGTTTCTCGAGCCAGTTCGCGATCGCGCAGGCGCTCTCGTTCTGACGTGCGACGCGGAGCGACAACGTTTTCATGCCTCGCGCGAGCGCGTACGCCGAGGCCGGCTCCAGCACACCGCCGAACAGCTTTCGCGCCGGCTGCAGGGCATCGATGATCGCGCGCGAGCCAATGAGCGCGCCCGCGGTGACGTCCGAGTGACCGTTGAGGTACTTGGTCGCCGAGTGCATGACGAGGTCGATGCCGAGGTCGATCGGTTGTTGATTGACCGGGCTGGCGAAGGTGTTGTCGAGCGCGGACGTCACGCCGCGCGCGCGGCACGCCTCGGCGACGCGCGCGATGTCCACACAACGCAGCGTCGGGTTGATCGGCGATTCGAACCAGACCACCTTCGTCTTCGAGCCGATGAGCCGTTCCGGAGCCGCCAACTCCTCGAGCGACGCGAAGCGCGCGCGTACGCCGAATCGTTCGAGAAAATCGGTGATGACGTGCAGCGTGCCGCCGTAGATGGCTGCGCTGCACACGACCTCGTCGCCCGACTTCAGCAAGCCGAACAACGCCGTGGACGTGGCAGCCATGCCCGACGACGTGACGAGCGCCGCTTCGGCGCCCTCGAGCACCGCGAGTTTGTCCTCAACCGCCTTGACCGTGGGATTCGCGTAGCGCGTGTACAGAAACTTGTTGGACTTGCCCTGCTGGAACGCCTCGAGCTCCGCGGCGTTCTCGAACACGAACGTGCTGGTTGCGTAAATCGGCGTGTTCAGCGGCGTGGCGCCTTCGGTCGCGCCTTCGCCGCGGTGCAGGACTTCAGTGTCGGGGCGCATGAAACATCGTACATCAGCACAGGTACATCGGGTACATCGGGTACATCGGGTACATCGGGTACGTCGGGTACATCGGGTACATCGGGTACGTCGGGTACGTTCGGGTACGTCGGGTACGACAGGTCCAAGGAACCTGCATTCGCGTCAGCTTATTCAGTTCAACCAAAAGAAGGTTGGCCAGCGACAGCGCGTTCCAGTTACCCGACGTACCCGATGTACCCGATGTACCCGATGTACCCGATGTACCCGACGTGCCCGGCCCTTACAGAGCCTCGACGCGATCGCCGGTCGCGACGACCGGCTCGATGAACTGACGGTACGCGTCCTCGTAGCCCTGCTGCATGAGCTCGACGAGCGAGCGGCGGCGGTCGGAGGCTTCGTCGTACGCACCACCGTAATCGAACGGCCCGATCGGATTGTGGTCCGGACGAATCGTGAACATGCCGGAGAACCGGCCGCTCGCAGCGGTCGACGCGTCCTGAAACACGGCGGTCTCGATCGATCGTGCGATCTCGCCCATGCGTCCGCGCAAGTCGACGGGCCGGCTGCGCATGCCGTGCGGCACGGCGGCGGGCGAGGCGGCGCCGACGAGAATCATCTGCTCGATTCCGACGGCCGCGGCTTCCTCGACGAGCCGCACGGCCAGCTCGGGCCGGTCGCACACCCGATGACGCTCGGCGCGCCAGTAACTGTCCGCCGGAAATTGGACGAAATGCGGCGTCGAGGCGACGGGCAGCTGCTGCGCGCCGACGAGAAAATCGACGACGAGGTCGCGTGCGCTGCCGGAGAACTCCGCAATCTCCGCCTCGCGCGGCCCGTGGCCCGGGCGGCCTGCGTCGAAGTGATGGCGCGCCTCGGCCGACAGCAGCGCGCCGACCAGGTCGCGGCGCGCATCGAGATCGTGCAGGCCGAGCAGCACCTCGCGAAAGCCCGGCTGACCAAAATTGTCCTGCAGCAAATCGACGTAGCGGCGGCCGATGTCTGCCGGCGCCGGCCGCGGCGCGCTCGAGGCGCCCCGCACCAGACGCCAGAGCGCATCGACGAACGTCGAGGCCGGCTCGCCCGCGTCGAGCGGCGATCCCACCAGCCGCCACCAGAATGCGCCGGACAATCGACGCTTCGATCGCTCCTGCCCGACCGCGCGGATCGCCGCGACGATCAGCACCGCGACGATCGCGATGATCGTCAGCACGAGCGCGCGCGGCACGATGGTCGGCAGAAACGGCGGGCTGAACAGCATCTCGAGCGACCCGCGGTACATCGCGACGAGTCGCGCGGAGAGATCCGTCAAATTGATGAGCGAGACGAGCAGGCTCAGCACGTACAGCAGCGTCGCCCAGACGAGCACGAGGAGCGGTAAGGCCAGCACGGCGGCGGCCGTGAGGAGGCCCCAGGCGGCCACGCGCAACGCCGGACGCCAGCGATACGCCCGGCGAAGCCGCGCGTCGGTCCACGGTCCGGACGCGTCCCACAGCCGCGCGCCGCCGTCGATCGCCCCGCAGAGCGCGGTCACCGCACCGGCGCCGTGTCCGGCCAGCAAATCGATTTTGACGCCCGCTTCGGTGAGGGCCTTGAGGACGCCGGCCTGATAGGCGCCCGCCGTGCCCGTCCCGCAGAAAATCACGCCTGTCCGCAGGCGGGGCGAATAGGAGCCGTCGGCCACAGCTACTCGTCGTGGATGGTCACAAGCTTGATGATCTCGAACACGCGGACGCCGGCGGGCGTGGGCGCCTTCACCTCGTCCCCTGCTTCCTTGCCGACGAGCGCGCGGCCGATCGGCGACGCCACGGACACGAGGCCTCGGTCGGGATCGGCGTCTTCGGGCATCACGAGCTCGTACGAGAGCTCGCGTCCGTTCTCGATGATCGTGAGCTTCGAGCCGAAGCCGGCGCGGTCCGTGGGAATCCGATCGAGATTGATCAGCTGGATCTCGGACACGCGCTTGCGCAGCATCGACACGCGGGCTTCGACGAATCGCTGGCGCTCCTTCGCGGCCGCGTACTCGGCGTTCTCACGCAGATCGCCGAGCTCGCGCGCGCGCTGGATCTCCTTCGGCAGCTCGTGCGTCAGCTCGCGCTCGAGCACCGCGATCTCCTCCTCAAAACGCTTGATCAGGCGCGCTTTCATGACCTGACGCTGAGGCTAACACAAAGCCCGACAAGTTAGAATGCTTGCTCTGACGATCGCGATGACGCAGATCACCAGCCGGCGGCACCCGCTCGTCCAACAGTGCCGCCAGCTCGCCACTGGACGCCGACGTGATGACCACGTGCTGCTCGACGGCGAGCACGTGATTGAAGAAGCAATCGCGGCCAACGTGCCGATCGCGACGCTCATCGCGCGGGATGTGACGACACCACTCGCGCGCCGGGCCCGCGATCGCGGCGCCGACGTGTACTCCGCGAGCGCCGATGTCATCGCGGCCGCAAGTCCGGTCGACACGCCCACCGGCGTCGTCGCGATCGCGCGATGGACGCCCGCGCCAATCGATTCGACTGTGACGTCGACGCCAGGTCTGACCGTCGCGCTCGTCGACGTCCAGGATCCTGGCAATGTCGGCAGCGTCATCCGCAGCGCCGACGCGTTCGGCGCGGCCTCTGTCGTCGCGGTCGGATCAACGGCGGATCCGGCGGGCTGGAAGGCGCTGCGCGGCGCCATGGGCAGCACGTTTCACCTGCCTGTCGGCCGGACGACGGTCGACGCGCTCATCGACCGCGCCACGCACGTGAACGCGCGGTTGGTCGCCACGACGACGGGAGACGCCGAGCCGCTCGAGGCCATCCGGCTCGAGGGACCGACGGTCATTCTGCTCGGCAACGAAGGCGCCGGCCTGTCTGACGCCGTGCTCGCGCGCGCCGAGGCTCGAGTCCGGGTGCCGATGCGGGCGGGCGTGAACTCGCTCAACGTGTCGGTGACCGCCGCGCTCATACTGTACGAAGCGGCTCGCGCGCATCGCGCTCACGCCGCCCGTCATCATGGCGACCCGCCCGCTTTTTGAGGAAGACGACACGCAGCTGCCTGGCACGCCGCTCGCCGAGCGCATCCGCCCGCGCACGCTCGAGGAGCTGGTCGGCCAGGACGCGCTCCTAGGGCCCGGCCGACCGCTTCGGCAGGCGCTCGAGAGCGGCGCGATGCATTCGCTCATCCTGTGGGGCCCGCCAGGCACGGGCAAGACGACGCTCGCGCGGTTGCTGGCGACGATTACCGGCGCGGACTTCGTGCAGTTCAGCGCGGTCACCTCGGGCATCAAGGAAATCAAAGAGGTCATCGCCGCGGCCGATCGGCGACGGGTCGATCGCGGCCGGCGGACGATCCTGTTCGTCGATGAGATTCATCGATTCAACAAAGCGCAGCAGGACGCGTTCTTGCCGCACGTCGAAGCCGGCACGATCGTGCTCGTCGGCGCAACGACGGAGAATCCGTCGTTCGAAGTGAACTCCGCGCTGCTCTCGCGATCGAAGGTCTACGTCCTCCAGCCGCTCGCGCCCGAAGACATCGTCACGATTCTGAAACGCGCGCTTGCCGACGACACGCGTGGACTGGGCGCGTACCACGTACACGCCGAGGAGCCGGCGCTCTTGGCGCTCGGTGTCTACGCGAACGGCGACGCCCGCACGGCGCTCAATGCGCTCGAACAGGCGGTGACCAGCCTCAAGCCCGCGGCCGACGGCACGCGGCTGCTCGATCAGGCGACGCTCGCGGCCCTCATCGAGCGGCGGGCGCTGCTCTACGACAAGTCCGGCGAGGAGCACTACAACCTGATTTCCGCGCTGCACAAGTCGATACGCAACAGCGACGCGGACGCGAGCATCTACTGGCTCGCTCGGATGCTCGAGGCCGGTGAGGATCCGCTCTACGTCGCCAGGCGGCTCGTGCGGTTCGCGTCCGAGGACATCGGCAACGCCGATCCGCGCGCGCTCGACCTGACGATCGCGGCGAAGGATGCCGTCCATTTTCTGGGCATGCCCGAAGCCAACACCGCGCTCGCGCAAGCCGTCACGTACCTCGCCGCGGCGCCAAAGAGTAACGCGGTGTATGTCGCCTACGGCGCGGCCGCACGCGACGCGACACAGGATCTCGCGGAGCCGGTGCCGCTCCATCTTCGCAACGCGCCGACGGGCTTGAT
This sequence comes from uncultured Solibacteraceae bacterium, assembly GCA_964419785.1. Lineage (GTDB taxonomy): Bacteria > Acidobacteriota > Vicinamibacteria > Vicinamibacterales > SCN-69-37 > DATEGZ01. Next base: position 24,490 of record CAYQRM010000218.1, on the reverse strand, counting down.
GAAGGAGCTCGGCTACGGACGCGGGTACCGCTACGCGCATGATGAGGCCGAGGGCGTCGCCGAGATGTCGGCGCTGCCGCCACATCTTGAAGGACGTCAGTACTACCGGCCGACCGATCGCGGACTGGAAGCCAAGATCAAGGAAGCGCTCGAGAAGGCGCGGGCGATCCGCGAAAGCCGTGACGTGGGAAAGTCGAAGAGTCGGAAGGTCGAGAAGTGACTCTCATGGAGGCGCCATGCGAACTCTGACGTTCGTCGTCGTTCTGACCGCGTGCGTTGCCGCTCAATCCCCCACCGTCACCGTTGGGACCGCGACCGCCAAGGCGGGCGAAATCGCGTACGGTGCGCTGCAGGTGCCAGCGGGCGCCGACGCGGCGACCACGATTTCGGTCGCGGTCATTCACGGCGATCGGCCGGGCAAGACCGTGGCGTTCATCGCCGGTGCTCACGGCACCGAGTACGCGTCGATCGTCGCCCTCACGCGGCTCTCGGCGAAGATCGATCCGCACGTCCTCTCGGGCACGGTCATCGTTCTGCCGCTCTTGAACGTCGCGTCGTTCGAGCAGATGACGGTGCACGTCAACCCGGTGGACAAAAAAGGCATGAACGCCGGCTATCCGGGCAGCGCCGGCGGCTCGCAGACGGACCGCGCTCTGGCGATCGTCGCCGACCAAGTCGTGAAGCCCGCGGACGTGGTCGTCGATCTGCACGGCGGCGATCTCGACGAAGACCTGCGGCCCTACAGCTACTGGACGCGCACGGGCAACGCGGCACAGGACGACGCGGCCAAGGCGCTCGTGCTGGCCTTTGGGCTGGATCACGTCATCCTGCGTGACATAGACCCGGCCAATCCCGCGAGCGCGCGCAGCCTCGGTGGCTATTCCCTCGCGCAGGGCAAGACGACGCTCATCGCCGAAGCCGGACGGAGCGGCCTCGTGCTCGACACCGACGTGGACGCGCTCGTCAACGGGTGCTTGAACGTCCTGGGCGCGCTGAAGATGACGACGCGCGCCGTCAAGCCGATCGCGCAGCCGATGTTCGTGACCGGAGGCACCCGCGTCGCGGCCGACGGCCCGGGGATGTTCTATGCGACTGCGAAGCGCGACACGATCGTGAAGGAGGGCGACGTGCTGGGATACACGACCGACTACGTCGGCCGCCGGACCGCGGAGATCAAGGCGCCGGTCGGAGGCCTCGTCACGTTCATTCGCGGCGTGCCCTCGATGTGGCAGGGCGCGACGCTCGCGAACGTCTCGCCAATCCTCGCGACGGTGCCGCCGTACAAGAAGCCGTCGTAGCCAGACGCGCTCGCGCCTTCATCGCGCGTGTGCTCCCGCTTGCGTGAGAAACCGTGGAGTGCAGAGCTTGCGACTCGCGGGACGCCATGCAGGACGTGAAGGAAATCCTTCACGCCCCTCATCCGCGCTCTAGACACGTTCGAAGTTCCGCTCGATTTCCCGCCGCGTCAGCCGCAAGACGACCGGCCGCCCGTGCGGGCACACCGACGAGTGCGCCGTGCGTCGCAGCTCGTCGAGCAGATACTGCATCTTCTCGCGCGTGAGCGGATCGTTTGCCTTCACCGCCGCGTGGCATGCCATCGTCGCCGCGAGGCGGCGCAGCGCCTCGGTCACGCCCGCGCCCGGTGCGAGGCCGTCCAGATCGACCGCGACCGCGCGCAGCGCCGCCTCCGATCGGCCCCAGTCGAGAATCGCGGGGACCGCGCCAATGCGCAGGCTGCCACTGCCGAAATCCTCGATCTCGAATCCGAACCGCTCGAGCGCCTCGCGATGCGAGAGCAGCGTCCCGTGCTCGCCCGGCGACAGGTCGAGCACGACCGGCGTGAGCAGCCGCTGCGACTCGAGCGCGCGCGTCGTCAGACGCTCGGAAATCTGCTCGAAGAGGATCCGCTCGTGCGCGACGTGCTGATCGATAATCGCGATGCCCTCGTCGTCGATCGCGAGGATGAAAGTGTTGCGGAACTGGCCGAGCGGCGTCATCGGCCGCAGCAGCGTCGAGATCGTTTCGCGGCCGGCCGTCGTCTGGATGCGCGGATCGGTCCACGTCGCCGGCGCCCCTGAGGCGATCGCACGCGCGATCGCAGCATCGTCGACGGCGACGGCTGCGAGGGATCCGCCCGGGGACGCGCCGAATCCGAGCGGCAATGCCGCGGTCATCTCGACCGAGGGAGCGGGTACGACGGCCGAAAGCACGAGCTCGGGCGTCGACGTCGTGCCGAGCGCGTCGAGGATCGCGCGCCGCAGAACCTCGTGCACGAGGCCCTGATCGAGAAATCGCACTTCGGCCTTCGTCGGATGGACGTTGACGTCCACGCGGTCCGCCGGCAACTCGATGAACAGATGGACTTCCGGGCTTCTTTCTTTGATGGTCGCGACGCTGTAGGCCTGCTGGATCGCGTGCGCGATCGTGCGGTCGCGAACGACGCGGCGGTTGACGAATACGTGCTGCGGCCCGCGAACCGGGCCCTGCTCGCCGAGCGCCGCCACGAATCCGCGCACGGTGATGCCGGCCGCGTGTTTCTGGACCGGCACCAGATCGGGACGCTCGCCGCAGACGTCGAAGAACCGCGCTTCGAGTGATTCGACCGGCGGGGTCTCGAGCAACACGCGCTCGCCACTCCGCAGCGTGAAGCCGACCGTGGGATAGCCGAGCGCGAGCTGCGTGACCAGCCGCGACACCTGCGCCGCCTCCGCAGTATCGGCTTTCAGGAATTTGCGACGAGCAGGAAGATTGAAGAACAGGTCGCCGACCTCGACGAGCGTGCCTTCCGGCGCGCCGACTTCTTCGATCTTCGTCGTCTTGCCGCCGTCGACCAGAATTTGCGTCCCGGACAGCGCGCCGCGTGCGCGCGTGCGGAGCCGGAAGTGCGACACCGACGCCACCGACGGCAGCGCCTCGCCGCGAAACCCAAGCGTCCGAATCGCCGCGAGGTCGGATGCGCTGTGGATCTTGCTGGTCGCGTGCCGTTCGAGTGCCAGCTCGGCGTCCTCGCGGGTCATCCCCTCGCCGTTGTCCTCGACGACGATGAGCCGCTTGCCCCCGAACTCAACGGTGACGCCAATCCGCGTCGCGCCGGCATCGACCGCGTTTTCAACGAGCTCCTTCACTACCGACGCCGGGCGCTCGACCACCTCGCCCGCGGCGATCTGGTTGGCGAGGTCGGGCGGGAGGCGGTGGATCTTCATCGTCGGGTCAGCGTGGACGTCTGCCTCTCACTCAAGCGATCGCCTCGAACGAGCTTGGGGACAGGCCCCGGCTTGCGCCGTTCGGGGCCAGGCCCCGCCTCAATCACCCGCCTTCTGTTTCTGTGCGGCCTGAGCCGCCGCCAGTCGCGCCACTGGCACGCGGAACGGCGAGCAGCTGACGTAGTCGAAGCCGACTTTGTCGAAGAAATGGATCGACGACGGGTCGCCGCCGTGCTCGCCGCAGACGCCGACCTTGAGGTCCTTCTTCGTCGAGCGGCCCTTCTCCGTGCCGATGCGCACGAGCTCGCCGACGCCGACGACGTCGAGCGACGCGAACGGGTCGCGCTCGAGAATCCTGCGCTCCTGGTACGCGCCGAGGAACTTGCCGATGTCGTCGCGCGAGAAGCCGAACGTAAGCTGCGTGAGGTCGTTGGTGCCGAACGAGAAGAAGTCGGCCTCCTTCGCGATCTCATCAGCGGTGATCGCGCCGCGCGGCACCTCGATCATCGTGCCGACCAGGTACTTGACCTTGACGCCCGTCTCCTTGATCACCGCGTCGGCGACGCGCGTGACGACGGCTTTTTGATCCTTGAGCTCGCGCACTTCGCCGACGAGCGGGATCATGATCTCAGGCACGGCCTTGCCGCCTTCTTTCGTCACCTGACACGCGGCTTCCATGATCGCGCGCGCCTGCATCTCCGTGATTTCCGGGTACGAGATGCCGAGGCGGACGCCGCGATGGCCGAGCATCGGGTTGAACTCGTGCAGCTCCTCGACGCGCCGCAGCAGCAGGCGCTTATCGTCGAGCGCCTTGCCGGACTGATTGGTCGCCTCCATCCTCGCGATGTCGACCATCAGGTCCTCGCGCTTCGGCAGAAACTCGTGCAGCGGCGGATCGATCGTGCGAATCGTCACGGGCGATCCGTGCATCGCCTTGAAGACGCCGTAGAAATCGCCGCGCTGCAGCGGCAGCAATTCGTTCAGCGCCGCACGCCGATCCTTCTCGTTGTTCGCGAGAATCATCTTCTGGACGATAGGGATACGTCCCTCGCCGAAGAACATGTGCTCGGTCCGGCAGAGGCCGATGCCCCGCGCGCCGAAGCCGTACGCAATCTCCGCCTGATCCGGCTGATCCGCATTGGCGCGGATGCCGAGTCGCCGCAGCTTGTCCGACCACGACAGCAACAAGTTGAACCGGCGATAGATGTCGGAGTCGGCCGGCTTCATCTCGCCGTTGACGACCTGCAAGATCTCGCTCGGCCTGGTCGCGATCTGCCCGGCCTTGACTTCGCCCGACAGTCCGTCGAACGACAACCAGTCGCCCTCCTTCAACGTCGTGCCGCCGACCGACACGGTCTTCGCGTGCTCGTCGATCCGCAGCGCGCCGGCGCCGACGACCGAGGGCTTGCCCATCTGACGGCCAACGACGGCGGCGTGTGACGTCATGCCGCCGGTCGCCGTGAGAATGCCCTGTGCGACGAACATGCCGTGAATGTCGTCAGGCACGGTCTCCTTGCGCACGAGCAGCACTTTCTTGCCCTTCTTCGTCCATTCAACGGCTTCATCGGCCGTGAACACGACCTGTCCCGACGCCGCGCCCGGCGACGCCGGCAGGCCCTTGGTCACCGCCTTGAGGCCCTTCCACAGCTTTGGATCGAAAATCGGCGCGAGCAGCTGCGAGAGCGCTTCCGGCTCGACCATCATCACGGCGTCTGTCGGCGTGATGAGCTTCTCCGCGACGAGATCGGTCGCGATCACCACGGCCGCATAGCCCGTGCGCTTGCCGTTGCGCGTCTGCAGCATGTACAGGTCGTCGTCCTGGATCGTGAACTCGAAATCCTGGACGTCCTTGTAGTGCTTCTCGAGGCGCGACGTGATCTGCCGCAGCTGCTTGTACGCGTGCGGCATGACGCTCTCGAGATCGTTGATCGGCCTCGGCGTCCTGATGCCCGCGACGACGTCCTCGCCCTGCGCGTTGATGAGGAACTCGCCGTAGAACTCCTTCGCGCCCGTCGCCGGATTGCGCGTGAAGCCGACGCCGGTGCCCGACCGGTCGCCCGTGTTGCCGAAAACCATCGCCTGGACGTTGACGGCCGTGCCAATCGAATCGGGAATCTCGTAGATGCGTCGGTACTCCTTCGCGCGCGGGTTCTGCCAGGAGCGGAACACCGCGTTACGCGCCAGGCGCAGCTGCTCGATCGGGTCCTGGGGGAAATCGCGCTTCGCCTCGGTCTTGACGACCTTCTTGTAGCGTTCGACGACTTCGCGGAGCGCGATCTCATCGAGCTGCGGATCTTCCTTCACGCCCTTCGCTTTCTTCACCGCCTCGAGCTCGCGCTCGAACTTCTCTTTCGGAATCTCGAGGACGACGTTGCCGAACATCTGAATGAAGCGGCGATAGCTGTCGAACGCAAACCGGCCGTTCGCGGTCTTCGCCTTGAGGGCTTCGACGGTCACGTCGTTCAACCCGAGGTTGAGGATCGTGTCCATCATGCCGGGCATCGAAAACTTCGCGCCGGAGCGCACGGAGACGAGCAGCGGATTGTCTTTCGATCCGAACGTCCGCTTCGCGGTCTTCTCGAGCTTCGCGAGGTGCTCGAGCATTTCCTTGTCGACGGCCGGCGGCACCTTGCCGTTCGACGAGATGTAGAGCCGGCACGCGTCGGTCGAGATCGTGAAGCCCGGCGGCACGGGCAGTCCGGCGTTGGTCATCTCGGCCAGGCCCGAGCCTTTGCCGCCGAGCAGATCGCGCATCGTCCGATTGCCGTCCGCTTTGCCGTTGCCGAAGAAGTACACGAAGCGCTTGGGTTTGCCCGCCGACTTGCTCGTCTTTGCCATGATGCGTTAGGACTCCGAAGCGACGACTTCCGAAATATCGCCGAGTTGAAGAATGAGGTGCTCGAGCTCTCTCATCAGACGCAGCCGCGCCCGGCGCAGCGCCGGGTCGTCGGCCATCACGAACACCTCGTTGAAGAACTTGCCGACGGCCGGCTCGAACGCCGCGGCTTCGGCGTACGCTTCGCGGAAGCCCGAGCCGGTGCCCACGGCCTTCGCGATGGCCGGCTGACGGCGGCTGATCTCGTCGAGCAGGGCGCGCTCGGCCGGCTCTTTGAGCGCGCTCCTCCACTTGTCGTCGGCACCCGTTGCGGCGTCCTTCGCATCGCGCACGATGTTGCGCACGCGCTTGAACGCCGTCGCCAGCTGCCGGAACTGCTCCGAGCGCGCGAACTCCGGCAGGGCGCGCAGGTTCTCCTGCAGATCGCTCACCGGGATGTTCAGGGCGACGGCCGGACTCGACACGACGGCGCGGATACTGCGCTTCTCGGCGCCACGCGCCTCGAACACATAGTGCAGACGCTCGACGAGAAACGCGCCGAGATGCTCGTCCAGCTCGGCGCGGTTGGCCGCGTCGGCCATGCCGTAGCCGGCCACCGCCTGCGCCACGAGCTTCTCGAGGGGCATTCGCACGCGCGCGCCGGCGAGCGGCTCGGCATCGAGCAGAATTCGCAATAAGCCATGGGCCGCGCGTCGCAGCCCGTACGGATCGCGCGATCCCGTCGGCCGCTCTCCCGCGAGAAAGAGGCCGACGATGGTATCGAGCTTGTCGGCCAACGAGACCGCAGCCCAGGTCACGCCGGCCGCGCCGAGCGACGCCACGGACGGCGGTGCGTCGGCCTCGACCGCGATCGGCAAGTAGTGCCAGTAGATCGCACGCCAGACGTTTTCAGGCTCGCCGGCCTCGCGCGCGTAGATCCCGCCCATCGTGCCTTGGAGTTCGGTGAACTCGCGCACCATGTCGCTCGAGAGATCCGCCTTCGCCAGCCTGGCCGCGCGCGCGGCGGCCGCGGCGTCGGCCGGACGCTGGAACGCTTCGGTCGCGAGCCACGCGGCGAGCTTCTCAATCCGCGCCGCCTTGGCCGCATACGACCCGAGGCTGCTGTGGAAGAGCACCGTCTCGAGCCGCGCCAGTCGCGGTTCGAGACCGATCGCGCGGTCGGCGTCCCAGAAGAAGCGCGCATCGCGAAGACGCGCCGTCACGACGCGCTCGGCGTTGGTCGCGATCGCGCGATCGTTGGCCGTCTGCGTGTTCGTCACGGCCAAGAACGCCGGCATCAGCGATCCGTTCGCGCCGACGACGGGAAAGAAATGCTGATGGTGGATCAGCGTGGTCGTGAGCACTTCGGCGGGCAGCGTCAGAAATTCCGCGCCAAACGCGCCGGCCACGACTGCGGGGAACTCGACGAGATCGGGCACCTCTTCGAGCAGCGCCTCGGCCTGGGCGTTGCCCTGCAGCATCGCGCGGCCGCCGAGGCGGCGGGCCTGGGCTTCAAGATCGCGCAGGATCCGATCGCGGCGATCGATCCGCGAGAGCAGCACGAAGTTCTCCGTGAGCTTCTTGCGGTACTCATCGAACGTGCGCACTTTGATCGCGCGGCCCGCTCGGCCCGTCGTCGCCAGAAACCGATGCCCGTACGTCACCGCGCCGGCGGTGATGTCCTGCACGCGCGGGCTCGAGGCCGTCGCGAGGCGCGAGATCGTAAAGGGCACCACGCGTCCGCCGTAGAGGAACAGCAGCCAGCGAATCGGCCGGCCGAACAGGAGCTCGCCTTTCTCGTCACCGAGCTCCGCGTCCCAGTGCATTTCCTTCGGGAACGACAGGTCGCGAAGGAGCGCGGACAGAATTTCCGGCAGAACGTCGACGGTGGCGCGACCGCGGATGCGGCGGTGATACGCGAGGTACTTGCCGCGAGGCGTGTCCGTCTGGATGAGCGCGTCGAAATCCGCGCCGAGCTTGCGCGCGAAGCCGAGCCCCGCCGTTGTCGGATGACCCTCGGCGTCGAACGCGGCCGAGACCGGCGGCCCCATGATCGTGTCTTCGCGATCTTCCTGGCGATCGATGAGCTCGGTGACGCAGGCCGTGAGGCGACGCGGCGTGGCGAACGCTTCGACGCCGCCGGTCGGTCCGAGGCCCGCCTGGTCGAGGCGCGCCTGCAGCCGCGTGCCGAGCTCGGAGGTCAGCGGCGGCAGCCACGACGCCGGCAGCTCTTCGACGCCAATCTCGAGCAGGAGCTCACGATCCATGATCGTCTCCCTGTCCCTGCTCAGCGGTCGAGCCCTGCCAGGCTTTCGCGATCGCCACCGCGAGCTGGCGCACGCGATGAATGTAAGCCGTGCGCTCGGTCACACCGATGCTGCCGCTCGAATCCAGCAGATTGAACAGGTGCGAGCACTTCAAGCAGTAATCGAGCGCAGGCAGCACCAGCCCCGCGTCGATGAGCGACTTCGAAAAACCGTAGCAGCGATCGAACAGCTCGCGATGAAACTCGGCGAACGCGCCGTCTGGGAGCGGCACCTGACCGAACGCGTATTTTGACTGCTCGATCTCGTCGCGCAGCCGCACTTCGCGATACGTCACGCCCGGCGCCCACTGCAAGTCGTACACGTTATCGACGCCCTGTAACGACATCGCGAAGCGCTCGAGTCCATACGTGAGCTCCACCGACACAGGCGAGAGGTCGAGGCCGCCCGCCTGCTGGAAGTACGTGAACTGCGTGATCTCGAGTCCGTCGTACATCACCTGCCAGCCGATGCCCCACGCCCCGAGCGTTGGCGACTCCCAGTTGTCTTCCTCGAAACGGATATCGTGCGCGCGCAAATCGATGCCGCACGCCTCGAGGCTCTGCAGATACAAGTCCTGCACGTCGTCGGGCGCGGGCTTCAGCACGACCTGGAATTGGTGGTGCTTGAAGAGACGATTCGGGTTTTCGCCGAAGCGGCCGTCGGCCGGCCGCCGCGACGGCTGCACGTAGGCGACGTTCCACGCCTGCGGGCCGAGCACGCGCAAGAACGTCTCGGGGTGCATCGTCCCGGCGCCCATTTCGATGTCCATGGGCTGCTGGATGAGGCAGCCCTGCGCGGCCCAGTAGTCCGACAATTTGAGAATGAGGTCCTGAAGCGTCACGACTCGGGTCCGAGCTCCCGCACGACCCGCGCGGACCGCAACTCACGTTCGAGATGCAGAGCCATCAAGCGGTCGTGCACGCCTTCCACTTCACGCAGCACGCGCGGCGGCACGTCCGACGCGACCGCGTCGGCCGGCGCCTGGCGCGCGAACCCGCGCACGCACGCCACGGCCTCGGGCGAAAGACGCGGACGCCCGTGTCCGCATTCGAGACAGATGTACGCGCGCTCGCCCATCGCGAGCCACGCGCCTTGGCCGAGCGTCGCCCGGCCGCATCGCGGACACACGACGAGCGCGGGATACACGCCTTCCAGCCGTAAGAGCCAGTATTCGAAATAGCGTGCGAGCGCTTCGACCGACCCGCCGCGGCAGAGGGCGTCGCTCATCGCGACACCCAGCCGGAACAGCCGCTCGTTCGGCGAGCTCTCGGGCGACCACTCGTCGAGCAACTCCGCGAAATAGGCGGCGTGTCCGAGAGCGTGTGCGGCCTCACCTGGCGGCCTGCCGGCCGTGGCGCGGAGCGGAGACTGTCGGGGCTCAATACGATCGACGCGCACCAGGTCGCGCGTTTCGCGCTCGACGTAGGTCACGCGGCCGCGGGTCAGTGGCTCGAGCGCCGCGCCAAACCGGCGCCGGGAGTTCGTGGCATTTTTGGCCACACCGCGCTTCTTCCCCTGCTCTTCGGTCAGGAAGACGACGATGCGATCAGCCTCGCCGTAGCGGTAGGTTCTGAGTACGAGGGCGTCGCCGGTGTGGGTCCGCATGCGGAATGGCCGATGCAGACGGGCCTCTGCATCTGGCGCACAATTTGCCTATGATATCACCCGATTCATGACCGATGGCATCGGCCGGAGCTCGCTGGCGATCGTCTTCTTGGTGGCCGGATGCGCGAGGCAGCAGCTGCCACCCCAGAGTGTCCCACCCGATCTGATCGTCTACGCAGGTGCTCGTGACGTACGAACTGCCGCGCGCCCGGGCCAAATCGAACTCAGCTACGTCGTGGACCAGTCGTTTCCAGCGGCCGGTCTGATCGCCACGATCGACACCAGCTTGCGACACGCCGGGTGGCAGGCTCTCCAAACCGATGTGTTGAATCCCGGAAGTCCCTCGAGCCAGGTGGTTGGCTGGGGTTCCTGGGTCGACGGGCGTCAGGCCCCCAAGCGCACGATCCACAGGTGGATGGCATCCTGGCGAAGCGCGAGCGGAGACCTCGCGACCTACATCTTCACGTATGAATCACCGGTGACCGCGGAAGGCTCGCCCGTGACGTCACCAAGCACGTCGACCCTGAAAGTGATCGGGGTCCACAATCCCGCAGCGGCCGCCTCTGCCTTGATTGAAAGCAGCCAGCGCATGCTCACCGCAACAGGCCAGCCGGTCTCGTCTGGTCTCTCGCTCGAGGACGCCGACGTGCTGAAGAGCATTGCCGACGCCTTTCCCTTGCGGCCATCGTTGGTCAACCGCTCCCGTCCTGTCTGCCCCGGCGCGACCGAAGATGCGTGCGTCGCATTGCAGACGATCGACTGGGTGAAGCCGCTTCCCGGATTGATCGTGGCCTTCGGCGACCGCAACAAGACGAGTGAGGACGTTCCAACGGTCCCCGGCGTCCCGTCGGTCGAGCCCGGTCTGTGGATGCGCCCCTCGAGCGGGCCGAACTCAGGCAGCGCCAACTCGTGGGGCGGCGTCCTGTTGTGGTGCAGCCTGCCAGGCTACTCGCTCGGCGAAGCCGTCATTGCGTGTCGGACGCGCGCAGCAGTTGCCGCCAAGGTCCCAGAGACCATCTACGTGCTCGAGCGCCAAGGCTCCTGGCACATCAGGCAGACGACGGAAGTCCCCGCTCGCTGAACTCTCTGCCCTCTGCCCTCTGCCCTCTGCCCTCTGCCCTCTGCCCTCATTTCCTCCTCAGTCCTAGCTGATCCAACAGCCGCTCGTCATCTCGCCAATCGGTCCGCACCTTGACGTGCAGATCGAGGTAGACCTTGCCGCCAAGCATCTCTTCGAGCCCACGCCGCGCGGCCGTACCGATGCGCTTGAGCTTCTCGCCGCCCTTTCCAATCACGATTGCTTTCTGCGACTCCTGGTCGACCAGGATCGACGCGTAGATCTTCGAGACCGCTTTCGGCCCGGACGGTTCTTCGAACTGGTCGATGACGACGGCGGTCGTGTAAGGCAGCTCGTCGTGCGTTTCGGCAAGGACCTGCTCGCGCACGAGCTCGGCGGCGAGCGATCGCTCGGTCTGATCGGTCAGGTAATCGTCGGGATAGAGCGGCGCCGCTTCAGGCAATGCCGCGAGAATCTCCTGCTGCAGGCCCGCGACACCGTCGCCGGTGCGCGCCGAAATCGGCACGATCGCTTTGAACTCAAACATCTTCGTGTAGTGCTCGATGAGCGGCAGCAGCCGCGGCTTGTGCAAGAGATCGACCTTGTTCAGCGCCAGCACCGCCGGCGCCTGCGCGCGCCTCAGCAGGTTGACGACGAACGCGTCGCCCGATCCCGGCCGCGCGGTCGCGTCGACGACGAGCACGATGACGTCGACTTCGCGCAAGGTGTCGATTGCCGCGTCGACCATGCGGCGATTCATGCGGTGCATCGGCTTGTGGATGCCGGGCGTGTCGAGGAACACCATCTGCCCGCCAGGCGCGTTCAGCACACCGGTAATCCGATGTCTGGTCGTCTGCGGCTTGTCCGACACGATCGCGAGCTTCTGACCGACGAATCGATTGAGGAGCGTGGACTTGCCGGCGTTCGGGCGGCCGATGAGCGAGACGAGCCCGGCTTTCATCCCGACGTCTCCGGCGCGACGTCGGGTGCGGGGATGCGCCTGACGCGCACCTTGTGGATGCGGCGCCGCTCGGCCTCCAGGATCTCAACGTCCAATCCGTCGAACGAGAACTTCTCACCCGCCGTCGGCACGCGTCCGACGCGCGTCAGCACATACCCGCCGACGGTCTCGAATCCGCCGTCTTCGATGCCGAGCCCGTCGAGTTCAAGACGATCGATCAGCTCGCTAATCGCGACCTTGCCGCTGAAGACGAACGATCCATCCGCGTCACTGCCGATCGGCTCGGCGTCGAGATCGTACTCGTCGCGGATCTCGCCGACGAGCTCCTCGACGACGTCCTCGACCGTGACGAGCCCCGCCGTGCCGCCGTACTCGTCGACGACGATCGCGAGCTGAAAACGCCCCTGTTGGAACTCGCGCAAGAGCTCGGCGACGCGCTTGGTCTCGGGCACGAACGCGGCGGGCCGCATGATCTCCGACACGCGTTTCGTGCTGACGGCCGGATCGATCATCTGAATCAGATCTTTCACGACGACGAGGCCGACGATGTTGTCGAGGTTCTCGGTGTACACCGGCAGGCGCGAGTACTCCTGCTCCTCGACCAGCTTGCGGAGGTCGGCGATCGTCGCGGTCGCGGGCACCGCGACGATGTCGGGCCGCGGCGTCATGACCTCGCGCACGAGCGTCTCGCCGAAATCGACCACCGATCGCAAGAGCCGGCTCTCGTCGGCCCGCGCGGGCGTCGTGGTCGGCGTCGTCAGCGGAAGCGTCGGCGCGGCGGTCGATCGCGCGCTGTTCGATTCGCCGCGCGGCTCGGCCGATCCCACCCAGGCGATGATGAGCGCCGTGATCGGTCCTAGCACGTTCGCGACGGCCGTGAACATCGGCAGAGAGACCTCGAGCACGCGCTCGGGCGACCCGACGCGGCGCACGATGATCGCCGGCAGTACCTGACCAACGCCGACGCCGATCGCCGCTCCGCTCAGGAACAGCGTGAGGATGCCGCTCCACGATGTGCCGATCGGATCGGACAGAAGCGCGACCGCCAGGACCAGCAGGACGCCGCGCATGACGCGCGCGGGGACGAAGAATTTGAGTGGGTCGTCGAGGTACGCGGCGAGCGCGTCACCTTCGCTCTCGCGCTCGGCCTCGAGCCGCTGAGGCAACCGCATGAGCAGCGCGAACGCCAGCTCGACCACCGCGAAGAACAGCAGCCCGGCCGCCGCGAGCAGGACGAGGACGACAATCATGCGCGGCGCCCCTTCCGCGATGCCCGGCCGGTCAACACCGCTGGCAGCCCGGCGCGGCGGCCCAGACGTGCTTCGGCACGCGCCATCCGGCCGCGATCGGTCTCGTGGTCGTATCCGAGCAGGTGCAACAAGCCGTGAAGCGCCAGCACTCTCAGCTCGATGCCGAGCGCATGGCCGTGCTCGCGGGCCTGACGGCGGGCGACGCCGGTGGCGATGGCGAGGTCACCGAGAAAGAGATCAGGCCCCGGCCCTGCAGCCTGGGGCTGTGCCGGGAACGACAGTACATCGGTCGCCACGTCCTTGCCGCGGTGCTCGCGGTTGAGGCGGCGAATCAGGGCGTCGTTGACGAGCGCGATGCTGACGTCGCCGCGCGCGCGCGCCGGCGCCGCGCGCTCGAGCCAGACGCCAAGGCCGGCCGACGCGACGGGACGGCCGCGCGCGTCGGTGATCGCGACGCGCAGGCGGCGAGAGCGGCCTCGAACGTGACGCGCTCGCATGTCAGGCTTTGTTCTGGTTTCCGTACGTCTCGTACGCCTTGACGATTTGCTGCACCAGCGCGTGACGGACCACGTCGCGCTCGTCGAAGTACACGGTCGCGATGCCGTCGATCCCGTCGATGACCTTGAGCGCCTCGATCAGTCCCGACACGCGTCCGGACGGTAGATCGATTTGCGTGATGTCCCCGGTCACGACCGCCTTCGATCCGAATCCGAGGCGCGTGAGGAACATCTTCATCTGCTCGGACGTGGTGTTCTGCGCTTCATCGAGAATCACGAAGGCGGCGTTCAGCGTGCGTCCGCGCATGAACGCGATCGGCGCCACCTCGATCACGCCGCGCTCGAGCAGCCGCTCGACGCGCTCGACGTCAATCATGTCGTAGAGCGCGTCGTAGAGCGGGCGCAGGTACGGGTTGACCTTCTCCTGAAGATCGCCGGGAAGAAATCCGAGCTTCTCGCCGGCCTCGACCGCCGGCCGCGCGAGGATGATGCGCGACACGCGCTTCGACAGGAGATAGCCCACGGCCTGCGCCATCGCGAGATAGGTCTTGCCCGTGCCCGCTGGACCGACGCCGAACACGATGTCGTGCTGATCGATCGCTTCGAGATAGCGCCGCTGGTTGACGGTCTTGGGCGCGACCTGCCGGCGGCCAATCGACTTCGAGCCGCCCTTGAGAAAGAAATCCTGCAGGTCGATCGTCGGCTGCGTCGTCAGGAGCTGCGCCGCCGTTCGAACGTCGCCGGCGCCAAAGCGAAATCCGCCGCGCAACAGATCGGCGAGCTGCTCGAACGCCCGCTCGGCGCGGCCGACTTGCTCGGGCGCACCTTCGATGACGACGTCGTGGCCGCTGGTCTTCAGCCGCACGCCCAGCGCGGACTCGAGATTTCGCAGATTTTCGTCGAGCGATCCGAACAGCGTCTCGATGCCGTCGTCAGGCATCGTGATGCGGCGCAGGGCGGAGGTGGGCATCCGGTGAGATCAGAGTAGCACGAGAAAATCCGGGTACATCAGGTACATCAGGTACATCAGGTACGTCAGGTACGTCAGGTACGTCAGGTACGTCCCCGCCTCCGATGTACCCGACGAGCGCTCTTCACGTCCATAACCTGGCCGCACCTCTGACCCCGCTGGCGTCGCCGTGCCGCGCCGGGACGAGCCGCGTGACCGTCTCATCGGAAAACACCCAGTCGCGCCACCGCGGCGGGACGTTCGTGTAAATGCGATCGACACGCGAGAGGCCGCCGCCAGCGACGATGACATCGGGATCGAGCACGTTGATGATCGTCGCCAGCGCGCGCGCGAAGCGTCGCTCCCACGTCTCGAACACCGACGAGGCGAGTGCTTCGCCGCGCGCCGCGCGAGCGACGATCGCTTCGCTTCGGATCGACTCGCCGCCGCGACGCGCGTAGTCGGCCGCCAGCGCAGGCCCCGAAAGAAACGCCTCGATGCAGCCGCGACGTCCGCAGTAGCAGGGGGGTCCGGGCCGCTCATCGTCTTCCGGCCACGGCAGCGGGTTATGGCCCCACTCGCCGGCGATCGCGTTGGCGCCGGTCAGAACTTGTCCGTCGACCACCACGCCCCCGCCCACGCCGGTGCCGAGAATGACGCCAAAAACAATCCGCGCGCCAGCGGCTGCGCCGTCGGTCGCCTCAGAAATCGCCAGGCAGTTGGCATCGTTCTGCATCCGCACCGGCCGGTTCAACCGGCGCTCGAGGTCCGGCTTGAACGCGCGGCCGTTGAGCCACGTCGAGTTCGCGTTCTTGACGAGGCCGGTGGCCGGAGAGATCGCTCCGGGAATGCCGAGCCCGACCGTACAGGACTCGCGCACGGCCGCCTCGCCGTCCGCGACGAGCCGGGCGATCGCATCGATCGTCGCGTCGTAGTCGTCGCGCGGCGTGGGGACGCGATGCTCCCACGAGACGTTGCCGTCACGCGACAGGACGACCGCCGCGATCTTCGTTCCGCCGAGATCGACGCCCAGACGCGGCGCGCTCGATCCGGCGCTAGTGCGAGGCAGTTGTTGGGACACGGCGGTCAGTAGACATGAAGGTCATGAAGGAAATGAAGGTCATGAAGGCCTGAAAGAGACCCTCGCGAAGCGCCGTCGATCTGACGGCCGCCGAAGGCGGCCTGCCGATTGAGCGGAGAGGGCCAGACACAAGAGCGAATGGATGCTCAGTCCGGCTCTTGTGTCTGACCCTCTCCGCTCAATCGCGCCCGGCTCCGCCGGGCTGTCAGATCGACGGCGCCTCGCAAGTGAATTGCAACCTTCATGTGCTTCATTCCCTTCATGCTCTTCATGCCTAATCGCGGATCCGAATGTGCAGCTCGCGCAGCTGCCGCTCGTCGACCGGCGACGGCGCGCCGGCCATGAGGTCGACGGCCTGGGCCGTCTTCGGGAACGCGATCACCTCGCGAATCGACGCCTCGCCGCAGATGAGCGCGACGATGCGATCGAGCCCGAAGGCGATGCCGCCGTGCGGGGGCGTGCCGTACTCGAGCGCTTCGAGGAAGAAGCCGAAGCGCGCCTTCGCATCCTCGTCCGAGATGCCGAGCAGCCGGAAGACCTGCCGCTGCACCTCGGCGCGATGGATTCGAATGCTGCCGCCGGCGATTTCCGATCCGTTGAGCGCAAGATCGTACGCGCGGGCGCGCACGCGATCCGGCGCCGACTCGAGCAGGCCGACGTCCTGCGGGCGCGGCGACGTGAACGGATGGTGCATGGAGTCCCAGCGCTTCTCGTCCGGATTCCACTCGAAGAGCGGAAATTCCGTGACCCAGACGAAGCGGAAATCGTCGGCGCGCAACAGCTCGTGCCGCTTGGCGACGACCAGGCGCAGCTGGCCCAAGACGCGCGCAACGAGCGACTCCTCGCCGGCCGCGAGCAGGAGCAAGTCGCCTTCGCGGCCGCCGGCCGCGTCGAAGGCCTGTCTGAGCGGCGCCTCGCCGGCGATCTTCAGCGCGGAGCTCTGGATCGCGCCTTGCGCGAACCGCACCCACACCAGTCCGCTCGCGCCAAACTGACGCGCCTGCTCGGTGAGCGTGTCGAGATCTTTGCGCGAGTACGCGGCGCCGCTCGTCACGACGAAGCCGCGCACGACGCCACCGTTCTCGACGGCCTCCCGGAACGGCCCGAATGGCGAGTCCGCAAACGTCGCGCTCACGTCCGAGATCGGCATGCCCGGCCGAAGGTCAGGCTTGTCCGATCCGTACAGGCGCATCGCCTCGTCGTAGCCGACGCGGGGAAACGGAGTCTCAACCTTGTGGCCAACAACCTCGAACATCGCGGCGATCGCGCCTTCGACGACGCCGTAGACGAGCTCTTCGGTGGCAAACGACATTTCGACGTCGATTTGCGTGAACTCGGGCTGGCGATCCGCGCGCAAATCCTCGTCGCGGAAGCATCGCGTAATCTGCATGTAGCGATCGAGGCCCGAGATCATCAGGATCTGCTTGAAGATCTGCGGCGACTGCGGCAGCGCGAAGAACTCGCCGTGGTGCACGCGGCTCGGCACGAGGTAATCGCGCGCGCCCTCGGGCGTCGATCGCGTGAGGATGGGCGTCTCGATCTCGAGAAACCCCTGCGAGTCGAAAAAGCGGCGCGCCGCGAGCGTGACTTGATGCCGCAGCACGAGGTTCTGCTGCAGCGATCGACGCCGCAGATCCAGGTAGCGATAACGCAGGCGCATCTCCTCGGCGACCGGCGCATCGTCGTTCACCGCAAACGGCGGCGTGCGGGCCTCGTTGAGGATCTCGAGCGACACCACGGCAACTTCGACGCCGCCGGTATCGAGCTTTGGATTGACGGTCGCTGGCTGCCGCGCGTCGACGGTGCCGCGAACGGCGAGGACGAACTCCGAGCGCACGCGCGCGGCCACCTCAGCCGCCGGGCTGCCGGCCTTGATTACCGCTTGTGTCAGCCCGTGGCGATCGCGCACGTCGATGAACAGCACGCCGCCCAGATCGCGCACACGGTGCGCCCAGCCGAGCAGCACGACCTGCTTGCCGACGTCGGCGGGACGAAGCTCGCCGCACGTGTGCGTGCGGTACGATTGCGGGGTTTCGCTCATGCTACGGCCTTCCGAATCGCGTCCACGGCCGAGGCGCGCGGCACCGCTCGTTGATCTCCAGTCGACATGTCTCGCAACGTCACTTCCCCTCGCGCCAGCTCGTCGCCGCCGACAATCACGGTCACGCGCGCTTTCACACGGTCGGCGCGCTTCATCTGCGCTCTGAGACTTCTCGCTTCGAATTCCATCACCGCGGCCACGCCCGCGCGCCGAAGCTCGCGCAGGAGCGTCAGCGCCGCCTTCCGGCCATCGTCACCGATCGCGACGACGCACGCGACGGCCGGCGGATCGAGTTTCAAATCGTGCGGCAGCGCGAGGACGAGACGCTCGAGGCCTGCGGCAAAGCCGATACCCGGACGGTCCGGACCGCCGAGGTCCTTCACGAGCCCGTCGTAGCGACCGCCGCCAAGCAGCGCATTCTGCGCGCCGAGCGATTCGGCGTCTTCGGCGTCGCCCGACGCCACGGCGCCAAGAATCTCGAACGTCGTCCGCGTGTAGTAATCGAGGCCGCGCACGAGCCGGTGCGACACCCGCCACGGAATCCCGAAGGTGTCGAGGTGCGCCTTGACGCCCGCAAAGTGCGTCGCGCAGGGCTCGTCGAGAAAATCCACCGAGTGCGGCAGTCGATCGATGATCGGCTGGTCGGCCGGCACCTTGCAGTCGTAGATGCGCAGCGGATTCGTC
Source organism: uncultured Solibacteraceae bacterium (assembly GCA_964419785.1). Classification (GTDB taxonomy): domain Bacteria; phylum Acidobacteriota; class Vicinamibacteria; order Vicinamibacterales; family SCN-69-37; genus DATEGZ01. The sequence continues at coordinate 6,041 of CAYQRM010000218.1, read as the reverse complement.
TTCGCGCGCCGCTGGCAGTCCTGGCAGAGCTTCGGCAAGTCGTTACCGAGCGCCTCGAGCAGCGCGGCGGCGAATGTCGGCCGGCACGCCGCGCAGCCCACCGAATTGATGACGAGCTCCGAGCGCTTGATACCGAGATCTGTCACGAGCGACCACGCGAGGTCGATCACCTCGGCGTCGATCGCCGGATCGTTCAAGCCAAACACCTCGACGTCGAGCTGATGAAACTGGCGGTAGCGGCCCTTCTGCGGCCGCTCGTACCGGAACATTGGACCCATCGCGTAGAGTTTCGCCGACGGCAGCGTCTGCTCGAGGTTGTGCTCGACGTAGGCTCGCACCATGCTCGGTGTGGCCTCCGGACGCAGCGTCACGCGCTCACCGCCCTTGTCGGTGAAGCTGTACATCTCTTTCTGGACGATGTCGGTCGTCTCGCCAGTACCCTTGGAAAAGAGCTCTTCGCGTTCGATAACGGGCGTACGGATCTCGTAATAGCCGTAGCGCTCGCACAGTTGGTGCGCGACGCGCTCGACGAACTGCCACTTGGCAATTTCGCCGGGCAAAATGTCGTGGGTACCTCGGATCGCACTAATCATCTGTCTCTCAGTCAACCGATCGCTTCGAGCGAGCCGAGGGGGTCAGGCCCGGCTCACGCCATACGGGGCCAGACCCCTTCCTCACTCCAACGACAAGTCAGGCCCGGCTCACGCCAATCGGGGCCAGACCCCTTCCTCACTCCAACGACGAGTCAGGCCTGGCTGACGCCGTCGGCGCCAGACCCCTTGCTCACTCCACCGAGACTTGCTCCGCTCTGCCCTCTGCCCTTTGCCCTTTGCCCTCTGCCCTCTGCCCTCTGCCCTTTGCCCTCTGCCCTCTGCCCTACTCGTAATCCCTCTTGTACCGCACGTACCGTTTCGCGTACTCGAGAATCTCGGCGACTTCGGCGTCGGTGAGCGGACGGCGCACTTTGCCGGGACTGCCCATCACGAGCGAGCGCGGCGGGACGACGAAGCCCTCGGTGAGCAGCGTGCCGGCGGCGACGACCGAGTCCTCGCCGACGGTTGCGCCGTTGAGCAGCGTCGCGCCCATCCCGACGAGCACGCGGTCGCCAATCGTGCAACCGTGCACGATCGCCGCATGACCGATCGTCACATCGTCGCCGATGCGGGTGGGGTGCGTGTCGTGCATGACATGCACGATCGTCCCGTCCTGCACGTTCGAACGCGAGCCGATGCGAATGAAATTCACGTCTCCACGGACGACGGTGTTCATCCAGACGCTGCTGTCGGCGCCAATCTCGACGTCGCCGACGACCTGCGCGCTTTGGTCCACGTAAGCGGTCGGATGCACCTTCGGCAGTCGGCCGCGATACGGGCGAAGCATTGGACTCACGATTATATCGGGTACCTATTTTTTGATCGTCGGATACGTGATGCCCAGCTGCTCCAGGTACGTCTTGTACTTCGTCGGATCGAAGTAGTACTTCTTCATCTCCTCGCGGTAGCGCGCCATCGCTTCCTTGTTGAGATCGATGGACGGCTGGTCTTCGGGACGAATGAGCGGCTCATACTTCTGTGTCGCGGTCTGGACGTTCTTGAAATAGTCCCACGCGGCCGCGACGACCTCCGGCTTCATCACGATATCGATCATCGTCATCGCCTGGACTTTGGCGCCCGCGGTCGCGCCTTTGTGCGCGATGGGCGTCGCCATCGCGATGCCGTCGGCCCAGTTGTGTCCGGGCAAGCCGGGAATGTTCGACGGGTACCGCAGCGTGATCGTGGGGACATTCCACGAGACGTCACCGATGTCGTCCGATCCGCCGCCCGTGTTGTCGGCTTCACTCACGGGACCTTGAAGCGGTGTGACTCGGGTCGCGAGGCCGGTCTCGCGCACCCCGATCTCCTTCTGCACGGCGCGGGCCAGCGTCTGATCGGCGTCGCTCCACTCGGGCAAGCCCACCTTGTCGATGTTCGCTTGCGCGACCTCCGCAATCGCGCGGTTGAAATGCTGCGGCCACGCCGCGCCGAGTACCTTGTCGGGTAAGAGCTCGGTGTTGGTCATCATGGCCGCGCCCTTCGCGATGCGATCGCCAATCGCCCACAGATCCTTGATGCCTTGATAGGTCGTCTGGCGGAAGTAGTACCAGACCGCGCCGGTCGGCGGTACGACGTTGGGTTGATTGCCTCCGTCGGTGATCACGTAGTGCGAGCGCTGAGAGATCGGCAGGTGCTCGCGCTGGAAGTTCCAGCCGACGTCCATGAGCTCGACGGCATCGAGCGCGCTACGGCCGCGCCATGGCGCGCCGGCCGCGTGCGCGGACTCGCCCTTGAAGCTGTACTGCACCGAAATCAGCCCCGTGCCCGCGCGATCGCCCCACGCGACGGCGAGATTGCGATCGACGTGCGAGAAGAGCACGACGTCGACGTCCTTGAAGAGGCCGGCGCGGACGTAATACGCCTTCGATCCCAGCAGCTCTTCGGCGACGCCCGGCCAGATGCGAATCGTGCCGGGCAGCTTCTCGCGCTGCATGATCTTCTTCAGCACGATCGCGGCCGTAATGTTCACCGCCTGCCCCGAGTTGTGACCCTCGCCGTGGCCGGGCGCGCCCTCGAACATCGGATCGTGATACGCGACGCCAGGTTTCTGCGACGCCTGCGGAATCCCATCGATGTCCGAGCCGAGCGCGATCACAGGCTTGCCGTTGCCCCACGTCGCGAGAAACGACGTCGGAATGCCGGCCACCCCTTCCTCGACTTCAAAACCGTTCTGCTTCAGCACGTTGACGAGGTACTTGTGCGTCTCGATCTCCTGAAAGCCGAGCTCGCCGTAGCTGTAGAGCTGATCGACCATCTGCTGCGTGAAGTCCTTCATGCGATCGATCTCGCCGATTGCTTCGGTCTTAAGCGCCGTGACCTTCTCCGAATCCGCCGGCAAGTTGAGCGGCAGCAGCCCGGCGCCCTGGCCGCGGCCGCCCCGGCCCTGGGCGGTCAACACCACGCTCAACACGAACGGCAGAACCACGGCGAGTCGCAGCATTCTCACGGAAGCCTCCAAGCGGGTACGACGGGTACAACGGGTACAACGGGTACAACGGGTACGACGGGTACAACGGGTACGACGGGTACGACGGGTACGATGGGTACGACGGGTACAACGGGTCCGCGAACCCGAGTTGCGTCATCTTATTCAAATTGAAAGAAGCTGACAGCGCCAGTGCGTTCCGAGAACCTGACGCGCCCGACGTACCCGACTAGAATGTTCGTAATGCCCCTCACCGATACGCTCTCGCGCCCGCTGCGGAGCCTCCGCCTGTCGGTGACCGACCGGTGCAACTTGCGCTGCCACTACTGCATGCCGGAGGACGAGTACCTCTGGCTGCCGCGCGAGGATGTGCTGTCGTTCGAGGAGATTGTGCGCGTCGCCGATTTGATGGCGGAAGTAGGCGTCGATCGTCTTCGCCTCACGGGCGGCGAGCCGTTACTGCGCCGAGATGTGCCGGACCTCGTCAGCCAGCTAGCCGCGCGCCCGTGGCTGCGTGACCTTGCGCTGACGACCAACGGCGTGTTGCTCGCCGATGCGGCAATCGACCTGAAGCGCGCGGGCCTGCATCGGCTCACCGTCAGCCTCGACACGCTGAAGCGCGATCGCTTTCAGCGGCTCACGCGCATGGACGTGCTCGATCGGGTCCTCGCGGGCATTGACGCGTCGCGCGCGGCCGGCTTCACCGGCCTCAAGCTCGACACCGTCGTCACCCGCGGTGACAACGACGATGAGCTCGTCGACCTGCTCGAGTTCGGACGAACGGTCGACGCCGAAGTGCGCTTCATCGAGTACATGGATGTCGGCGGTGCCACGAAATGGCGCCCCGAAGCCGTCGTTTCGCGCGCGGAAGTTCTGGCGCGCCTCACGGATCACTACGGTCCTATCATTCCAGTCGGCGAGGCGTCGTCTGCGCCAGCCGAGCGCTTCCGTCTGCCCGACGGGCGCACGTTTGGGATCATCGCCTCGACGACGCAGCCGTTCTGCCGGACGTGCGATCGCGCACGGATCACGGCGGACGGCGTGCTGCTGCTCTGCCTCTACGCGCAGCACGGCACGGACCTGCGGCGACCCCTCCGCGCCGGCGCGTCACGCGAGACGCTGCTTCGATTGATTCAGGCTGTCTGGGAAGGCCGCGCGGATCGCGGCGCCGAGGAACGCCGCGCCGTTCGTGACCGCGGCGCGTTCATCCCGCTCCGCGTGCTCAAACGCGACGCGCACCTCGAGATGCACACGCGCGGCGGCTAGTGCGACGCCGCGCGCTCGGCCGAGAGACGGCCAAACGGCACGAGCGCCACGATTCCAATCACGCCCAGCACCATCGCGGCTGATCCTAGCGGGTCACGCACGGACGATATACTGGCGAGTCGGTCCCGCAGTGTCGACGCCCGCCTCCCGCACCGCCTTCACCGTCCTCGCGGCCATCACGGTCAGTCATCTGCTCAATGACTTGATGCAGTCGCTCTTGCCGGCGGTCTATCCGATTCTCAAGATGCAGTTCGGCCTCGATTTCTGGCACATCGGGCTGATCGCGCTCGCCAATCAGTCCACCGCTTCGCTCCTCCAACCCGTCGTCGGTTACGTCACCGACAAGCGGCCGCAGCCGTACTCGCTCGCCATCGGCATGACGGCAACGATGGGCGGATTGTTACTGTTGTCGGTGGCGAATCGCTTCGCGCTGATTCTGCCGGCGGCCGCGATGATTGGGATCGGATCGGCGGTTTTCCATCCGGAGTCATCGCGCGTCGCGCGCGCGGCATCAGGCGGGCGGCACGGATTCGCGCAGTCGTTCTTCCAGACCGGCGGCAACGCGGGGTCGTCGCTCGGCCCGCTCCTCGCAGCGTTCATCGTGGCACCGCGCGGTCAGTCGAGCATTGCGTGGTTCTCGATCTTCGCGATTGTGGGCATCGCGATTCTCTGGCGCGTCGGGCGGTGGTACTCGCACACGGGCATGAAGCGCGCGGCCGCGACGGTGAAGGAGGCCGGACCTGGCCTGCCCGGAGGTGAAGTACGGCGAGGCATGACGATTCTGCTGGTGCTCGTCTTCTCGAAGTATGTGTACCTTGCGAGCCTCACGAGCTATTTCACGTTTTTTCTGATCCACAAGTTCCAGGTCTCGGTGCAGGCGTCGCAGCTCTATCTGTTCGGCTTTCTCGCAGGCGTGGCGGCCGGCACATTTGCCGGCGGCCCGATTGGCGATCGCATCGGACGCAAGGTCGTGATCTGGGTGTCGATTCTCGGCGTGCTGCCGTTCACGCTGGTGCTCCCCTACGTCAATCTCTTCTGGACGGCGGTGCTGAGCATCGTGATCGGACTGATCATCGCGTCGGCGTTCTCGGCGATTCTCGTCTACGCGCAGGAGTTGGCGCCGCGGCGCGTGGGGCTGGTGTCCGGCTTGTTCTTCGGCTTCGCGTTTGGCGTCGCGGGCCTGGCGGCCGCCGCGCTCGGCTGGCTCGCGGACGCGACCAGCATGGACTTCGTCTACCGCTTGTGCTCGTTCCTGCCCGCGCTCGGTCTGCTCACCGCGTTCTTGCCGGACACGCATCGCGCGCGCGTGGTCGTTGGAGCGCGCGCATGACCGTCCGGGCGGAGCGAGCGCGCGCGCTCGTCGCCGAAGGCTTCGCGATCATGCCCGCCCCCGGGACGTATCGGCTGCGCGCGTAGAGCCGATTGAACCTCGCCGCGCGTGGATCAAGAATGGCGCCACCGGGAGGCCATCCATGAACACGCCGCACGCCCTCGTTGCGGGATCCCTCGTCGCGGTCCTGCTCGCCGCGCCCGCCGCGCTTCTCGCGCAGGCGGGACCGCCGCGCGCCACGCTGGCGGAAGCCAAGGCGATGCTCGACAAAGCCGTCGCGCACTATCAGTCGGTCGGCCGCAAGCAGGCGCTCGCCGATTTCACCGCCAAGAAGCCGCCCTTCGCCGATCGCGACTTGTACGTCGTGTGCCTCGGGCCGGGCGGCGTCATCACCGCGCACGGCGCGTATCCACCCTATGTCGGGATG
>CAYQRM010000217.1:0-13546 GCA_964419785.1 uncultured Solibacteraceae bacterium | reverse complement strand
GCCGCGAGGACGCGGACGTCCACGGGACGAGGCACGTTCTCGCCAAGCCGCCGGATCTCACGCTCCTGCAAGCTGCGAAGCAGCTTCGCCTGCGAGCGTGCCGAGAGCTCGCTCACCTCGTCGAGCAGCAGCGAGCTGCCGTGCGCTTCCTCGAACAGGCCTGGACGTGTGCCGACCGCGCCGGTAAACGCGCCACGCACGTAGCCAAAGAGCTCGGCCTCGACCAACTCGTCTGACAACGCGGCGCAGTTGACCGCGCACATGCGCCGGTCGCGGCGCCCGCTGAGGCGATGGAGCGCGCGCGCGACGAGCTCCTTCCCTGTGCCGCTCTCGCCTTCGATCAAGACAGGGAACGTTGTGCCCGCCGCACGAGCGATCGCTTCCCGCACGGCACCGATCCCGGCGCTCTCGCCGAGAATCTCAGGCGCGAGCGTGCGGCCGGACGCGGCGAGGCCGATCGCATCCAGCCGGCCTCGCATCGCGGGACCGCAGAGCGACGCCAGCAGCGTCGCGGCCTCGGACAGCGATCCGGCCTCCTCCGATCGCCCTTGAACGACGACCAGCCCGATCGTCGAGCCGTGCGCGCGGACCGGCACGGAGACCAAGACGGTCGAGCCGCTCGCCACCGCTCTTCCCGCAGACGAGGCCAGCACGTCCTGAAAGAAAGGCGTGGCCAGGTCGCGCTCCTTGAAGCCGTCTGCCGCGACGAGGCGCGGTCCTTCCTCAGTCGCGACAAAGGCCGCAGCTTCCGCACTCACCTTCGATCGAACCCAGCCGCAGGCGGCGACGAGCGCGGCCAGCTCGTCCTCGGCGTCATGAACGATGTGCAAGAGCGCCGGAATCGCATGAACCAGATGCACACCCATCCTCCTGAGTCCCCAACGCTCCAATCCGCGCGCACCAGTTCGCCGCACGAACTCGCTCGGGCCTTCGCGACTCGGGCGCGCTGTCTCGCTCGAGGCCCGTCGTAAGTGGTCCAGCAGCGCATCTTCAAGCGCGGCGCCGTTGGATCGACGTGCGGGCTGAAGGAGCGCGAGCGCGTCGTCCGCGCGCCCGACGCCGAGATGTGCTTCGGCGAGACACGCCACGGCGAGCCGCGATCGCCCGATCTGTCCGGCGAGGTCTGCCATGGCGAACAGATTTGCTGAACCGCCTGTGGCCCATGTCACGAGGCCGGAGACCAAGGCCTCATCGCTCGATTCAACTGGCCCGGGCGGCATCTGCGCGGTCGCCTCCTCGAAGCGGCCTTGCCACAAGAAGACTTCGGCCAGCCGGACCCGCAAGGCACGCGGCAATCCTCCAGATAGCGCGGCTTCAGCTGCGAGACCGCTCAAGAGCCCCTCGGCCGCGGACAACTCGGCGATCGAGATCAGCACGTGCGCCAGCTCGCTGCCTACCGCCACGCGCGCGCTCCACCTCCTCAGTCGATTGCTCGCTTCGGTGCCGAGACGCTTGGCGTCTCGCCAGTGGTCGTGCGACCCACACCTGCGCATCAGCAGCACCAGCGCACGCGCTTCAGCGTCTTCGTCGTGATGCCGACGTGCGCTTTCGACGGCCGCACGCAGCCAACGCTCTCCTGCGGCCGCGCGGTTACGGCTCAAGAGCGCCGTCGCGCGATCGAAGCGGACGTGGCACGGGCTCGATCCCGGCGCGCCCGCGTCGTACGCGGGCATGACCTCGCGCACTGCGGCCGGTCTCGGGAGCATGGGCGGATCGGTTCGTGGGGGACGAAGGTCAACGATGAGATGAGCTCGCGCGCTCGTCTGCGAAAGTCGGCGCACGATCTCGCGGGCAGACTCAGCTCCGCGCTCATCCTCCACGAACACGACGGTATGCGCGTGTGGGTTCGTCGCGGCGGGCACTCCGTTCCCGCCTCGATTCGACACGACCGTCTCGTACCCGCATGCGCGGACGACCTCCGCAGCCGCGCGAACGACGTCGCGCGCAGTGGCGCTGCTGCCAAAGCGCAGGACTCGAGTGGATCGCGCGTTCGCGCCGGCCACCTTGCCGACGTACTCGCCGATTTGCTTCGCGCGCATCGCCGCGCTCCCCTCGTCGCCGGTGTCAGGTCGCGCCACGCGCCTGATCATTGCAAGACGCGAGCCGCTTCCCACGTCGGAATCACGCCGCCTCTCGCCCGGGCATTGCAGAAAGTTCGATAGAATGGCCCGCCGATGTTGCGCTTTCTGACAGCCGGTGAATCACACGGCCAGGCGTTGGTCGTGATCGTCGAGGGCGTGCCCGCCGGCTTGCCGCTCACCGCTGATGACCTCTCGCCCGATCTTGCGCGGCGTCAGCTCGGCTACGGGCGCGGACGCCGCATGGCCATCGAGCAGGATCGCGCTGAGATACTTTCCGGCGTGCGGCGCGGCGAAACCATCGGCGGTCCGATTGCACTTGTGATCCGCAATCGCGATTGGACCAACTGGCAGCACACGATGTCGCTCGACGCCACGCCCGACGAGGCCCTGCCCGGTGCGCGTCGGCCGTCCGTCACGCGCCCACGGCCCGGTCACGCCGATCTCGCTGGCGGCCTGAAATATGCCCGCGAGGACCTGCGCGACATCCTCGAGCGCGCGAGCGCGCGCGAAACCGCCGCGCGCGTGGCTGCCGGCGCCATTGCGCGCACGCTTCTTGCGCGATACGGCATCGAGATCACCAGTCACGTCATCGAAATCGGAGGTGCCGCGCTTCCCGATCCGCTCGCCGTGTCGTTCGCGCAAGCGCACGCGCTGGCCGCAGATGACGATGTGCGATGTGTTGATCGATCGGTGGCCGGCGCGATGCGGACGGCTGTCGACGCGGCGAGAGAAGCCGGCGACACCGTCGGCGGCGCGTTCGAGGTCATCGTCCACGGCGTGCCGCCCGGGCTCGGGAGCTACGTCCACTGGGATCGAAAACTCGACGGGCGTTTGGCTCAAGCCGTGATGTCGATCCCGGCGATCAAAGCGATGGGATTTGGACGCGCCGCGGCGGTCGGGCACCTCCCGGGCTCGAAGGTACACGATGAGATCGTACCGGCCGCCGGACAGCCGTCAGGCACGATTCCCGGCGTCCGACGACCCACAAACAACGCGGGCGGTCTTGAAGGTGGCGTCACCAACGGCGAGGATCTGCGCGTGACCGCCTGGATGAAACCCATCTCGACGCTCATGAAACCGCTGCGCTCCGTAGACTTGACGACCATGACTGACGCGGCTGCGACGATTGAACGGAGCGATGTCTGCGCCGTGCCAGCCGCCGCCGTCGTCGGCGAAGCCGTCGTCGCCCTGGTGCTCGCTGACGCGCTGCTCGAGAAGCTGGGCGCGGACACTGTTGGCGAGGTCGACGCCGCGTGGTCGCGGCTGCAGACAGCGATCGCCGCGCGACTCACGCCTCATCCGGACAAGAGCTGATGCTCCGGCCCCTCGTCCGATACGGCGGGGCCGGCCTCAATCAGCCGGCCGCGCCCGTCACCGCGTTCGACGAGTCGCTCGAGCGGCTCATCGCCGACATGATCGACACGATGTACGCAGCGCCCGGTGTGGGTCTCGCCGCGCCGCAGGTCGGGGTCTCGCTGCGCGTGGCCGTGATTGATCTGAGTGTCGGCAAGCGCGGGGGCGAGCTCTTCACGCTCGTCAATCCAGAGTTCGTCGAGCGCGACGGCATGCAGCTCGAGGACGAAGGCTGCCTGAGTCTGCCTGGATTCTCCGCCACCGTCGCGCGGCCCTCGCGCGCCGTCGTCAAGGCGCTCGATCGCGATGGTAAAGAACGAGTCATCGAAGGCACCGGGCTGCTCGCGCGCGCGCTGCAGCACGAGATCGATCACCTCGACGGTTTGTTGTTCATCGATCGACTGCGCGGCATTCGCCGCGACTTGATCGTTCGAAAGATTCGCAAGCTTCAGCGCGCCGGGAAGTGGTGATGGCGCTGCGGCTGCTCTTCTTCGGCACGCCGGACTTCGCCGTGCCCACGCTCGAGCGGCTCGTCGCCTCGCCTCACGAGGTCGTCGGCGTCGTGACCCAGCCGGACCGGCCGCGCGGCCGAGGCCAGCACGTCCAGCCCGAAGCCGTGAAGGTCGCTGCGCTCGGGCACGGACTCCCCGTCATCCAGCCAGAGCGCCTGAGCGAGAGCCGCTGGCCGCGCCAATTGGAGGCGCTCGCGCCGGACCTCGGCGTCGTGGCCGCGTACGGCCGCTTGCTGCCGCAGTGGCTGCTCGATCTGCCGCGGCTCGGCATGATCAACGTGCACGCGTCGCTCTTGCCGCGCTGGCGCGGGGCCGCGCCCGTGCATCGTGCGGTCATGGCCGGCGATCGCGTAACGGGCGTGACGATCATGCGCGTCGTGCTGGCGCTCGATGCGGGTCCCATGCTCGCGCGTGCAGAAACGCAGATCGGGCCCAGCGAGACGAGCCGCGAGCTCGAAGCGCGTCTCGCAACGCTTGGAGCGAATCTCGCGGGCGCGACGATCGACCGGATGGCCACGGGTCCAGTGGCCGAGACGCCACAGGACGAATCCCAGATGACGTATGCGGCGCGCCTCACGCGCCGCGACAGCGTGATCGACTGGTCGCGCTCCGCCGAAGAGATTCACAATCACATCCGCGGCGTGCAGCCCTGGCCGCTCGCCGGCGCCATGCTCAAGGGCCGTCGCGTGATGTTCCTGCGATCCTCGCTCACTGATCGGGCCGGCGATATCGGAACGCCTGGAACGATCGTCGCGGTTGATGCTCGCTCGTTCACGGTCGCCACCGGCAACGGAGGCGTGCGCATTCTCGAACTTCAAGAGGCCGGGCGCGCGGCCATGAGCGTCGCCGCGTTTCTCAACGGCCGGCGCGTCGCGATTGGCGAGGAGCTCGTGCCCTTATTGGAGCCGCCAGCGTGACGCCGGCCCGGCTCGCGGCGGCGCGGGTGCTGCTGGCGATCGATCGCGGAAGAACGACCCTCGCAGTGGAGCTCGAGCGGCACCGCCCGAGCGTTGAAGACGATCGCGATCGCGGACTGCTTCTCGAGCTCACGGCCGGCACGCTGCGGTGGCGGAACGAGCTCGACGCGTGGCTCGCCGCGTGCATGACGCGGCCGCTCGCCGATATCGACTCCGCGGTGCTGACGGTCCTTCGCCTGGGCGCATACCAGCTCATCCATCTCGATCGCATTCCGCCGCACGCCGTCGTGCACGAGTCGGTCGAGCTCGCACGGGCGCTCGGCCACGCCCGCGCGACGGGCTTCGTCAATGCCGTGCTTCGTCGCCTCGCCAGCCGTCGGCCGCCGAAGGCCCTGCCGCGACGGCCGAAAGACACCGATTCGCGAGCGCGTCAGGTCGCATATCTCGCGACGACGTTGTCGCATCCGGCGTGGCTGGCGGAGCGATGGCTCGATCGACACGGGTTCGCCGCCGCCGAAGCCTGGTGCCGATTCAACAACGAGACGCCGACGGTCACGTTGGCGCCGACCGGCCGGCTGCCCATGGCCGATCTCGCGGCCGCGCTCGAAGCGGCTGGAATCAGCGCCGAGCGCGCACGCTGGGTCATCGATGCGTTTCGGCTACCGCCCGGCTCGGCGGGACGTTTGCCCGAAGAGTTGTCCAGCGCCCTGATGATTCAAGACGAAGGCTCCCAAGTCGTCGGCCACGTCGTCCGCGCGCAACCGGGCGAGCGGATCCTCGACGCGTGCGCCGCGCCTGGCGGCAAGACCGTGGTCATCGCCCGGGACATGGGCCGTCAAGGCACGCTCGTCGCGTCCGACCAGCGAGCCACGCGGCTACGGGTGCTGAAAGGTGTGCTCGAGCGGGCTGGCGTCGATGCGTCGGTGCTTCAACTCGATGTGTCGCGTCCGCTTCCCTTCCGGGACGTCTTCGACGCGGTGCTGCTCGACGCGCCCTGCTCGGGCCTGGGCACGTTGCGGCGCGATCCCGACCTCAAATGGTCGCGCCAGCCGGAACAACTGTCCCAGCTCGCGGCGGCGCAGCGCGCCATGCTCGCCCAGGCGGCGCTTGCCGTCAGGCCCGGCGGCCGGCTGATCTACGCGACGTGCTCGAGCGAACCAGAAGAGAACGAGGCCGTGGCCCGGGCGTTTCTCGACACGCACCCGGACTTCGCGGAGGCCCGAATCGATCCAGGCCCGGCCGTGGCGTCAGGCGCCGAGCTCGTCGACGAGCACGGCCATCTGAGGACGCTCCCATTCCGCGATGGCCTCGATGCCTTCTTCGCCACGCTGTTGGTCAGGCATCGAGCGGCGTAGTACACTTTTTTCCGACAGGATGCCCCTCTCCACGCCCAAAGCGGGCCGCCCGGCCGGACGCCGGGTCGGGCCCGCCGAACGACCGACCAGACCGATTCGATCGCGGGTATGGCGGGCTGGACGCTTTTTCGTGCTGGTGGCGCTGCTTTCGGCGACGTTCGCGGCGTTTTTCCTGACGGCCATTCGCGTGACAACTCGCGCGCGCGAGGTGAAAGTGCCTGACGTGCGCGGCAAGACGGTGAGCGATGCGACCGGCCTGCTCGCCAACGTCGGATTGCTCGTGAGAGAAGAACCGCCACGCCGGCCGGATCCCAAAGTGCCGAGCGATCACGTCCTGTCGCAAGATCCTGAGCCGGGCGCCACGCTCCGCCGCGCCCGCGCGGTGCGAATTCGCGTGAGCGATGGCCAGCGCGATCCTGTCCTTCCGACCGTCATCGGCCAACCCGAGCGGACGGCCGAGCTGACGCTCACGCAGGAAGGCATCCAGATCGTCGGCCGCGCTGAGATTCGATCGGGCGAATATCCCGAAAACACCATCGTCGCCGAGGACCCGCCGGCGCGGAGTCGGGCGGCGGCCGTGACGCTGCTCATCAACCGCGGCCAGGACGGCGTCAGTTACGTGATGCCGGATCTCATCGGCACGCCCGGCGCGATCGTCCTCGATCTGCTCCGCAAGCGTGGCCTGCGGGTCGCGCCCGCGGTCTACGTCCCTTACCCTGGCATTCCGCCGGGCATCGTGATCCGCCAGACGCCGCAAGCCGGATTTCAGATCGGCGATCGCGAGCTCGTGCAGATCGAGGTCAGCCGCTGATGGTGCGCATCGCTCCTTCCATCCTGTCGGCGGATTTCGCGCGCCTGGCCGATGCGGTCGCCAAAATCGAGAGCGGCGGCGCGGACTTCGTGCACGTCGATGTGATGGACGGGCACTTCGTGCCGAACATCACGATCGGCCCGCCGGTCGTTGCGGCGCTCAAGCGCGTTACGAAACTGCCGCTCGACGTCCACTTGATGATCAGCGAGCCCGATCGGTATCTCGAAGCGTTCAGAGACGCCGGCGCGGCGATGATCACGGTGCACGCGGAAGTGCTGCCGCACCTGCATCGCACGCTCACACACATTCGATCGCTTGGCGCCAAAGCGGGGGTCGCGATCAACCCTTCGACACCGGTGTTGATGGTCGGTGACGTGATCGCGCAAATGGATCATCTGCTGGTGATGTCGGTGAATCCAGGATTCGGCGGCCAGACGTTCATCCCCCATTCGCTGGCCAAGATCGCGGAGGCGCGCGAGATGATTGCGGCTGCGCGCGGCAGCGCCGTGATCGAAGTCGACGGCGGCGTCGATCGCGAGAACGCGGCGGCGATCGTCCAGGCGGGCGCCTCGATCCTCGTCGCAGGCGCGTCCGTCTTCGGCACACCCGACGCGGCCGAGGCCACCCGCGGCCTGCGGCGCGCTGCAAGCGTGGCCGCCTGAGGCGTGATGGCGAAGCCTCGTTCCGTGACGTCGCTGCGCGTGAGGTATGCCGAGACTGATCGCATGGGCGTCGTCTACTACGCGAATTATTTCGTCTGGTTCGAGGTCGCGCGCGCCGATCTGCTCCGCTCGCTCGGCTGGACGTATCGTGAGATGGAAGAGACCGGCGTGTTCCTCCCGGTAATCGAAGCCCAGTGCGACTACCGCCGGCCCGCCAGATACGACGATGAGCTGGAAGTGCGGACGGAGGGCGCGATGACGTCGCCGATCCGGATGGCGTTCAGTTACGAGGTCACGGTCAAGGGCCACGCCGACGTCGCGGCGGTTGGTCGCACGGTGCACGCCGCGCTCGATCGTGACGGCCGCCCGTGCCGGCTGCCGGAGAGAATCCGCGAGGCGTTCGCGTGAAAGCGCTCGTCACCGGCGCGGCCGGCTTCATCGGATCTCATCTCTCGGCCGAGCTTGCCGCGCGCGGCGCCGACGTCGTCGGAATCGACTGCTTTACCGATTACTACGCGCGGGAGCAGAAGGAAGCGAACCTCGCGACGTTGTCGGCGACGCCGCGCTTCAGATTCGTCGAGGCGGCGCTGCAAACCGTGGACATGACGCCGCTGCTCGATGGCGTGACACACGTCTTCCACTTGGCCGCGCAGGCTGGCGTGCGACGCAGTTGGGGCGCCGAGTTCTCGGTGTACACCTCACACAACGTCGAGGCGACGCAACGTCTGCTCGAGGCCGTCAAGGATCGCCCGCTCGCGCGGTTCGTCTACGCCTCGAGCTCATCGGTCTACGGGGACCTGGCGGCGATCCCGATGCGGGAGGAGTCGCCGCTTCATCCCGTGTCGCCCTACGGCGTGACGAAGCTCGCCGCCGAGAATCTCTGTTTTCTCTATTACGTCAATTATCGGGTGCCGACCGTGTCGCTTCGCTATTTCACGGTCTACGGCCCGCGGCAGCGGCCGGACATGGCGTTCCATCGCTTCATCCGCGCGGCGATTACCGGTCAGCCCATCACGATTTACGGCGACGGCGAGCAGACGCGCGACTTCACGTTCGTGGCCGATGCGGCCCGGGCGACGGCCGACGCGGGCGACCGCGGGCGGCCCGGCGCCGTCTATAACATCGGCGGGGGCAGCCGCGTGACCGTCAACTCGGTCCTCGAGCGCCTCGCCCAGATATCCGGCCGCACGCTTGACGTCCGCCGCGAAGACCCCCAGAAAGGCGACATGCGCGATACGTTTGCAGATACGACCCGTGCCCTCGAGGACCTCGACTTCCGTCCGGCGCACACTCTCGAGGCCGGTCTCGCCGCGGAATACCAGTGGCTCGCAGGCACGCTGAAGGCGGCAGCTCGCTGAAATGACGACTGGCCTTCGACATCGAACGTTCTTCGGACGCGCGGCGTTGCTCGTCGCGGCCGCGCTGGCGCTCGCCCTCGGGGCCGCCTGCAAGACGAAGGATCCGAATCTGCCGGCCGCCGGGTCGGTGGACGCCGACAAGTTCCTCTTCGACAAAGGTAACGACGCGCTGCAGCGAAAGAAGTGGCTCGAGGCGCGCGAGTACTTCAAGAAGCTGATCGACACGTACCCGCAGAGCCAGTATCGCTCGGACGCAAAGCTCGGCGTCGGCGACTCCTACATCGGCGAGCACCACGCGGACTCGATGGTGCTCGGCATCAACGAGTACAAAGAGTTCCTGCAGTACTTCCCGCTGAACCCGCGCGCCGACTACGCGCAGTACAGGATCTGCCTCGCCGAATCGCAGCAGATGCTCTCGCCACAGCGCGACCAGACCGAAACCCGAGAGGCGCTGAGAGATTGCGACAATTTTCTGAAGAGCTTCCCCGACAGCAAATACCGCCCAGACGCCGAGAAGATCCGCCGCACGGCGCGTGACCGGCTGTCCGAGTCGGAGTTCGAAATTGGCGAGAGCTACTTCCGGCTCCGCTGGTACGTGGGCGCGATCCAGCGCTTCCAGGGCGTGCTCAAGGACGACCCGGAGTTCTCGAAGATCGACGCGGTCTACTTTTATCTGGGCGAGTCGTATTACAAGAGCCTGAAGGAAGCCGAGGCGGCGCCCAACTACGCGAAGATCCTCGAGTCCTTCCCGAAAAGCGACTACGCCTCGCGTGCGAAGCAGCGCCTGGCGTCGATCAAGATCAAGCAGTAATCCGATCGCGTTCGCGTTCCGGTTCGCGGCTGGTGGTCAGCACCGGACCGCCGGGCGTCGCCGGGCGCGCGAGCATCGCGTTGAACCGGCGCGAGTAGTCCACGGCCGAGATAATCGCCGTGATCGTCGCCACCCACAGGGCGATGGTGCCAACGATGAAGACTTCGCGCGGCTGGCCAAGGCTGAGAATCAGCACGAGGATCGCCACGACCTGCGCGACCATCTTGACCTTGCCAATCGGCGAAGCCGGCAGGGTCTGTCCGCGCGCGTGCGCGATGCTCCGCAAGACGGTCACCGAGAACTCGCGGCCGAGAATCACGGCGACCATCCACGCGGGCGCCAGATTCATCTGGACGAGCGAGATGAGCGCCGCGGTGACCAGGAGCTTGTCGGCCAGCGGGTCCATCCATTGGCCGAATCCGGTGACCTGCTGACGCCGACGCGCGAGGTAGCCATCGAGCCAGTCGGTGAGCGACGCGACGGCGAAAATCGCGGCGCCAAGCAGCTCGCGATTGATGCCGAGAAACGGGCGTCCGCTCGCGGTGAGCAGCACCACGACCAGCAGCGGCACCAGGAAGATGCGCCCGAGCGTGATCGCGTTCGGGAGGTTCACAATGGTCCTATCGGCAATTGTACGGCAAAACCCGCCGCTGCTTGTTATGATGGTCGGCTGACATGAAGGCCATTCTGCTGGCAGGTGGCAAGGGCACGCGGCTGCGGCCGCTGACGCTCAACACGCCCAAGCCCATCGTGCCGATCTTCGATCGCCCGTTTCTTCGCTATCAACTCGACCTCCTGCGCCAGGTGCCGGAGATCGACGAGGTCGTGCTGAGCCTCAATTACCAGCCGCGACGCATCGAAGAAGTCTTCGGCGACGGCTCCGATCTCGGCCTCCACCTCCGCTATGTCGTCGAGCCCTCGCCTCTTGGGACCGGCGGAGGGATCCGGTTCGCCGCCGGCGATCGACTCGGCGAACCGATTGTCGTGTTCAACGGCGACGTGCTGACGTCGGTCGATCTGCCCGCCGTGATCCGCTTGCACCGCGAGCGGCAAGCCAAAGCGACGATCGTGCTGACGCCAGTCGAGAACCCGTCGGCGTACGGCCTGGTCGAAACCGACGCCGACGGCAACGTCCTCGCGTTCCTCGAAAAGCCGTCGCCCGATCAGATTCGCTGCAACACGATCAACGCCGGGATCTACGTGCTCGAGCCGGACACGCTGATCGATCGCGTCCCCAAGGACACCGCGTATTCGATCGAACGAGGCTACTTCCCCTCGCTCATCGAGGATCGCGCGCGCTTTGTCGCGCACATCGACCGCGGTTACTGGCTCGACATCGGCACGCCGGAGAAGTACCGGCAGGCGCATCGCGACATCATGGACGGCCGCTTCGTTGCTCCGCCGTCCGACGGCAAGGCGGGCCTGGCCGTCGTCGCGCCGAGCGCGCGCGTTGAGGACGGGGCCGTTATCGAAGGACCGTGTTTCATCGGCAGCGAAGTCACGATCAAGCGCGGCGCGCGGGTGGGTCCGTACAGCGTCATCGGCTCGCACTGCCACATCGCGGAGGACGCCATCGTCGAGGGCGCGATCCTCTGGCCCAACACCTGGGTCGACAGCGAAGCGCGTCTCACGGGCACGCTCGCGGGTCGATCGTGCACGTTTGGCCGCAATGTGACCATCGGCGACGCGATTCTCGGCGATAAGTCCGTCGTGACGGACTACTCGCAAAGCGAATAGGGACCATGGGCATTTCACCAGAGATCTTCAAAGCGTACGACGTTCGCGGCATGTACCCCAGCGAGCTCGACGAACACGTCGCGCACGACATCGGGCGCGCGTTCATCGCGTACCTCGGCGCGAAGCGGATTGGCGTGTCGCGCGACATGCGGCTGTCCTCGCCCGCGCTTGGCGCGGCGTTCATCGCCGGCGCGCGCGAGCAGGGCGCCACCGTCATCGACTACGGGATGTGCGCGACTGACATGCTGTACTTTGGCGTCGTGCGCGACGGGCTCGACGGCGGCGCCCAGATCACGGCCTCGCACAATCCGAAGCAGTACAACGGCGTCAAGATGGTGCGCAAGGACGCCGTCCCGCTTTCGGGCGACGCCGGCATCGGCGAGATCTCGGCGATGGTGACCAAGGGCACGATCCCCGCCAAGCCGGCGCAATCGGGCGCGATCGAGACGCGCGATCTGCTGCATGACTACATCGCCAAGGTCATGTCCTTCGTCGATCCGGCGATCATCGCGCCGTTCAACGTGGTGCTCGATGCGGGCAGCGGCATGGGCGGACTGGTCGCGCCACATCTGTTCGACAAGCTCAAGTGCAAGACCACGCGCCTCTGTTTCAAGATTGATGGATCGTTCCCCAATCACGAGGCCAATCCGCTCATCGAGGAGAACCGTCGCGACATCGTCGAGCGCGTCAAGGCCGACAAGGCGGACATCGGCATCGCGTGGGACGGCGACGCCGACCGCTGCTTCTTCATCGACGGCACCGGTGAGTTCATTCCCGGTGACTTCATCACGGCACTGCTCGCGCACGCGTTTCTGCTCAAATCACCGGGCGCGAACATCGTCTACGACCTGCGGGCGAGCTTCGCGGTGAAGGATACGGTGGCCGAATCTGGTGGCACGGCGTTCATGAATCGCGTCGGCCACGCGTTCATCAAGACGCGGATGCGCAAGGAGAACGCGATCTTCGGCGGCGAGGTCACCGGCCACTACTACTTCCGCGACTTCTACTACTGCGACAACGGCTTCATTCCGGCACTCTTGATCCTGGAGCTGATGTCGAAGAAGAAGACCACGCTCGCCGATCTGCTGGCCCCGCTGCGCGCGAAGTACTTCATTTCGGGCGAGATCAACACGAAGGTCGGCGACATGGCGACCGTCAATGCGCGGCTCGACGATCTTCGAGCGCGCTATCATGACGCCAGGACGTATGAGATCGACGGCTTTTCGGCCGAGTATCCGGATTGGCACTTCAACGTGCGCCCGTCGAATACCGAGCCGCTGCTGCGACTCAATCTGGAAGCGAAGACGCCGGAGCTCATGGCGCAAAAGCGCGACGAGGTCCTGGCCGTCATTCGACGGCAAGCGTGAAGGGCATACCAACGGATATGATGGCGGCCGGTGGGCGGGCTTAGCATAGTGGTAATGCTCTGGCTTCCCAAGCCAGCTAGACGGGTTCGATTCCCGTAGCCCGCTCCACTCTTCTTCGTTGACTTCGCCCGCCGTCAGGACCAAAACCCCGCGACCTCACCTTGCCGTCAGCGGGGCGCTCAGGCCGCTCCTGCGCCCGCGCCCACTTTCGTCTCGCGGCTGAAGGCGCCCCTCTTCCCCGATTCGAGCAACCGCTTCGCATCGAGCAGGCCGCGCAGCTGGATGAGCTTGGCCACGAGTCCGGTCCAGCCTGTCTGATGGCTCGCGCCAAGCCCGGCGCCGTTGTCGCCATGGAAGTACTCGTAAAACAGGATGTGGTCACGCCAGTACTCATTCGTCTGGAACTTCTCGGCCCCGCCGAAGACGGGTCGCCGGCCCTGTTCGTTGCGGGTGAAGATCCGAGTCAGCCGGTCGGAGATCTCTGTGCTCACTTCGAAGAGGTTCATCTGCTTCCCCGAGCCGGTGGGGCATTCGACCTTGAAGCTGTCGCCGTAATACAGATAGAAGTTCTGCAGCGCCCGA
>CAYQRM010000216.1:0-34515 GCA_964419785.1 uncultured Solibacteraceae bacterium | reverse complement strand
CGGTTAAAGCGGTACGTGAGCTGGGTTTAGAACGTCGCGAGACAGTTCGGTCTCTATCTGCCATGGGCGCAGGACATTTGAGTGGGGTTGACCTTAGTACGAGAGGACCGGGTTGAACGCACCTCTGGTGTACGAGTTGTCGTGCCAACGGCAGCGCTCGGTAGCTATGTGCGGACGGGAGAAACGCTGAAAGCATCTAAGCGTGAAACCCTCCACGAGATGAGATGTCCCGGATCGCAAGATCCCTAAAGGCTCCTGGAAGATGACCAGGTTGATAGGTCGGGTGTGGAAGCGCCGCAAGGCGTGAAGCTTACCGAAACTAATCCGCCGTGAGGCTTGACCATTGATTCTTTTTACCAACGCATCCAAACACTGCGTGGTGTGGTGAGGAGAACTACCGTTTGCAGGATGTTCATTGTCGGGCGTCGACCAACTGTCGACGCCCAACTCTTGTGCAAGAGCGCGGGCAACCGCCGCTCGAGCACAACCGTGCCGGCGGGCGTATGTTCCGCCGCCACATTTTGATTTTGTTCTTGCCGCGCAGTAGCGCGGCCCGCGCGAACGGAGTGGGGATCGAGGGGCCCCGCGAGTGAGCGCGTAAGCGGGTCCGCGGGGGCGCAGCCCCCCGGCTGAAGATTAGGTTTCCCGGTGGTCATAGGAGCAGGGTCACACCCGTTCCCATTCCGAACACGGAAGTTAAGCCTGCTACCGCCGATGGTACTGCATGGGTAACTGTGTGGGAGAGTAGGTCACTGCCGGGATTATTCTCGAGGGCCGCATCCAACGATGCGGCCCTTTTTTTGTACCCCGGCAAAACTTGCTGCCCACACACATCAAGACACAGATCGCACTTTTCAGCGAGGCGGGACAGCCGCCGGCGCCCGCGGCCAAGCGCGGGGGTGGGGCCCCGCGCCACTAAAGAACGTGACTGCATGGGTAACTGTGTGGGAGAGTAGGTCACTGCCGGGATTATTCTCGAGGGCCGCGCGAAAACATCGCGCGGCCCTTTTTTTTGTATTCCGGCCGTCCCACGAGGAGCCGCAATCGATGTCTTCAGCTCGAACGTCTGAGCGGGCAGTCCCGCAAGAAGCTCGATGCTGGCTTTGACGATCTGCCCGGCTGTCACGCTCATGACGCGCGGATTGCCAACGTCCTCGCCCGAAGCGGTCGTGAACTCCGTTTCGAGTTGCGGCCTCGGTTGACCGTCTTGCGGCACGGCCTCGATCGTCACGACTCCGGAAGAGGACGCGACGATGCGCACAGTTCGACAGAAGTAGTCCGGACCAAGACCCGGGAAGTCCTGAGCGTTGTTGACACAGAGCGTGTCATCAGGCGTGACCGTGACTGATGTCGATTCCCCAGCGCTGATCTGTCTGATCGCCCGCGGATGAACATCGAGTGTCTGCAAGCCTGCCGCCGACGTCGGGCGAAACCATCGGAACTCGTTCTCATAGCCATCCGCGTCGACGAACACGAGTGCCGTGGCGCCCTCCAGATACCTGCCTTGCACAGCGTTGAACGAGACATCGTACCTTCCCGCGGCGTCGGCGACCGTCGATACGCCGATGAAATGGCCGCCCCCGCCCGGCTGAAAATTGACATGGATATTCGCGCCGGAGAGCACTCGGCCGTCGTCTCCAATGACGACCCCGGTCAGCTCGTATCCGCCGGTCGGCTGGTTGGGAGGAGTCGGGGAAGATGGTGGCGGAGAAGGCAGAGTCGGGGAAGGTGTCAATGTAAAGTCGGCAACCGTGTTGTTACTCACGGTCACCGACTGTTGAAGTGAGATGTATTTCAAATCGACTATCTGTACTTGGACGACGCCGGCAACCCCGTACAGACGATATTGGCCGTCGCTATCGGTTATGGTCGTTGCGCCTGTTCCCGTGCCGAACGCGATCGACACAGTCGCGCCGGCGAGCGGAGTGCCGCCGACGAGCACGCGTCCGGTTAAGCGAAACGTTCCTGCGGGCACGACCATCACGTTGGCGCCCGCCGAGATCGTGGCCAGACGATCTGTCTCTGATCTCTGCCTCCCCAACATCGTGCCCGGTGGCGTGACCGCCGGTACCGGGGATCAGCACCTCGAGGTTTGTCGAGCTCCATCCGACATTGTTTGAGTAATCGGCCGAACTGCCATCGCTGAAGTGCGCCGTCGCAACGAAAGTGCCCGTCGCGCCCGGGGCGATCGATGAAGGCCCCGAGATGGTCAGGGAGCTCAGGATCTTGCTCGGCCCGGTTCCCGAACCAGAGTTCGAGCAAGCGATGACGAATAGAGCGGCCGATGCAACAGCAGCGATCCTCGCGGCCATGGGTCACCCCGCTTCGACAACTTTGGTGCATGAAAGCGTCAGAAAGCCTGGGCATTTCCTGACGTTTCTCCGAAAAAGGAGGGTGAACAAGGTCAACCGATCGGAATCCTCATCGGATCCCTCTTCATCGGATTGATCGTCGCCGGCGGTGATCGCGCGATTCGGCGGGCCGGCGGCGCGGGCGTAGGCTGCGCCCGCTACTTCTGGTGAGGGAGCTCGTCCATGAGCTGTGCGACCGCCTTCAGCGAATCCTCGTGTCGCGCTCCGGCGAAGCGGATCGTCCCCTTCGCATCGATCAGATACGTCGTCGGCCAACCGGTCACACCCCAGGCGGTCGCGATGGGCCCCTCGGTGCTCTTCTTCTCGAAACCGTCCCACCACGACCGATACGGCAGCCTCGCGTCGACCTTGCCCTGCCTGGCCGTCTCGACCTTCGCGTCGCTGTTCACACCGAGCAACGCGAACGGCTTGCCTTTGTAGAGCTCTAGCATGAGCCGCTGATACGGGTACTCGCTCCGGCATGGTCCGCACCACTCGCCGGTGAAGATGAGGTACACGATCTTGCCTCGATACTCGCTGAGCGAAAACGACGCGCCGTCGAGATCCTTGCCGGTGATGTCTGGCACAGCGCGTCCGACGCCGACGTTCAGCGCCAGCCACTTCCGGCGATCGACGTACTCACGGTCGGCCGGGTGCGCCGCTGCAATGGCGTCGAAGTGCGCGGCGATCGTCGCGCGCTCGGCATCCGTGGTGCGGCCGCGCTCGATTCGGTTCTGAAACCGCCAGAAGTGGAGGCCGACCTCGGTCCTCCACTTCGCCGGGTCCGACTGGCGGGCGAGCAGCCGATCGAGGGTCGACAGCAAGTCTCCGACCTGCGCCTGGCTGAGATCGGCCACCGTGAGCGTCCACGGCTCCACTGGCCCGAAGCCGATGTCCTCGGTCGGCGGCTTGGGTGCGGCGGGCGCCTGCGTTTGTCGGGCGCGCGCCGGACGCTCGCTGACGCTAACGATTGCGATTCCGCCCAGAACGAGGGTGAGCACCACGGAGAGCCTGGTAGCGCGCGTCATCGATGCGACCTCCGACTGCACCGGAATCATACTCGGGCAGGCAGCCTCCCGGACTGAACCTGGAGCTTACCGAACGCGTGCCCGCCAGTTGCTGACTACGGTGATGTTGTCGCCAGGCCCATTCTGGCGGTACGCCAGCACGTCGTCTGAAGCGGCAAATGCCGTCAGCGCCGTCGCCGGATCGTAGGCCACGTGCGTCGCGAGCACGACCGGGCTGCCGACGAGCGCGAGTTTCCTCTCATCGAACTTCTGCGCCACGAGCGCCGCGTCCTGACGAAAGATCAGATAGCCCGCAGCGAGGACAGCGTTCGAATGAACGGACGGCACGGGTGTCCCGGCGCGGCCTCCATTCTCTATTTGTCCCTCGCGCGTGAATTCAGCAGCAGCGTGAACGAGATAGATGAACGATCCAGCGCCTAACGGACTCGGCGCGGATGACGGCCGCGCAATAACGAGCTCCGCAGCACCTCCAGCGGCCGGAACACGAAATAGTCCTTCGCTCTGCTTGAAGATGATGCTGCCGCCAGGCAACCAGCATGCAGTCAGATCGAGCCCGGCGGGCGAGCTCAACACAGCGACTCGTTGCGCCTGCCCGCCGGAAATCGAGACCCGTTTAATCGTCGCCTCCAAAGTAGCGAGGAAGCCGATGGATTCACTGTCGGGCGACCAGAACGGCGCGCTGGCGTTCTCGGTGTCTGGAATCGGGTTCGCGTCGGTTTCGTTGAGTTCTGTCCACCACAGTCTGGATCGGCCGTTCTCCATCGCCACGAACGCGATCTTCCGGCCGTCGGGCGACACCGCGAAGCTCGCCGGGTCGGACTGGAACTGCGTGCCCTCCGGCGGAGGGACGTTGAAAGTGAGAACACGAGCCGGCTGACGGCTCGCGTACTGAAGCCACGCGGCTCGACCGATCGCGGCGCCGATCGCCAGAAGCAGCGCGGTTCCGAGGATCGTCCACGCAAGTCGCCGCGGCCAGGTCGCCGAGGTTGACGCCGCTGCGTGCCGCGCCGAGCTGTCGAGCAGCCACTGCAGCTCGTGCTGCAGGTCGCGCACGGTCTGCCAGCGATCTTCCCGGCGCTTCGCCAGCGCGCGCAGGACGATGTGGTTGAGCGCCGGCGGAACCGGCGCGGCGTCACTTGGGACCTCGCGGATCGGTGCGGGTTTACCCGTCATGACCGCCGTCCTCACGGCCGCGGCGCTTTGGGCGTCGAACGCTTTGCGACCGGTCAACATCTCGTAAAGCACCGCGCCCAACGCGAAAATGTCCGTCCGCGCGTCCACTTCGCGCCCGTCGAGTTGTTCGGGCGCCATGTAGTTCGCCGTTCCGTCGACCGAGTGCTCGGCTGTGATCTTCCTGCCTTCATCGACCGGCGCGGCAAGCGTGGTGATCGCGAAGTCGAGGAGCCTGACGGCCGAGCCGACGACGACGATGTTTGCAGGCTCGAGCGACCGGTGCACGATGCCCTGTCTGTGCGCGGCATCGAGCGCTGCGGCGATTTGTACCGCCACTGTCAGCGCCGTGCGCCACGGCAACGGTCCTGCGCGAAGCCTCGCATCGAGCGATTCGCCATCGACCCGCTCCATGACCAGGAAGGAGACGCCATCCTGCTCCCCGCTATCGAGGATGCCGCAGATGTTGGGATGGTTGAGCTGCGCGATCTTGTGGATCGCTTCTCCGAGGCGGGCACGGCGATCTGGCGTTTCTGCAATCCCGGCCGGCAGAATCCTGATCGTGACGTTGCGGCCGAGGCGCGTGTCGCGTGCGCGATACACCTCGCCCTCCGTCGTGTTGTCGACCGACACAACTTCGTATGGGCCCAGGCGCATCCCGGCGGCGAGAGACATGACGCTACGGGCGAATGGCTGCCGTCCAGTTGACCGTCACGATGATGCGGTCGCTGGCGATCGGGGGCTCAGCGACCAGGAATCGACCGTCCGGGGCGACGGAAAACACGTGCAGATTGAAGCTCATCGACATGGGCAAGATGCTGAACAAGCCCACGGGCGCTCCAAAGACGGGCTGCGCTCCTCCACTGACGCTCATTGGAACAGCCATGAGCGTTCCATCGAATCCCATGTAGTACAGCTCGCGACCGTCTGGACTCCAGGCCGGGTCGAAGCCATCGGCGCCCGGTACTCGAGTTGGCGTTTCTCCATCAGGGAAGCGTTGCACCCAAACGCTGTGCTGCCCTTTGTCGGGGATCATGTAGGCCAGCCAGCGTCCGTCGAAGGAGAGACGCGCGGCTCGGTCCACGATGCCGACATTGGTGATCTGGCGGGGCATGTGATCGAGCAGAGAGACAGCCCAGATGTCTCCCCGGTGGCTGTAGATCAAGAAGCGGCCGTCGCGCGACCAGTCGAGTGGCAAAGCCGGGCCGTTGCGCTGAAGGATCAGGTCATCCTCTCCCGCGTCGGTTGACGAGGTGCGGTGGAATTCGTGGACTTGCTGTCCCGAGCCGCCGCCGGGGACGGGTCTCTCATAAGCGATCCACCGTCCATCCGGAGACCAGACCGCAGAACCGGAGGCGAGGTCATGCGTGAGCTGCCACGGGCGTCCCTGCCCGTCTTGCATCCAAATCTGTCCATGCCCTTGACCGGTCCGGTCCATCAGACCGAGGGCGACGCGGTTCGAGCCGTCTCGCGCTACCGCGACCTGACCGAAGCGGCCAGACCCTGTCAGCGTGTCGAACCGGTGGCCGAAACGATCGATCCAGGTCCACGCCCCTGCAGTCTCGGGGAAGTACGCAAGGACGTCGGCCGATGCCGAGAAATTCCCTCGATAGTTGGCCAGGTTGATATCGAGGGTTGGAGCGATCTCGACGGGCTGGCCGCGCAGCTCAGAACTCTGGTCGTCGAAAGGTTGTGCCAGGAGTCTCGTGCCATCATGGAACAGAAGATAACCAGCGGCCGGCACGGCGGTCGACTTGATGTTCGGGAGGGCGATCGGATTGCCGCTCGCACCGCCCACCAAGTCGTGCCAAGAGTTTGATATGCCGCGCACTCGATACAGAAGGCGCCCCGCGCCGACTGGAAAAGAGCAAGCCATGCCGCGTTCGTTGCGACTCGGGTCGGGTCGAATGAAAAGCGACGGTGTTCCGCCTGTCGCCGGAACTCTGTAGAGACCGTCGCTCAGCGGGAAGGCGATGGTGTCGCCGGGCATCCAGCAGGCACCGATTTCGTGGCCGATGGGTCGCTCGATCTTCACGTCGGTGACCTTTCGGGCCGGGCCGCCGGCGACGTCGATTCGCTTGATGACCGCGCCATTGTCGGCAAAGAAGCCGAGTGACTGGCTGCTCGGCGACCAGAACGGATCTTGGGCGCCGTCCGTTTCGGGGAGCTGTCGAGATTGACCCGAATCGAGCTCGTACAACCAGATGCTCGGCACGGCCTTCGTGAGGGCAACGAAGGCGATTTTGCTCCCGTCCGGCGAGACTGCCACTTTGCCCATCCCGGTGCCGAACTGCGTCCCACCCGGCGCGGCGATCGTGAAGGTCGTCAGCACGGGCCGCGGTCGACCGAAGCGCCAACCGCCCCACGCACCCGTCGCCATCACGAGCGCGGCAGTCATGACGAACGCGGCGACACGCCAAGCGGACGAGGTCGATCGCAACGGCGCGGACGCACGCTGCGGGTCCTCGGCCACCCATTCCAGTTCCTGCGCGAGGTCGTCTGCCGTCTGCCACCGGTCGTCGGGCGACTTGGCGAGCGCACGGCGCACGATGTGCTCGAGCGCCTGCGGTACCGTCGGACCTCTGTAGGTCGGTGGCGACAGCGGAGGCGGATCCGATGCAATCACGGCGGCGGTCACGCTGGCCGAGTTCGCGCCGTCGAACGCTTTGCGTCCCGTCAGGGTTTCGTACAGCAACGCCCCCAGCGCGAAGATGTCGGCGCGTCCGTCGATCGGACGTCGTTCCAACTGTTCGGGTGCCATGTAGTTCAGCGTGCCGACGATCTTGTGTTCCTCCGTCAAGCCAACCGTCCGAGCCTCGGCTCGGTTCTCCCGCTCATCGTCGACCAACTTCGCAATGCCAAAGTCGAGCAGCTTGATGGTCGACCCGGTCTGCATGATGTTGGCTGGCTTGAGATCGCGATGGACGATGCCGTGCCGATGCGCGATGGCCACGGCGGACGCGATCTGGATGCCGATCTGAAGCGCCGCCGGCCAGCGCAACGCACCCGCACGCAGACGCTGCTCGAGCGTCGTACCGTCGATGTACTCCATCACGAGGTACGGGAGGCCATCGTGCTCGCCGACATCGTAGATGGCGCAGATGTTGGGATGACTCAATTGCGAGATGACGCGTGCCTCGCGCTCGAATCTCGCGCGGCGGGTCGCGTTCGAGGCGACGGCCGCAGGCAAGACCTTGATCGCCACATCGCGCCCGAGCTCCGTGTCGCGACCGCGGTACACCTCGCCCATGCCGCCGCCGCCGAGCAGGGCCAGAATCTGGTAACGGCGACCGAGAAGCGTGCCGATCGTGACAGCCATGACGATCTCCCTAGAAAGTGATGCGCGCGCCGAGTTGAAGCTGCCTTGGCGGTCCGGCGTTGCCGGGCCGCCCGAAGCTCGCGCGGCCGACGACAAACGTGTAGCCGGTCCAGTTGTCGTGATTGGTGGCGTTGAACGCTTCGACGAGCAGCTCGAGGCGCGGCTTGCCGAGCGCGATCGTCTTGGAGAACCGGAGATTGAGGTTGAAGTACGGCGATCCGCGTTCGGAGTTGCGTGGAACGCCGGGGGGCCGCTCGTTGCCCGACACGCCGTCATGGTTGGCGTCGACAGGCCCGGTCGTTTCGTTGTACGGAAGCGCGCTCGTGGCGGTGAGCAAGGCCGAGAGCCGGCACCCGAACGGCAGTTCGAGGACGCTGCTGGCCGATACTGTATGCCGCGCGTCAGTCGCCGCAGGTCCGCGATCTCCGAGGACGTCGTTCCCGTCCTGCGGGAACGCTCCAGCGCCGTCGGTGTCGTTTTCCGCTGACGATAACGTGTACGCGACCGAGGCGCTGTAGGCGCGCGACGGGTTCGTCCGCACGCCGATCTGCAGGCCTGTGTACCACGACTGCCCGCGCGTTTCGGTCACGATGACTTGGCTGACCGTCGGATCCGGCCGCAGATGCGTGATCGGATCGGGATAGTTGAGATCTCCCCCGACCGGGAGGTGATACCCAAGCGCGCGCACGATGTCGATCGACAGACCGACGCCCTCACCGATCTGATGCTGCATCCCGACGCTGAACTGGTCGGTGTACGGCGTCTGCATTACCGAGGCTCGATACACGGAGTACTGCACGCTGGCCGGCCCGCGAGGATTTGGACTGAACGGATCGAAGTGCGTCGGATCGCCACTGTATCCGGGATTCTGAATCGTGATCTGCACAAACCCCGTCTGCCCGTCGCGCGCGATCGGCAGCTGCGTCTCGTCATAGTACCGGCCAGCCGCCGCTCTGAACACCGTGGTGCCCGTCTTCCAGGGGTCAATCGATACTCCGATCCGCGGCGCAACATCGTTGTGCGTGGCCGACGGCACCGGCCATGCGGTGTGATCCCACCGCACGCCGGCATTCATCGCTACGCGGCCAGTCACCTGCCACTCGTCCTGGCCGAACATCGAGAGAATGGCCTCATGCACGTTGAATGACGCGTCGCCGAGATTCTGAACGAACCGCGTCGGATAGGAATTCGGATCGGAGGGATTGAACGGCAAGTCCTTTTGAAATGTGTACATTCCCGTCGTGTTACCGGGGTTGTTTCCGGAGTCCTGAGCGAAATCGAAGTCGGCGCCGAACCTGAGCGTATGCTGCCTCGAGCGACCCACAAGCCAGGTCAGCACGTCGGCTGCCTGCGCTCGATCGTTGGGGAAGCCTTGCGGGGCATTGGTCGGTTTGCCGAGCTTGACGTCCGGGTAGTTCAATGCGGCGCAGCCTGGGCAATAACCGGCAACGCTCGTCTCGAAGTCGCCGTGCCCTGCCTGCATTCTGAATTCGTTGACCCCCGACGAACCCAGCACCTGTGTGTCGAGCGCAGCAATCGTCGACAGGCGGACGACGAGAGATCGACCTCGCTCGAGAGCGCTTTGATCCTCTCGCTGAGTGTCGTTCGCGCGACTAGTCTGCGAGCCCCCGCGGACGACCAGCGTATTTGAGCGCCCGACGTTGATGTCGGTTCGGATGAAGGCCTTCGGCAGCGTCATCGAAATCGGCCACGAGAGCGGATCCGCGGGCCGGAACGTCGCGATGACCGGTGAGGTATCGACGTAGCTCGTTCGCTTCACGCCCTGCTCAACCGCGCCGAACAAGAACGCGCGATCGCGGACGATGGGCCCGCTGAAAAACCCGCCGGCCAGCACCTGTCCGTAATCCGGATCGGTCGTACCGGCCAGTCTGGCGGCGGCCGACGTCGGGTTCCACGCGCCGTTCTGATAGAAGTAGTAACCGCGGCCCATCAGGACGTTGGTTCCGGACTTCGTCACGATGTTCACGATCGCGCCAGACGCCTGACCGAACTCCGGGCTGAAATGATTCGAGACGATCCGAAATTCCTTCACCGCCTCGATCGGCAGGTTGACCTGATACGAGCCGCCGATCGGCGAGTCGATGCTCAGGCCATCGAGGTAGAACGAGTTGTCGCTGCCCGTCTGGCCCGCCGTGGCGAGGCCGCTGCCCGCCGAATCGGTCACGATGCCCGGCGTGAGAACCGCGAGTGATGGAAAGTTCGCGGACAGGCCGGTGGGAATCGGCAGCCTGTCTATCTCTTGCGCCGTGATCGTCCGACCCAGCGCGGTCTTCGAGGGCTCGATCAGCGGTTGGTCCGACGCCGACACATCAGTCGTCGTTGACTGCGCGATCTGCATCGTCAGCGACACGTTTCGTTGCTCGTCGATCGTGAGCTCGAGCAATTGCTGGATCTGCCTGAAGCCCTCGTGTGACAGGACCAGCTGATAGCGGCCGGGCGGCAGGCCAAGAAATTGAACGGACCCGTCTGGTTTTGTGGGTGCTTCTCTAATCGACCCCGTGTCCAAATTCGTCAGCGTGACCGACGCGCCCGGCAGCCCGGTGTCGGACGCATCGTGGACAACGCACACGACCGAAGCGTTGGCAGATTGAGGCGACCGAGCGAGACACGCGGAGGGCACCGCGTAGAGCATCAGACACACGACGACCGCGATTCGGCAAGACCGCCGAGTCGAGCCGCCTGTCATCTGAGAAGGCTCCGCGGCGCATTGTAGCCGCTCATTGCCTCGTCCGGTGCCGCGCCGGTGCCGCCGCGGGCGTCAGGATGAAGCCGTGGCTCTCCGAGTGGCAGGAAGCCAAGCTCACGCCGAGCTGGCCGTTGACCAGCTGCCATTCACTCAAGGTTCCCTGGAGCGGAGCGCGAATGCCACCCGACGTCAGCGTCGTCTCGACGAAGCCATCGATGGCGAGCACGCGGTCCGGTGCAACGAGTTCGACGACGTCCGGGCCCTCGAGTTCGTAGTAGTACGGACTTCCGAAAGCAAAGGTGAGATACGCCGGTTGGAAACGTCCGGTGAAGTAGTTGCCGTAGCCGTTGTGGAGGAAGAACGTCGCTCCGCTCAAGCTGATGTGCAGGCCCGGGCCATTCTGCGTAACGACCGCCGTGTACGTGCGCGTGCGATCTGCGGGCGGAATTGTCGCACAGACCTCACCGGCCTGGATCGTCAGCAGGAATGTTCCACTGAAGGCGGGTTGCGGGATTCCCTGCGTGAACTCCGGAAAGTCCAGCACGGCGTTTGCCGTCACCCGCGTCGACTTCGTTAATGGCACGTAGCCGTTGTCTGTGACCTGCACTTGCAGATTGCCGGCCACGCCATAGAGCCGGTACGCGCCGTTCTCATCCGTGTTCGTGGCTAGGCCGGCTCCTGTGCCGGCGATTACCGTGACCGTCGCGCCCCACACCGATAGTCCGGATTCCGTGACGGTGCCGGTCAGGCGATACGTTCCCGTCGGCACAACCGCCACGTTGGCGCTCGCGACAAACCCGGCCGTCGACGCCTGCACCATGGCTTCGCCGCTGCTGTGGCCCGTCGCCAGGCCGGTGCTCGAAATCGTCAGCACCCCGCCGAAGTATGCAGACCACGCGACTCTGTTCGTGTAGTCCTGAGTTGATTGGTCGTTGAAGACGCCTACGGCCGTAAACTGCGCCGACGCTCCAGGGGAGATGATTGACGGGCCACTGATTTTGATGGCCGTGAGCACCGCGGCGTGAGTCGCGGGCGCTGGGGCGGTCGGATTGCTCCCGCATGCGACGGCTAGCGCAATCGCGCAGATTGCGGCGGACACCCGGCGGGGCATTTGGAACAGTGTGCGGCGAGCAGCCGGGCGTCAGTCCTGACGGATTTCCGGGAGTTTTCCGATTTCTTGTCCGGACGCCTATCATAGGCGTCTGGCCATGGCGCAGGTCCGGTTCGGTGCGTGCCTCCTGGATCCTAAAGCCAGACGCCTGTTCCGCGACGGCCAACCTGTCCATCTCTCGCACAAAGCGTTCGAGCTGCTCTACATCCTGGTGTCCGAACGGCCTAACGCGCTGGCGAAGGCCGACCTTCACAAACGCATCTGGCCCACCGTGTTTGTCACCGACGACAGCCTCTCGAAGCTTGTCTCTGAAGCCCGAGCCGCAATCGGCGACAACCCGCGCAAGCCCGCGTTCCTGCGCACGGTGCACCGTTTTGGCTATGCCTTTTCGGATGCGGCCGAGGTCTCGGTCTCGAGGAACGGCACCACGCCGACGGCTTGTTGCCTGATCGTCAACGGACATTCAGTGGTGCTGCCGCCGGGGGAGAGCTTCATCGGCCGCGATCCGTTGGCGAGGGTCGCGCTCGATTCGCTTCAGGTCTCGCGTTGGCATGCGCGAGTGTACGTCGCCGAGTCCTGCGTGACGCTCGAGGACCGGAGTCTGAATGGCACGTTGGTCAATGGCGCACGACTCACGGGACCGGTTACGCTGAACAACGGCGACGAAATCACGATCGCCCCGTTCACCCTGCGCTTCTGGAGCTCCGCTGGATCTGTCGAGACCGAGCCCGCCGATCTGCCATCGTGAGCGGCACGCCCCTCCAACGCTCGATCCTCATTCGGCGCGCCGCCGCCGGGGACGCCGATGCATTGACGCGCACGTTCCTGGAGAGTGCGGCGCATCACGCTCGCCTCGATCCGAAGCGTTACTTTGTTCCTCAAGCAGAGCCGATCGCCACGCTTTACCGCGAAGGCCGACAACATCCGCCCGAGGCGACGAGCATTACCTTGGTCGCGGAGCTCAGCGGCGAGATTGTGGGGTTCGTCGACGTTCGGCTGACGTACTCGCCAGATCCGATGCACCGGCCGATCACGTATTGCCATATCGTCGAGATCGCCGTCAGCCGGCCGCACCAGCATTCAGGCATCGGCCGAGCGCTCGTTGAGGCGGCGGAAGAGTGGGGACGTCAGCAAGGCGCGGAGTTCGCGTCGTTGGAGTACCTCGAGGCGAATACCGGGGCCGCCGCGTTCTATCGGCGCCTTGGCTACGGCGTCGCCGCGCGTACCGCGATCAAACGCCTGTAGGCTCTCCGATTGCGCTATGCTTTGGCGCTTGGCGCGGTCATCCCGCCGCGCGCGGAGGTGACATATGCCGAAGTTTCTGATCACAGTCTCCTACACGCTCGAAGGCGCGAAAGGCGTTCGCAAGGAGGGCGGCTCCTCGCGCGAGCAGGCCGCTCGCGCGGCCGCCGAGAGCCTCGGCGGCAAAGTCGAATCCTTCTACTTCTCCTTCGGTGATCAAGACGCCGTCGTCATCGCCGACTTTCCGACCGCCGCGGCCGCGGCCGGGCTGAGCCTCGCGGTCGCCGCCGCGGGCGGCGCGAAGTGCAAGACGACGCCGCTGATCACGTCGGCGGAAATGGATCACGCGACGAGCGCGAAGACGGCGTATCGCGCGCCCGGACAGTAAAGAAAAAACCGCGTCGTCCTAGGTCCCGCGTCCGGGGTCCGGCGTTCCGGCGTCGTCCTGCGTCCGACTTTGGACGAGTCGTCTTCAGAGTCTTCGCATCACGATGGCGGAGTCGTTGCCGCCAAACGCGAGCGACGTCGAGACACCGCAGCGCACGGCGACCTCGCGTGCCTCGTTCGGCACGACGTCGAGGCCGCACTCGGGGTCCGTCTCCGTGTGATGGACGGTCGGCGGGACAATGCCGCGCGCGAGCGTGAGGGCGAGCGCGGCCGCTTCGATCGCGCCGGCCGCTCCGAGGCAGTGGCCGACCATTCCTTTGATGGAGTTCACCGGAATCGTCCGCGCGCGCTCGCCGAAGACGCGGACGAACGCGCGGGCCTCCGCGCGGTCGTTCTGCGGAGTGCCGGTGCCGTGCGCGTTGATGTGATCGACCTCGTCGGCTGAGACTCCGGCCGACGAGAGCGCCGCATCGATCGTCGCCGCGAGCGCGCGGCCGTCGGGCTCGGGCGATGTCGGATGGTACGCTTCGCATCGCACGCCGTGCCCGAGCACCTCCGCGTAGATCTCGGCACCGCGGCGGCGCGCGCGATCGAAATCCTCGAGTACGAGCACAGCCGCGGCCTCGCCAATCGTCATGCCCGCCCGCGACTTGTCGAAGGGCCGGCACGGCTGCGTGTCGACGAGCCGCAGCGCGTTGAAGCCACTGAACGTCAGGCGACAAAGCACATCGGCGCCGCCCGCGAGGGCGACGTCGATCGTGCCCTCGCGAATGGCGTCCGCGGCGTGGCCGATCGCGATCGTGCTCGACGAGCACGCGGCGACGACGCACTGGCGCGGGCCCTCGACGCCGAAGCGATCGCCCACGGCGTCGACCGGCGTGTTGGAAAAGAAATTCAACACCGACGAGGGCCGCGCGTGGTCGAAGCCGCGCGCGCGCAGGTCGGCGAGATACGTCTCGTTGCGGAAGAGATCGCTCGTGCCGGCGCCGAACATGACGCCGATCCGATCGGGATCGACGCGGGTGTCGTCCAATCCGGCGTCGGCGCGCGCTTCGCCCGAGGCGAGCACCGCGATCTGATCGCATCGCGACAGGCGGCGACGCTCGAGCGGCGTGAAACGGCGCTCTGGTTGAAAGTCGGCGACTTGTGCGGCGAGCTCGCTCCTGTAGCCGGTCGGATCGAACAGCGTGAGCGTACCGATGCCGGACCGTCCCTCGACGAGGCCGCGCCACACGGATTCGCGGTCCGCGCCGAGCGCCGACAGACAGCCGATGCCGGTCACGACCACGCGGCGATCGGTCACGGGAGCTCCCCGAGCGAGATCGGCGCGTCAATGGGCGTTGTCGTCGGATCGCCGCCGAGCACCGCGCGAGCCTCGCGCACGCGTCGTTCCTCGTCGGCTTTCAACCGAAACGCGACGACGCCGGGGACGAACTGAAACGGCAGCAGCAGCGCAGAGAGTGCCACGGCTTTGGCCCACGTGGACATCGGCGGTTCCCAGCGTTCGAGACCGACGAGCGATCCCCAGTAGCGCCCGACGACCCCGTAGATTTCCTGGAAGGTTCGCGCGCGGCCGCCGTGAAGACCGCCGGCGCGAGCGCGGCCGGTGTGGAGGTCGGCGAGAAATTCATCGCGCGTGCGCGCGGGCGTCTCGGTGTACGCCGTGCCGACCCACTTGAGCGTGTGCGCGTCGCTGCCGCCAATCGACGTCACAAGGCGGCCGCCGCGCCGGAGCGCATCCGCGATGGCGCCGACCAACGCATTGTGCGGCTCGGTCGCCGCACCGTTGAGCACTTCGATGCCGGGCGAGTTGAGCGCGAGCATTTCGCGCACGTACCGATCGATCGGCAGCTCATCGCGGAAGAGTAGAAAGAGATGATTGACGCTGAAGAACACGCCGGCCTGACGCAGGCACGCGGCCACATCGAACGCGTTCGATCGCAGCGGCTGGATGTCGCGGTGGACCTGCTCGGTCATGCCGATGGCCCCAAGGTGCACGCGCAGGCCCGATGCGTCCGGAATCTGACAGCTGATCTCTTCGCCCAGCACAAAATCCTGCACGTCTGGATGCGCGTTGAGAAACGCCAGACCGCCGTCGAGACTGTCATGGTCGGTCAGGCACACAAGGTCCATGCCACGCGCTTTGGCCACCCGGTACACATCCTCGGGCTTCGAGTAGCAGTCGCGGGCGTGGAGCGCGCGAAAGTGGTTCGCGTAGCCGGAAAAGAAAGAGTGGCAGTGCAGGTCGGCGCGCATGGCGATTAGAGCGGCTTGATCAACATGATCTGCAGAATGAACGACCCGGCCGGCTTGTAGAGGGCCGGCAGAAAGCCCTTCCCGACGTCGATGGTGAGCATGGTATTCCACGGCGCGCGAAACGTCACGGCCGCACCGGTCCCGGTGACCGGCCGCCAGGTGGTACGGTCGATCGGATCCCGGCCGAACGCTTGATCGAGGAAGAGATCGAGCTTGAACTGATCGAAGAGGTTGAGCGAGTACGAGCCGCGCGCGAGCACGAGCGACGGGAACCGGACGCCCGACGCCGGGACGCCGTGCATTTGCACGTCGGAGAACATGTCGAACTGATACATGCTGAATCGATCGAGGTGCCGGCCGCCGAAATACGCGGCTCCGACGTGGATCGCCTGGAACGGGCCGCGCAGAAAATCCTTCGCCGCGCCGACGGAGTAAAGCTGGTACGTCTGCTGCGACGGGTCGTAGTCGCCGGGCCGTCCCCACGGCTCCCAGGTCATGCGATGTGAGGTCGACGCCGACGCGCTCGCCGAGTAGCCGCGCCACCTGAACTCGTACGCCGCGCTCGCTCCGTGCGTCGTCGTGCTCGACGGGAGCGTGAAGTTACCGGTCGCGTTCGGCGGCGCGAAGTAGTGGGTGTAGAGCAGCTGGTAGCCGAACGTCACCTTTTGAAATGGCGTGAATTGCCAGCCCGCGTTGAGGCCGGTCGATGCCGGGATCTCCATCACGCGCGCGTCGACGTCCTCGCCCTCGGCCGTGAACACTTTGTCGGTCGACGGGACGGCGATGCCGTAGAAATCGACGCTGCCATCGAACGGCGTGCGCCCGAGTCGAGGCTTCTGCACGTTGCCGGCGACGAACACGCCGGCAAACAGCATCGCCAGCTGGCTGTTCGTGCCGAGGAAATCGAAGTTGAGATAGTTGATGCCGAGGATCGGCAGCGGGAAGTCGAACGCCGGATCGATGCGCGTGCCCATCGCGAGCGCCTTGCTCCGGCGCGTCAGCTGATCGCTGACGACGCGGTCGCCGCCCTGCTTCACCAGGTATCGCACGCCCTGGTCGGTGTCGCGGTACATGATGTGATCGCTCGCGCGGGCGGCGGCCCGGCGCGTCTCAAAGTCGGGCGCGTTGACGTGAAAGTCCGAGTACCAGTCATCCTTTTCGACGAGCAGGTTGCGTCCCGCGATGAGGACGAGCTGCCGCGTTTTCGCGTGGGTGACGAACTGCACGGCCTGTCCGTCGACGGTCGCGCCCGGCGCGTAGGTTTCCGTGACGGCGTTCGAGACGATCGGTCCGGCCAGGTGCGTCTGCACGCTGTCGAGCTGCACCCGCAGGAACGTCGTCGTGTCGATCCATACGCGGCCGCGATAGCGCGACGCGCCGGGATCGACCGGGTCGAAATCGATCGCGTAGCAGCGATGCTCGTCGACTGTCTCGACGCCGGCCAGACGATAGCGGTAGTCCGCGGAGAGCCGGAGATCGAGCGGGCGGGACAGGACTTTCTCGGCCTGCAGCAGCGGAAACGACGGCCGGTCCGATCCCCACTTCGCGCCGTTCACCGAAAACGACAACTCCTCCCACTCGACGTCGCCGCGCGTCGCATACAGGCGGTTTTCGGAAACCACATCGAAAAGCTGCGTTGGTGACGCGCGGAAGTGAAAGCGCGTCTCGAGCGCGGCCGTGTATGTCGTGTAGAGCGAGGCTTGCGTCGCCTCGGCTTGTTGATTGCGAAAGATGATTTCGTCGAC
This sequence comes from uncultured Solibacteraceae bacterium, assembly GCA_964419785.1. Classification (GTDB taxonomy): domain Bacteria; phylum Acidobacteriota; class Vicinamibacteria; order Vicinamibacterales; family SCN-69-37; genus DATEGZ01. The sequence goes on along the minus strand of CAYQRM010000216.1, from coordinate 17,199 downwards.
GCTGAGGTTCGCCATGCTCGAGACGTCGGTGTTGCTGACAAACGTGTTGGCGGCACCGTAATTGAAGTCGAAAATCTCTGGTTCGTCGGCCGGCGGCGCAGTGAATCGCGATCGATGCGTGGCGGCATCGGCCGAAAATGCGGGCGCGGGAGCGACCTGACGCCGGAGCGGGTTGCGCAGTGTCGGCGCGCGACCGGACGGATCGACGAGCGCGACGGTGACCGGCGCCGTGCCCGCCGTATTATTCCAACAGACGAAATACGTCGATCCGTTTCGCGGGTTGTAGAGCAGGCGATGCGGCAGCTCCGTGGACACATCGCGCCCATCCTGCCGGATCTCGAGCGACACCGAGCCGGGATCGAGTGAGACGACCGGCGCGCCGAGCAGGTCCTTCAGATCGCGCGCGGCAAAGATCGCCGCGGCGAGCGAGTCGGGCGAGCCAGCGAACGCGGCCGCAGTCGGCGGCGCGTCGCCAAGGCGCTTGATCGCTTCGGTCAGCCACTGCCGCGCGGCCGTCGCGCTTGCGGCATCGAGCGAGAGGCCGGTCGTCATGACGACGGCCGTGGGATCGCGTTGGTGGACGAGCTCGGCGAGCTCCGCCACGCCGCCTTCGATCGGAACGAGATCGACTTCCGGCGCGACGTCGTTGGCGTAGAGCTCTGTTTCCCACGCCAGGTCGCCGGGGCCAATGGTCGCCTGCGCGACCACGTTGTCTGCATCGACCGATCGAATCTGCACGGCCGCCATCTTGAAGAAGAATGCGTACGTGCGCGCGTCCGGGCGGGACGGTCCGTGTGGCACGTCGATCTCCACGCCGGCGACCCGTCCGTGAACGTGCGCGGCAATCGCGCGAATCGCATCAGGCCACGTCGTGCTCTGATCGAGCGTGACCGGCGCGTCAGTGATGACGAGGAGCACGGGCGCGCCGGCGCGCTTCAGCGCGTCGAGGCGCGTGTCGATCGCGGTCCATTGTTCGCTCCTGCGTGCGGTGTCGAGCGTGGACCACGGCGCAAGAAGCCGGACGAACGTCCCGATGTCGGTTCCATGGACGCCGGCGGTCTCGAGCGCCGGCGCGAGCCGTGGGGGATCCGTCAGCGTCTCGTCGAGTCCGACGCCGGTGAAGGGCGTTCGCGACGAGGTCTGCGCGAACGCGGGCGCCGCCGCGATCGTGCCCGCTACGCACAGCACTGTCGCGAGCGCGCGTGTCATCCGAGCCCGGCCTCGCCGACGAGCGTGCCGAGCGGCACGAACGATCCGTCGCGCAGAATCGTGTCGAGCCGCGCGCGAAATCCCGAGAGCCGGAAGTAGTGCGCGAACCACTTTGTCCGCGGCAGTCGCACGCGCGGCGGATCATCGTCGATCTCCCAGGGATGGACCCAGAGGATCGACGGCTGGCCCGCGCGCGCGCGCGCGTCGAGCTCGCGTAGGGTGGCCGCGGGCGCGCGCATGCGAAGGCCCCATCCACCCCCGCCCGGCACGTTCTGTCCAAAGCGGCGCGACACCATCGGCGGACATTCGACGATCGCGCCCGCGTGCGTCGTCCGACGATGGATGGCCTGCTGGTAGGCGGCGTTGCCGACGATCCGGAGCGGCGCCATGCTCGAATCGACGCGAAGCCCGCGCGCCGCCAGCACGTCGAGCGCCCAGAGCGATCGATCGTTAATCGACCACTCAGGCGCGCGAAACGCCGTGATCGTTGGAACGCCCGCGGCGGCGAGCGCGGCGAGGCTTCGATCAAGATCGGCGGCGAACGATTCCCGCGTCATCTCGTAGACGCGCGTATGCAGGTGCCCGTGCGAGCCGATTTCGTGTCCGCCGGCGCGAATGGCCGCAATCAATTTCGGAAAGCGATCCGCGACGTACCCAAGGATGAAAAACGTCGCGGTGACGTCGTGGCGAGCCAGCATGTCGAGCAGCGATTCGGTGTTCGCGACGACGCGGCTGGGGAGCGTGGGCCAGCGATCGGGGGCGAGCGCGCCGCCGACGCCACAGATGTGAAACCACTCTTCGACGTCGACCGTCAACGCGCAGCCGGCTGAGGGCATAGACGCGCCCGGTCGGCGTCAGGCCGTGCGCTCGTTTCGCACGCCGCCCGCGGTCTGCTCCTGGATGAACCCGGCGATGGAGTCGACGGAGCGGAGCACGCGCTTGCCGAGCTGCTCGTCGCCGATGGTGACGCCAAACTGGCGCTCGATCTCGAGAACCAGCTCGAGCGCGTCGATCGAATCGAGCCCCAGGCCCTCCCGGAACAGCGGAATGTCGTCAGCGATCTGCGAAGGCTGCATGGGCAGGCGCAGACTTTTGACAATCAGTTCCTTGATGCGGGGCTTGAGCGTGTCATCCATGGCCGGGCGGGGTCCTCCAGTCACCCCTGAATATTAATCGGTCCGCCGACCACGATCGAATAGTTCGTCCCGCCGGTGGCGAAGGCATTGACGAGAGCCACGGCGCCTGGGCTCGGCGCCAGCGGCCGGGCCGAAGGCACGGCATCCACCTGGCAGGCTGGATCCCGCAATTCAAGGCCGAGCGTTGGCGGCACACGGCCGGTCCGAAGCGCGGCAAGCGCGGCGACCAGGCTCGCGGCGCTCGTCGCCCCGCATTCACCAAGCGCACCCTTCACGGCGACGACCGGAACGGCCATGGCACCAAAGACGGACGCAATCGCCTCCGCTTCGATTCGATCGAGCGCCTGCGTCGAATTCGCCGAGGCGAATACCGCCGCGATATCCGCCGGCTGGCGACCCGACTGCTCGATCGCGCCACGCATCGCGCGCGCGAGCGGCGCCGGATCCGTCGGCCAGTCGCTCGGTCGGCCTTTCGCAGACGACGACCCGACGCCGAGCAGGTGACCATGAATGACGGCGCCGCGACGGGCGGCAGGCTCCGGGTGTTCGAGCGCGATGACATAGCCGCCGGAGCCCAGCACGAAGCCATTCCGATTGAGGTCAAATGGCCGCGAGGCCTCTCCGTGGCCATCGTCGTGCGCCAGCACACGAAATCGATCGTGTACCGCGAAGAACACACGCTCGAAATCGTCGATGCCGCCCGTGACGACGGCGCGGCACTGTTCTGATCTCACGAGTGTCGCCGCGTAGGCGATGGCGGCAAGGCCAGAGGCTTCGCGCTGACTCAGCGTGACGTTCGGTCCGCGCAGCCCGAATTCGAGTCCGCACAGACTCGCCGCCGCGTTGCCCACCGTGTTGCTGAAGTCGAGGGCGGACGCGCCGATCGGGCCGAGCGCGTTCAACTTGTCGAGATAGTCGATGAGACTGTGCAAGCCCGTCGTGTACGATCCAAGCGCGACGCCGATATCATCCGATCCGGCGCCCGGCGCGGGCAGCAAGCCCGCGTGTTCGAGCGCGAGTCCAGACGACATGATCGCGAGCTGACCGGTCCGGTCGATGCGACGCAGGCGAGCGGCCGCGACAAATCTTGTCGGATCGAACTCGGCAGGTTTCGCGGCGATGTGCGAGTGGCATTCGGTCGTGTCGAACGCCGTCACGGCGCCGAGCGCGGACGCGCCAGCGAAGAGCGCCGACTCGAACGCGGCGTACCCGACGCCAAACGCGGACGCGACGCCGACTCCGGTGATGGCCAGCGGCTGGGAGGGGGATCGACCCATCGCGGACCGTACGGTACCATAGCCCTCGATCGCACGCGGCGCGTGCGGCATCGATGGCATTTCGATCGATTCTTCCGCTCGTGGTCGTCGGCGCGCTTGCGGCCGCACCGCAAACGCGCGATCCACTTGACGATCTCTTCGCGCGCGGCAAAGCGCTGCAGGCAACATTACACAGTGTGTCCGCGTCGTTCACCGAGACGACGAACTCGTCGCTCTTGCGGGATCCGCTCGTCGCGCACGGCACGATCATTGCGGCGATGCCGATGCGGATGCTGATGACGTATTCGTCGCCCGAAGTGCGATACATCCTCGTCGATCAGACGCGCATCGTGACCGTCGTTCCGGCCCGTCATCAACGTGCCGAGCTGAACGTCGCGGACATGCAGAAGCGTATCCAGAAGTACTTCGTCGACGCCTCGCCGAAGGATCTCCGCCAGTCGTTCGACATCACCCTCGCTCCGGACACGTCCCTGCGTGAAGTCGATGTGATGGACATGAAGCCGCGCCGCTCGCAGATCAAGGAAGGGCTCACGCGGCTGCGGCTCTGGCTCGATCGCTCGCGTCTGGTGATGGTCAAGATGCGCATGGACTACGCCGACGGCGATTCACGGATGATCGAGCTCGACCAGGTCAAGATCAACGTGCCGATCGACGACCGCACGTTCGTGATTCCGTCGGGCGGATGACGCCGCGGATCTTCGAGCGCTTGCTCGTCGGCGCGTTCGCGCGCCGGCGGCTCGTCCTCGGCGCGGCAGCGCTCTCCGCGATCTTCGCCGCCGCGGCCCTGACGCGCGTCCGGTTCGATTCGAACGTCCTGCATCTCCTGCCCCAGCGCAGCCCCGCCGTTCAGGCGTTTCAGACGTTCCTCGACGCCTTCGGCAATCTCGATCGCTTGTACGTGATGTTCGTTGCGCCACCGGATCGGACGGTTGGCGACGATGAGGCCGCCATCGGCGCCTATGTCGATCGATTGCGCGCGATGCCAGAGATCGAGAGCGTCGACGCCGGGCGCGACGATCCCGGCAAGGACTGGAGCTATCTTGCCGATCGACAGTTGCTCCTGCTCGGTCCCGCACATGTCGGCGACGCGCTGGCGCGTCTGGATCCGTCGAACTACGCGACGGAATTGGCCGAGGCTCGGGCGCAGCTGGCGCTCCCGTCGTCGGACATCAAGACGCTCGTACAGCAGGATCCGCTGGGGCTGTTGCCGATGCTCCGCGACCGTCTCGAGCACGGCGGCATGCCCCTGCCGTTCGATCCCACGCAGGTGGGATACGTGTCGGACGACCATCGGCGGCGGCTGGTCATTGCCAAGCCGACGCGGCCACCGTTCGATACGGCCTTCGCCAGGGCGCTCAACGCCAGGCTCGATGCGCTTTCCGCCGAGGTGCGATCGGAAACGCGTGGCGGGCCGAGCGGTCCCCGCGCGCCGGTCGACGTGCTCGAGGCCGGAGGCTATCGCGCGGCCGCCGAGGCCGAAGCCGTCATCAAGCGCGAGAGCATCCTCAGCACCGTCGCCTCGCTCGTGATCATCGTCGCTATCGTGCTCGCGGTCTTTCGATCGGCGCGGCCGCTCGCGGCGGTGTTCGTCCCGATTCTGCTCGCGGCCCTCGTGACGCTCGCCGTCTACGGCCTGTGGCGCCCGATCTCGAGCGCCGTGGCAGGCAGTGCGGCGATGTTGCTCGGGCTGGGCGTTGACGGCACGTTGCTGCTCTACATCATGTACCTCCAACAACGTCGCGACGGGCTCGACCCGGCTCGCGCGGTCTCTGGACTTGCGCCGTTTGCGGCGAGCGTGTCGATCGGGCTCGTGACGACGGCCGCGACGTTTTTCGGCGTCGTGCCGGTCGATCAACCCGCGCTCGCCGAGCTGGGCCGGAGCGTCGGCCTGGGCGTGATCGTCTGCGGCGTCTTTGCCGTGCTGACGATGCCCGCGATGGTGTCGCGCGCGCCTGCGTCCAAGGCGTTGCCCGACCTGAGGTCGCCAGGATTCGCGGCCTTCATCGAGGCCCGGCGCGCGATGATCTTGATCGGTGCCGCCGTGCTGACGATCGCCTGCGCGGTGGCCGTGACGCATCTTCGATTGGCCCTCACCGTCGATCGACTCGAGCCGGACATTCCCGCGGTCGCGGTGCAGAAGGAGATCGCGCGACAGTTCCACTTGCCGGAAGAGACGCTCTTCGTGCTCGCGAGCGGGCCGTCGCTCGACTCGTTGCTCGAATTGAACGAGCGGCTCAGCGCAGCCATCGCGGCCGATGGCGTGCTTCCGATCGAGTCGCCAGCGATCTTCATTCCGTCCGAGCGATCGCAGCGCGAGACGCTCGCGCGCGTGAGCGCCGCGGGCCTCACAGCCGATCGCGTGCGTGACGGCCTCGCCGCCGCCAGCCGCGACGCCGGATTCAGAGAGGGCAGCTTCGAGCCGTTCCTGTCGCGCCTGCAGGCGTTACTCGATCCGCGCGAGCGTCTGACGTTCGAAGGGTACCGTGCGCACGGCCTGGGCGATCTGCTATCGCGCTTCGTCACGGTGCGCGACGGCGTTGCGACGACGGTGGCGTACGTCTCGGCCGCGTCGCCGAGTGAGATCGATCGCGTCGAGCGCGCGGTGCGCGCGATTGGGCCGCCGCTTCGTTTGACCGGCCTCGCGCTCGTCAATCGCGAGCTCGAAGAGCGCTTCCGACCGGACTTTCTCATGGGCGCCGTGCTTGGCATCGTTGGCGTCGTCTTGCTGCTTTCGATTGGTTTCGGCGGCCTCCGCCTCGTGCCGCTCGCGCTCCTGCCGACGGCGCTCGGTGTGCTCTGGAGCGTCGGCTTGCTTTCCATGGCGGGCGTCGCGCTCGATCTCTTCAGTGCGTTCGCACTCCTGGCGTCGATTGGCGTCGGCGTAGACTACAGCGTGCACGTGCTGTACCGCCGGAAGACGCGGCCGGAACGCGGGATGATCGGCGCGATCACGGACGTGACGCCGGCGCTCGTGCTGGCGGCGGCCACCGCGGTGGTCGGGTTCGGATCGCTCGCGACCTCGAGCTACGCGCCGCTGCGGCTCTTCGGCCTGGTCAGCGCGCTGACGATCGCGAGCTGCCTGGCCGCGTCGGTCGTCGTGCTGCCGGCGCTGCTGCCCGACCGACGATGACGATCTGGGCGTTGATCGCGGCGTTCAACGAAGCGCCGAACATCGCGCGCGTTGTCGAGGGTGTCCGTCCTCACGTCTCACGGGTGCTCGTCGTCGACGACGGGTCGTCGGATGGGACAGGCGAGCGGGCGGCCAACGCCGGCGCCATCGTGATTCGCCACCAGGTGAATCGCGGCAAAGGCGCGGCGATCCGAACGGGAATCGCCGCCGCGCTCGCCGGCGACGCGTCGCACGTGCTCATGCTCGACGGCGATGGTCAGCACGATCCGGCCGACGCGCCGGCGTTGATCGAAGCCGCGCGCGACGGTCGCGGGGATTTCGTGCTGGGCGAGCGGCCGTTCGACCGCGCGACGATGCCGGGATCGAGGTACTGGACGAACCGGATCAGCAGCCGAGTGATCTCGCGGTACTTCGTCGGTACGGAAGTAGGCGACGCGCAGTCGGGCTATCGTCTGGTGTCGGCCGACGTGCTGCGTCGGCTGCGGCTGACTGGCCGCGGGTACGAGATTGAGACGGAGATGTTGATCAAGGCGGCGCAACGCGGCGCGAAATTCGCGCGCGTGCCCATTCACCTGCGGTACGACGGCGCGGTGAGCAAGCTGCGCCCGTGGCGCGACACCACGCGCACGTGCTTTCTGGCCGTGCGCTATCGATTCTTTCCGGAGCGCGCGCAGTGACCGAGACTGGACGGCCCCCGAAATGGCACCCGCGCGGGCTGAACAACGAGTGGATCGTCAGCGCGACCTACAACGGCGTCTCGCACCTGCCGGGGTGGATGACGTATGGCATGGGTCACGTCGGCTCGTGGCTCGCGTACCGCTTCCAGCCCAACGGCACGCAGTCGCTGGTCGAGAACTTCCGCGGGATCTTCCCCGATCTGTCCGAGGCCGAGCTGCGGGCGCTCGCGTTGCGCACCTATCGCAGTTATGCCCGCGACACCGTCGATTTCATGCGCAGTCTCGATCAGCCCGCGGAGGCGATTCGCGGGCGCGTGGGTCGCTTCGAGACGGCGGCCTTCGACGCGGCACTCGCGCGCGGACAGGGCGCGATCGCGCTGTCCGGCCACTTCGGCAACTGGGAGCTGGCCGGCGTGCTGCTCAGGCGGTTCACGACGTATCCGCTGTCGGTGGTCGCGATGCGGGAGCCCGACGCCGAAGTGAGCAAGATCCGCTACCGGCTGCGGGCCAAGCTTGGGATCGAGACGATTGAAGTCCGACAGCACCTTGAAACGGCCATTACGATCCGCCGCCTGCTCCAGCAGAATCGGGTCGTCGGCATGCTGCTCGATCGGCACGTTGGCAAGGACTACGTTGAGGTCACGTTCTTTCGACGACCGGCGTACTTTCTGCGCACGCCGGCGATGCTCGCGTTCTTTTCAGGCGCGCCGCTCGTTCCCTCGTTCGTCTATCGTGACGATCGCGATCGGCTCGTCGTCGAGTGCGGTCCGGCGATCGACGTGCCGCGAACCGGCGATCGCGACGAGAACATCCGCGCGGCCACGCAGGCCGTGGCTGAAGTGATCGAACGCCAGATCTCGGCGCGGCCGCACTACTGGTATCAGTTCTATCCGTTCTGGACGAGTCAGCAAGCCGTGCCTCGCGAAGTGCGCGACGCGGCGGCATCGACGGCGCTCTGACGCATGGATCCCGTGTCGCACGCGTTGTTTGGGCGGCTTCTCGCCGGGTTCGACGGCCGCGAGGCGCTCGGTCGCGGCAGTCGTACCGCGTTCGTGCTCGGCGCGCTTGCGCCCGATCTCGACATCCTGTTGATCTCGCGCGGCTGGGACGTGTATCTGCATGCGCATCAGGCGTGGATCCACTCGATCGCGCTTTCGCCGGCGCTCGCGCTCGTTGTCGCGGGTGTCGTTCGCCTGTTTGCTCGCACCGCACGCCTCGGGCGGCTGTGGATCGCCGCGTGGATCGGCGTGCTCGTCGGTCACGTCATGCTCGATCTGGTGAGCGGCAGCGACATGCAGCTGTTCTGGCCGGTGTTTCAAACGAGATTCGGACCGCATTTGCTGGCGATGAGCGACTGGCTGGCCGTGGCCATCATCGTCACGGCGACGCTCGTGAGCCTCAAGCGCCGACGCCTTGCCGCGCGGATGACCGTCGTCGCGATGAGCGCGCTGCTCATGGTGAAGGCCGAATCGCAATCGGTGGCGCGCGGTCTCTTTCTTGGTCGCGCCGCGGGAACTCCCGGCGACATCGCCGACGCGATTCCCGAAGCGCTCTCCGGCCGGCCGTTCACGTGGGTCTTCTACGATCGAGTGGGTGACACGGTCCGCGCCTGGAACGTGAACGCGCGCACACGAACGATCGACGTGCGATTCTCGCTTCCCGCCGCGAGAGATACTGCGGCGGTCGAGGCGTCGCGCGGCGTGCCGGCGGTCGCCACCTTCCTCGGCCTCGCGCATCTGCCCTTTCCCATGACGGAAACGCACGGCAGTCGCGCGCGCGTGCTGTGGTCGGAGCCGCACTACTGCGACGCGGACGGGTGCGGCCTGCTGTTTGGCGCCGACCTCAATGAACACGACGTTCCGATCGCGCAAGTCATTCAGATCGGATCGTTCGAGCAAACGACACCCTTGCCGCGCGAACCAGGTCAGGAGCCGGACTGACTGCGGGCCGCGTTGCCGACGCGAGCGTAGACGACGAAATTCGCGAACGGACCGCCGCGGTTGGGCGTGAGCCGCGCGACCTCGAAGCCGAGCGATTTGAGCTTCGCGGTCCAGGCGCCGGCTGTGCGAAACGAGAAGTGGCTCCCAAAGCGGCCGTGCACGAGCGCCGTCAGTCTGTTGCCAAGCCGCACCATGCGGAAGCGCCAGCCTCCGGAAGCGTCGGCTTCACGCAGCACCAGCACGCCGCCGGGCGTCAGCGCGCGCGCAACGTGCTCGAGGAGGCGGTCCTGCGCGTCGGCGGCCATCAGGTGCAGCACGTCGACCAGCAGTACGGCCTCACAGCGAGGCAGGGACGCCTTCGATAAATCGAGCGCCTCGATCGTCGCCAGGTCCTGCAGCAGCTCGCGCGTGCGCCTTGCCACGCGAGGGCGCAGCTCGATGCCGCGGAGCTCCAGCGCGCTCGGCGGCGCTGGCCAGCCCGCGGGCCACTCGCCACTCGGATAACGATCGCGCGCCGCTCCAAGCAGCGACAACATCAACCCCTGCCCGCATCCGAGGTCGTACAACACCCCGGCGTCCGGCAGCACGCCGTCCCTCAAGACATCGAGATACACCTGATCCATCTCGAGCTTCGCGTGGGCGAATTCCCACGTCGAGAGGCCAATCGTGAGATATCGCTCGGCGGCCGCGTCGACGAGGTGAGCGATCTGCGGATCGCGTCCGTGCTCGCTCATCAGCGCATACGTGACGATGGTTCCCGTCACGGCCAGCACGCCGCCCACCACGACGCTGCCAATCAGCACGTCGAGCGCGAGCGGTCCGAACTGCAGCTGGTGGAGCGACACCGTCGAGTACATATGCCCGGTGCGGATCCACGCGCCAATTTGAATTTCCACCGCGTACAGAATCGGCGCGAAGAGCGGATTGGAAATGTGCGACGCCAGATACGCCTTGAGCCGGTTCAAGCCGAGGAGCCAGCCGAACAGGAGGATCAACCCGAGGTGGAAGCCGATGAACGGACTTGCGCCGATGTACAGACCGAGACCGATCGAAAGCGCCTGTCGAACCGGAGTGTTGCCTTCGGTGCGGTAACGGTGAAGGAGCGCCGTCAAGCGCCCGGGTCGCCGAATGACGCGAGTTGTGGCGCCGTCCTGGGGCGCCGCCGGCTCGGTCACCGGCCCTCGTCGTCGCGCGTGACCTCGGCGAGCGTGATGGCGCCGCTTGCGACGACGCGGCCGTCGGCCGTGACCTGTCCCTCGATCTTGGTCAGCCGGCCCATGCGGCCGGCCACGCGTGCGGTGACCTCGAGCACCGCGCCGGGACCGGCCCCGTCGGGAAACTTGAAATCGTTCAGCGCCGCGACGCGCATCGAGAGCGGCCCGGGCGGCAGCGGATCGGGCGCAGCCGCAAGTCCACCGGTCTGCGCGAGCAGCTCGACGAGCACGATGGCCGGAATCACCGGGTGGCCCGGGAAGTGACCGTCGAAAAACCAGTCGTCTGCGCGCGTCACACGCCGCGCGCGGGCGAGCTTGCCGGGCGCGAGCTCCACGACCTCTTCCACCAGACGCATCGGGGGCTGGTGTGGGAGTCGCGCAACGAGATCGGCGCCCCGATGTTCCATCGCCGCGAATTATACGGCTCATGTGGAGTACCCTTGTGTTCACCGATGAACAGCGCGATTTGTGATGCGCTCGCCCGGGTGGCGCGTGACCAGCCGCAGCGTGCCGCGATCTACGGATTGTCCGAAGGTCTCACACGGACATTCGGCGACCTCGAGCGCGACGCCTCCGAGATGACCGCCGCGCTCGATGCCCTCGCGTTGGCCGATCGTCCGTGTCTCGTGTCGTGCGTCGGCAACCGCGTCGGCTTCGTCTCGCTCTTTCTCGCGTGTCTCCGCCGCCGCGCGTCGCTCGTGCTCCTCGATGGCGACGCGACGCCCGCGGAAGTCATCGCCGTAGCCGAACGCCTCGGGGCGCACGGCATCATCACGCGAATCGATGCGCCGGCCGCGCGTCCATCGTTGGCCGAGCGGCTGCCCGCGGGGCTCATGTTCGTTCGATCCGCCGATGCGCACGCTTCGCCGGCCTTCTCTGTTTCTTCGCCAGAGCCGCTGATCCTCAAGCTCACGTCCGGGTCGACCCACGCGCCCAAAGCCGTCGTCGTGACGGAGTCGCGGCTTGTCGCCGACGGCCGTCACATCATCGAAGCCATGGCGATTCGTCCCAACGACGTGAGCCTCGCGACGATCCCGATTTCGCACGCCTACGGGATGGGCACGTTATTGCTGCCGCTGCTGCTGCAGGGCACGCCCATCGGGCTTCGCGACGGCTTTTCCGCAGGATCGCTTGCCGAGGACATCGCCGCGTGCGGTGTGACGTTCATGCCGGGCGTGCCGTACATCTACGACTACCTTCAGCGGCACGGTAGCGGCGACATCGTCGCGCGCCTGCGCATGCTGGTGTCGGCTGGGGCACCGCTCGATTTCGAGACGCTGCGATTTTTCAAGCACAGCGTCGGCGTGAAAATCCATTCGCTCTACGGAACGAGCGAGACCGGCGCCGTCGCGTTCGACGACAGCGACGATCTCTGGGCGTCCGTCTCGGTCGGGCGGCCGGTATCCGAAACGACCGTCACGCTTGTGGCGCACGACGCTGCCGGGCCCGGCGAGGGGCGCATCCTCGTACGCGGTACGGCGGTTGCCGATCGCTACATCTTTCGCGAGGATGGCGATGAGTCGCTGTCGGCATTTGCGAAGGGCGGTTTTCTCACCGGCGACCTGGCGCGACGGGATACAAACGGCCGGTTGTTTCTGACGGGCCGCATCTCTCGCTTTGTCAACGTGGCCGGACGAAAAGTCCAGCCCGAGGAGATCGAGCGCGTCATCGCGTCGGTCTCGGGCGTGTTGCAAACGTCCGTCGTCGGTGTGCCCCATCCGACGCGAGGCCAGCTGCTCGTGGCCTGCGTGCGCCGGCGCGGACCGTGGGTGACCGCCGACGATGTGCGTGCCGCCTGCTCGTCGAGACTCTCAGCCCACAAAGTGCCGCGACGCGTTGTCTTCGCTGACGAACTCCCGGTCAACGCGCGCGGCAAGCTCGATCGGGATGCCGTCGCGGATTTGGTATCGCGCACGCTCGACGGCGACGGCGTGTAACGGCCGTATAATGTGCGGACTCACGGAGGTGGGATGACGGGGACGCGTGTGCTCGAGACGGCCGCGGCGAAAGCCGCCACGATTGGGTGGGCGGCGTGTCAAGCGGTGAACCGTTGGTTTCCGTCGAAAGCGTTCCAGCCCAAGTGGGCGTCCCGTCCGATGTTGAAGAGCTGGGAGCGCACGGCTCCCGTGCTCGGCTGGCCGCGCACCACCGATTCCCTCTGTCCAACGTGCGTGCGTGAAGCGCGTGCGCGCATCTTGAGCGGCGCCGACGATGTCGACGTCCTGCGCACGAGCCAGGTCGGTGAGATCAAAGCGCAGATCCTGGAGCGCGACGGCCGCATCCTGATCGAAAAGACCTGTCCGACCCACGGCACGTTCACCGACACGCTGGCGATCAGCCCGGAGTTTCTGACCCGTATCGAGCGCCTGTTTCCCGGGCGCGATTTGCCGGCCGTCACCGATCGCCTGCACGACCACGGGACGTCGTCAATCAAGTACGGCCGCGGGTCGGTGCTGACGATCGACCTGACGAACCGCTGCAACATGATGTGCGACCCGTGTTTCATGGACGCCAATCAAGTCGGCTACGTTCACGAACTCACGTTCGACGAAGTGAAGCAGTTGCTCGACGACGCGATCACGATCAAGCCGCGGCGTCAGATGAGCGTCCAGTTCTCGGGCGGCGAGCCGACGCTGTCGCCGATTTTTCTCGAGAGCGTGGCGTATGCGCGCAAGGTCGGGTACTACAGCGCGCAGGCGGCGACCAACGGCATTCGCTTTGCGCAGGACGCTGATTTCGCGATGCAGGCGAAGGACGCCGGCCTCCGCATTGCGTACCTGCAATTCGATGGCATCGGTGAAGAGGCGAACGCGCACCGCAAGGTCGGCAACCTGTTCGATGTGAAGCTGCGCGCGATCGAGAACCTGCATCGCGCGGGTATCGACGTGTGTCTCGTCGCGACGATCGTCAACACGATCAACAACCAGCAGGTCGGCCGGATCATCAAGTTCGCGGTCGAAAACTGCGACAAGATCAGTTTCGTCTCGTTCCAGCCCGTCTCGTTCACGGGCCGCGACGAAGACATCGACGATCACACTCGCCACGCGCGGCGCTACACGTTGTCGCACCTGGCCGAGGACGTCAAAGCACAGACGGGCGCGTTCGAGCCGCTGCGCGACTGGTTTCCGCTCTCCGCCGTCGGCGCGTTTTCAGACGTCACGGACTTGCTCCAGGGCCCTGGCCAGGAGTGGGGCACGATGAAGTGCGGCTGCCATCCGAACTGCGGCATCGGCGCAGCGATGATGGTGAGCAAGAAGACCAAGGAATGGGCGCCGCTCACGCGCTTCATCAATGCCGATCGCATGCTCGAGGACGCGCGGGTCATTACGGACGCCGGCCGCGGCCCGTACCTCACGCGCCTGCAGACCGCGCTCAGCCTCCTGCGCAACTACCGGCCTGCAGAAGCGCCGAAGGGGCTGTCGCTGCTCGATTTGATCCGCAAGTTCGACAAACAGAGCGGCGGCGCGCTCGGCGGCGTCGGCCAGCCGACTGACGGCAACCGCAAGGGCGACGAATGGCTGCTGTTGTTCGTCGCCGGCATGTGGTTCCAAGACCTGTGGACATACGATTTCCGGCGCACGGAGATGTGCATCATTCCCTACGCCACCCAGATGGGCGAAATCTCGTTCTGCGCCTACAACACCGGCGTCGGTTGGCGTCAGGTCGTCGAGAAGATGTACCAGAACGCGACCGTGGCCGAGTGGTATCGCGAGCACGGCAAGCACGGCGTGTATGCGAATCCGAAGAAGCACGTGCCGCTGCCCACGCACGCGCCGCCCTCACTCAGGATTCCGGATGATGCGGCGTTGATTCCGCTCGCGAGTCTGCGTCGCCGGCCGGCGCCCAATCGCGCGGACCCCGACGCCACGCCGTCGGTCGCGGCCGAAGCGTCGACGTAACAGAAAGGATACCGGGAATACTTTTCCTCGTCGGGTGCTGGAAAAGTATTCCCGGTATCCTTTTCGTCCGATCAGCCGGTGACGAGCGCCAGGCGATCGATCGCCCCGCTGCCGTCGCGCGGCAGCGTGCGGGCAATCTCGAGCCGTCGCGGACATTTGTATCCGGCGAGCCTGTCGCGAACGTGCTGCAGAAGCACGAGCTCGATGCCATCGCGCGCGGCGTGATCTCGAAGCACGACCACAGCTTTCGGCACGGACCCGCGGATCGGATCTGGCGCGGAGACGACGGCCACATCCGCGATCGCCGGATGCTCGCGCAGCACCGCCTCGACTTCCGGCGCCGACACGTTGTATCCCGCGGAGATGATCAGATTGTCCCGCCGGCCGCGAAAACGCAGGCCCTCGTGGCGAACGCACCAGTCGCCGGTCACGTTCCATCCGTGCTGAACGTAGCGTCGCTGCGCCTCGATGCGGCGCCAATAGCGGCATCCGGTCGGCCCGCGGACGATGAGGCGTCCGGGCGCACCGGCCTCCACATCGGCGAACCGATCGTCGACGACCCGCACGTCGTAACCGGGCACCGCCTCGCCGAGCCGGCCGGATCCATGGTCGCTCGGCCACTGCGTGAGGAACATGTGCGCCATCTCGGTCGTCCCGAAGCCATCGAGCAGGTCGACGCCCGTCCGGCGGCGCCAGTCGATCGCCAGCTCCACCTCGAGCGGCTCTCCGCTCGAAATGGCCACGCGCAGCGAGCGCAGATCCGCGTGGCGATCGAAATCTGGTGCGCGTAACAACAGTCGATACGTCGTCGCCGTGCCGAAATACAGCGTGACGCCTTCGCGACCGATCGCGGTCGCCTGAGCATCGGCGTCGAATCCGTCGGAGAGGACGGTCGTCGCTCCGGCGCGCAACGGAAACACAAGCATTGCGCCGAGACCAAATGCGAATGCCGGCGAGGCCGGGCCGCCGAAAATGTCGTCCGGTCCAGCGCCGAGCACCAGCTTTGAGTACGTATCGGCGGTGGCGAGGAGATCGGCGGCCGAGTGGCATGCGCCCTTTGGCTGAGCGCTCTCGGCATCGGCGGTGTAAATGATGACGGCGACGGCGTCTTGCGGCCGGCCCACCGGATCCAGTAGATCGGGCGCGTCGGCTCGCTGCAGCTCGTCGTCGAGAAGGACGCGTGGCGCGCGTGTCGCAGATGCGCACGCCCGCCGCAAGTCGGCGGCGACGTGCGACGCCGCGATCGCGACCGAAGGCTCGGCGTCGTCGATGATTGCCGCGAGCTCGCGCGCGCGCAGCGAAGCAGACGTCGTAACCGCGATCGCGCCGATCCGTTGAACGGCGAGCCAGGCCGTCACAAGCGCGGCGCCGTTCGGCAGGCGGATCAGCACGCGATCGCCAGCACGTGCCCCGGCGCGGCGCAATGTGTGGCCGGCGTGCGCGACGCGCGCCGAAAGCTCCGCGTAGGTCAGCCGTCTATCGGGCGCGACGACCGCGCAATGATCGGCGCGGGCCGGCAGATGGCGGTCGACGAGCTCGACGGAAAGATTCAGCTCGGTGGAATAGCGCACGCGCGGCAGGTCGCAGGCGCGCTCCGGCCACAGCTCGCGCGGCGGCAGAGCGGTTGCCTCATCGATCCTGGGGGACACTGGCGGGATTGTAGCCGACCGACAACGGAGGCGAGCGTCTAAACCGCCATGGGCACGCGGCCCCGGCGGCTTGGCGGCGCCTTTGGCGTGTCGGTCGCGGTCCATCTGACGCTCGCCACGCTGGCGATCCTGTTTGTCAGCCTTTCGCCGACCCGCGCGACCAGTGCGGAGCCACCCGTACCGCTGAACGTCGTCTATTTTCCGGAACCGGCCAGCTCAGGCGGGGGAGGAAGCGGGCCCGTCGCGGCGCGCCCGCAGCCCGTCAAGGTAGCGCCGCACGCAGTTCCACAGATCGCACCCGAGCCCGTTGTCGAGCCGAAGCCGGAGCCGCCCCATCCGACGCTCGACGCCAATCTCGCCACCAATGCCGATGTGATGCGCTTTGCCGGGCAGTTCGGCACGGCCATCAACGGCCTCGGCGGCGCGCCTGGTCCCGGCGCCGGACCAAATCCAGGACCGGGACTTGGATCGGGAGGACCCGGCGGTTCAGGCGGCGGTCCACCCGGGGCGAGCGGCGGCGTCACGCCGCCGGTCCCACTCGTTCAGGTGCAGCCCGCGTACACGACGGCGGCGATGGTCGCGAAGATTCAAGGCGCCGTGCGGCTGCTCGTCGTCGTGCGCGCCGATGGGACGGTTGGCGACGTGAAAATCGTCGGCTCGCTCGACGCCAAGTACGGCCTCGATGACCGCGCGATCGCTGCGGCCAAGGCGTGGAAGTTCAAGCCGGGCCTGCGACAGGGTGTGCCCGTTGACGTACAGGTCGTGATGATTCTCGAATTTCATCTCCACTGACGCGTCACTGCAAGATCACCAGTCGCGCGCGTCGCGACTGCGCTACGATAGCTCCCCTCGTTTTGTCGGGAAGGAGTCCATCGATGGCGAAGAAATCCGTGAAGAAGTCAGCGAAGAAATCCTCGGCGCGCAAGATCGCCGTGCAGAAGAAGGTTGCGGCGATTCCCGCCGGCTATCACACGCTCACGCCGCACATCGTGATCCGCGGCGCAGGAAAAGCAATCGAGTGGTACGAAAAGGCCCTCGGCGCCAAGCGGCGCACGGTCATGCCGGGGC
>CAYQRM010000215.1:0-22917 GCA_964419785.1 uncultured Solibacteraceae bacterium | reverse complement strand
TCGTGGGAAGGCGGGAAGTGGAACGGCTTCGAGGCCAAGCGCCTCGAAGTGCTGGCCGAGGCGATCAGACTCGGCGCCGACTACGTCGACGTCGAATGGCGGGCGGATCGACGATCGCTCACGACGCGCGGCCGGACGCGTCTCGTGCTGTCACACCACGACCAGCAAGGGGTGCCGCCGGACCTGGCCGATCGCGTCCGGGCGATGCGCGCCGAGCGGCCCGACGTGTTGAAGATCGCCGTGACCGCCAATCACCTTACAGACTGTTTGGCCCTGCGCGACGCCGTGAAGGCCGGGACGGATCACGTCGCGATCGCGATGGGACCGGCGGGACAACTGACGCGTGTGTGGCCCGCCTGGCTCGGCTCGTCGTGGACGTACGGCGGGTCGGCCGCGCCGGGGCAAGTGTCGACGCGCGAACTGCTCGAGGTGTACCGCGTGAAGCGGACCACGGCCAAGACCCGTGTGTTCGCGCTCACTGGCGGACCGCTCGGCCATTCGGCCTCGCCCGCGATGCACAACGCCGCCTTCGCGGCGCTCGGGATGGACGCGGTCTACGTGCCGCTTGAAACGTGCGACGCGGACGAGTTCTTGAGTGTGGCGCAAGAGATCAAGCTCGCCGGCGCGAGCGTCACCGCACCGCTCAAAGAGTCGCTGTTCCTGCACACGACGCCGGCCGACGACACGGCGCGGGCGGTGCGCGCGGTCAATACGTTGCGTCGCGTCTCGCGCGGTTGGGAAGGACGCAACTTCGACGTCGCGGGATTTCTCGCGGCGCTCGAGCGGCGGTCCACCACGCTCGACGGGCGCCGCGCGGTCGTCATCGGCGCCGGCGGGGGCGCGCGGGCCGCGGCGTTTGGTTTGAAGTCGCGTGGCGCCCACGTCGAAGTGAGTGCGCGGCGAGTCGAGCGCGCGCGGGCGCTGGCGGGATCGCTTGGCGTCACAGCCGTCGCCTGGCCGCCCGCGAGCGGGTGGGACATTCTCGTCAATGCGACGCCGGTCGGCACGTGGCCCGAGGTCGCCGCCTCGCCGATTCCGGCCTCGGCGTTGAGCGGCAAGCTGGTCTACGACCTGATTTACAACCCGCAAGAGACCACGTTGATGCGGAACGCGCGGGCGAAGCGCATCGACACGATTGGCGGGCTCGAAATGCTCGTCGCGCAGGCGTGCCTGCAGTGCGCCTGGTGGACGGGCGCGGAGGCGCCGGCCGCCGTCATCGAACAGGCCGCTCAGGCGCGGCTCGCGCGTCCCGTTCAGTGAGGAAACATGAAGCAGACATCGTTTGACGAGTTCGTGGAGCTGTCGAGACGCGGCACGTTCGTGCCGGTATGTCGCGAGATCATGGCGGACCTGCTCACGCCGGTCTCCGCGTTTCTCAAGATCGCCGAGCACTCGGACTATGCGTTCCTTCTCGAGAGCGTCGAGGGCGGCGAGCACATCGGCCGCTATTCGTTCCTCGGCAAGGACCCGTTTCTCGTCGTGCGCGGCCGCGACGGCCGAACGACGCTCGAGCAGGCCGGCGTCGAGAGCACTCGCGACGAGCCGTTCGTCGACGTGCTGCGCAGTCTGATGGGCGAGTTCCAGGCGCCGTTCGTGCCCGATCTGCCACGCTTCACGGGCGGCGCCGTAGGATATTTCGACTACGACACGGCCGAGTGGTTCGAGCCGACGGTGCGGCTCGAGAAGCCCCTCGCCAATCGCGATCAGTCCGGCTTCATGATGTTCGACACGGTGCTCGCGTTCGATCACGTCAAGCACCGGATTCTCGCGATTGCGAACGCGCGGCTGCGGCCGGGCGCCGATTTGCGCGCGCTCTACGATTTCGCGCGCGCGAAGATCGATTTCCTCGAGCGCGAGCTCGAGCGCAACCTCTCGCGGCCTGAGCGACGCGCGCCAGCCGAGCTCGCCGTGAGCCCAAATCAGACCCGCGAAGCCTTCGAGCGGTCCGTCCGCGCGATCCAGGAGGACATCGCCGCCGGCGAGGTCTTTCAGGCGGTAATCTCGCAGCGCTTCGACACGGCCACCGATGCGCCGCCGTTCGATGTGTATCGCGCGCTCCGGCACATCAACCCGTCGCCGTACATGTTCTTCTTACGAATGGGGCAGGACGCGATCATCGGTGCATCGCCGGAGATGCTCGTGCGCGTGGAAGGCCGCCACGTCGAGACGCACCCGATCGCGGGAACGCGGCGCCGCGGTACGACGCCCGACGAGGACCAGCGGCTGGCGGAGGAGCTGCGGCGCAACGAGAAGGAGCGCGCCGAGCATGTGATGCTCGTGGACCTCGGCCGCAACGACATCGGACGGGTTTCCGAGGTTGGCAGCGTCCGCGTGCCGCAGTTCATGGCGCTCGAACGGTACTCGCACGTCATGCACCTTGTGTCGCGCGTCGAAGGGCAGCTCGCCGCCGACCGCGATCGCCTCGACGCACTGGTCGCGACGTTCCCGGCCGGCACGCTCACCGGCGCGCCGAAGATTCGTGCCATGCAAATCGTCGGCGCGCTCGAGCCGACGCGGCGCGGGCTGTACGGCGGCGCCGTCGGCTATCTCGATTTCGCGGGCAACCTTGATTTCTGCATCGCGATCCGCACGATCGCCATGCGGGGAACGGCGGCGCAGGTACAGGCCGGGGCGGGCATCGTCGCCGACTCGATTCCGGCGGCCGAGTACGACGAGGCCTGTGACAAGGCGCGAGCGCTGCTGCAAGCGCTCGATATGGCCAACAAAGGAATGTAAGTGGTCCTGCTGATCGATAACTACGATTCGTTCACGTGGAATCTCGCGCATCGCCTCGGCGAGCTGGGCGCCGAGGTGCGCGTGGTGAGAAACGACGCGAAGAGCGTCGACGAGCTCGAAGCGATGCAGCCGACGCGTCTCGTGATCTCGCCGGGACCGAGCCGGCCGGAAACGGCCGGCGTATCGGTTGAAGCGCTGCGGAGGTTCGCCGGCCGCGTGCCGATTCTGGGCGTGTGCCTCGGACATCAATCACTGGCGATCGCGTTTGGCGGCCGCGTCGAACGCGCAGCAGCGGTCATGCACGGGAAGACATCGCGCATCTCGCATAACGGCAAAGATATCTTCGCGGGTCTTGCGAGTCCATTCGAGGCCGGCCGCTATCACTCGCTCGTCATTCCCGAGGACGCGCTCCCGGTGGACTTCGTGAAGACCGCCTGGGTCGCGGACGAAGGCACGGTGATGGGCGTGCGGCACACGCGCTGGCCGGTGTTCGGGGTGCAGTTTCATCCCGAGTCGGTGCTGACGGCTGTCGGCCATCGCATTCTGCAGAACTTTCTGGAGGCGCGCTGACGTGTTTGCGGAGCTGCTGGAGAAGCTGCGGCGCCACGAGGACCTGTCGAGCGAGGAGGCCACCCGGGCGATGGGCGCGATTATGGACGGCGCGGCGCAACCGTCACAGATCGCGGCGTTGCTCATCGCGCTCTCGCTCAAGGGCGAGCGGCCGAGCGAAATCGTCGGGCTCGCGCAAGCCATGCGCCAGCGCGCGACGCCGCTTCCGTCACCCGTCGGGCCGGTGTTCGATACCTGCGGCACCGGTGGCGACGGCGCCCACACGTTCAACGTCTCGACTGCCGCGGCGCTCATCGTCGCGGGCGCCGGCGTCCGCGTGGCGAAGCACGGCAATCGGGCGGCATCGAGCAAGTGCGGGAGCGCGGATGTATTCGAAGCGCTCGGCGTCGGTCTCGACGGCCCGGCCGATCGAGTGGTCGATTCGCTGGAACGCGCGAACCTCGCGTTCTTCTACGCCCAGGTCTGGCATCCGTCGATGAGGCATGCGGCGACGACGCGGCGGGAGCTTGGTGTGCGCACGGCGTTCAACCTGTTGGGACCGCTGACCAATCCCGCGCACCCGAGGCGCCAGCTCGTGGGCGTGTCGAGGCCGGAGCACACGGAGCTCGTCGCGCGCGCGCTCGGCAAGCTCGGATCGGACCGCGCCTGGGTCGTCTACGGCGCCGGCGGGTTGGACGAGATCTCGACACTTGGACATACGAAGGTTTCTGAGCTCCATCGAGGCGCCGTCAACACGTTCTACGTGCACCCTGCGGACGCGGGCATTCCGCTCGCGTCGGTCGAGGACCTTCGCGGCGGGACGGCAGAGGCGAACGCCAAGATCATCGAGGACATTCTTTCTGGCGCGGCGGGCCCGAAGCGGAACATCGCGCTGCTCAACGCCGGCGCGGCGTTGCTGATCGCCGGGGAAGCGACTTCGCTTCAGGACGGCGTCGAACGCGCGGCCGCGTCGATCGCGAGCGGTGCGGCACAAAATGTGCTGACGCGGCTGCGGGAGAGCGGACGCGCATGACCGCCGATCTGCTGCAGACGATCGTGGCGGCGGCACGTCGGGCCGCGGAAGCGCGCGCGCGTCGCACGCGCAGCGGAGGCCCCTCGCGCACGCCGCGCGGCTCGATGTTCGAGGCCAGCCTTCGTCGGGAGGGCATTCGCATCATCGCGGAGTGCAAGAAGCGATCGCCCTCGCGCGGCATCCTTCGCGTCCAGTACGATCCTGGGCAGATCGCGCGCGGCTACGCTGTCGCGGGTGCCGCGGCGATCTCGGTGTTGACCGAGCCGACGTTCTTCGCCGGCTCGCTCGATCATTTGAAAGCCGTACGCGCGGCCGTTGAGGTGCCCGTCCTCCGAAAGGACTTCGTCGTCAGCAAGTTTCAGATCGACGAGGCCGTCGACGCCGGCGCGGACGCCGTGCTCTTAATCGTGGGGGGCCTCACGCCGGCGGACCTGCGCGACCTGATGGCGCACGCGCGCGCGCTCGGCCTCGCCGCGCTCGTCGAGATTCATGACCGCGCGGAGCTCGAATCAGCGCTCGCGGAAGGCGCGACCATCGTCGGCGTCAATAGCCGCAATCTTCGGACGCTCGACGTCGATGTCGCCTTGTTTGACGATCTCGCCCCGCTGATTCCACCGGGAGTCGTCGCGGTCGCCGAGAGCGGCCTCCGGTCGGCCGACGACCTCGTGCGATTGCGAGCGACGCGCTACAACGCCTTTCTGATCGGCGAGCGCCTGATGACGACGCCCGATCCCGGCCGTGCTCTAGGCGACGTGCTTGCCGCTGCGACGGCGATGGGCGGCCCGCGATGAGCCGTGTGCGCGTCAAGATCTGCGGCATCACGCGTCGAGAAGACGCCGAAGCCGCGATCCGGCTCGGGGCGGACGCCATTGGCTTCGTGCTGTGGCCGAAGAGCCCGCGGGCCTCGTCCATCGAGGAGGCCGCGCGAATTGCGACGACGCTGCCGTCCTTCGTGACGCGTGTCGGCGTCTTCGTGAATCCATCGCTGAACGAAGTGAATGACGCGGTGACGCGCATCGGTCTCGACGTCGTTCAGTTGCACGGCGATGAATCGCCTGCGGCGTTCCGCACGGTCGAGGCGCGCTGCATCAAAGCCACGTCACTCGAGTCGGACGATGACGTGCGCAATGTGGCGGCGTGGGCGCCGGAGATCCTGCCGCTCGTCGACAGCGCGGATGCCGAGCGGCGCGGCGGCACCGGCCGAATCGCCGACTGGGCGCGCGCGGCGCGTGTCGCGTTCGTGCGGCCGATCGTGCTCGCCGGCGGCCTGACGGCCGAGAACGTGCGCGAGGCGATCGCGGCCGTGCGTCCGTGGGCCGTCGACACATCGTCAGGCGTCGAAGCGCGGCCGGGCATCAAGAGTCTCGAGCGTATGGAGCGATTCTTCGCGGCGGTCGCTGCGGGATCGGAGGAACGGTGAGCGAGGGAGCGCAACAGACGCCGGGCCCGGTGTTCGGACGCCGCGATCCGGATCGGCGCGGCTACTTCGGCGAGTTCGGAGGGCGCTTCGTCCCCGAAACGCTGGTCGCGCCGGTCGAGGAGCTCGAGGCCGCGTACCTTGAAGCGCGCCAGGACGAGTCTTTCGTCGCAGATCTACGCCGGCGGCTTTCGAACTTCGTCGGACGTCCGACGCCCTTGTACGAGATGAACAACGCGCCGGGCGAGAGCGGCGTCCGGATCTTTCTCAAACGCGAGGACCTCGCGCACACTGGCGCGCACAAGATCAACAACGCGCTCGGCCAGGCGCTGCTCGCGCGGCGGATGGGCAAGCGACGCATCGTCGCGGAGACCGGTGCGGGACAGCATGGCGTCGCGACGGCCACCGCGTGCGCGCTCCTCGGGCTCGAGTGCGTCGTCTACATGGGCGCGGAGGACATGGCGCGCCAGGCGCTCAACGTGTTCCGGATGCACGTGCTGGGCGCGACGGTCGAGTGCGTCGACGCGGGGACGCGGACGCTCAAGGACGCGATCAACGAAGCGATGCGCGATTGGGTCGCGAACGTCGAGAGCACGTACTACCTGCTCGGATCGGTGCTCGGCCCGCATCCGTATCCGCTGATGGTGCGCGAATTCCAATCCGTTATCGGTCAGGAGGCGCGCGCGCAGATTCTCGCGAGCGCAGGACGGCTGCCTGACATCTGCGTCGCGTGCGTTGGCGGCGGCAGCAACTCGATGGGCCTGTTCGACGCCTTTGTCGCCGACGAGAGCGTGCGGCTCGTTGGCGTCGAAGCCGGCGGCCGCGGATTGAAGCCCGGCGATCACGCCGCGCGCTTCGCCGGCGGACACCCGGGCGTCCTACACGGCACGCGTAGCGTCGTCCTGCAGGACGAACACGGCAATATCCTGCCGACACACTCGGTGTCGGCCGGCCTCGATTACCCCTCGATCGGTCCCGAGCACGCATGGCTCGCCGCGCGCGGGCGTTCAGAGTACGCGTGGGTCGACGATGCATCGGCGCTCGATGCGTTCGAATGGCTGGGGCGGACGGAAGGAATCCTGCCCGCGCTTGAATCGTCGCACGCGCTCGCGTGGGTGCGGTCGACACTGCCGTCGTTTTCGCGAGGAACGGTCGTGCTCGTGAATCTGTCCGGCCGCGGAGACAAAGACGTCGAGACGGTGCGTCAGCTGCGCGGTGCGAGGAGTGCGGGATGAGCCGGCTTGCGGAGACATTTGCTCGTTTGCGCTCGACGCGGCGTCCCGGTCTCGTGACGTACGTGACGGCCGGCGATCCGGATCTGTCGCGCTCGCGCGAGGTGCTGCTCGCGCTCGCGCGCGCCGGCGCCGACGTGCTCGAAGTCGGCGTGCCGTTTTCCGATCCAATCGCGGACGGCCCCGTCATTCAGCGCGCCTCGGAGCGCGCGCTCGCGGCGGGCAGCCATCTCGAAGCGTCGCTCGACCTGGTCAAGTCTGTTCGAGCGCAGATCGCCGCGCCGCTCGTGCTGTTCACGTACGTCAATCCCGTGCTGCGCCTCGGCTCCGAGGACTTCGTGCGTCGGGCGGCCGACGCGGGCATCGATGGCGTTTTGTTGCTCGATCTTCCAATCGAAGAAGCGGAGCCAATGCGCCAGGCGCTGGACGCGCGCGGCATCGATTTGATCTTCCTCGTGAGTCCGACGACCACCGACGATCGGCTGCGCGAAGCCGCACGACTCGGTCGGGGATTTCTGTATGTGATTTCGCGACTCGGCGTCACCGGCGCGCGCGACGCGGTGGCCGCGACCGCGAAGCCGCTGGTCGACCGGATTCGCGCGATAACGCCGATGCCGATCGCGCTCGGATTCGGCGTTTCGCGCCCGGAGCACGTGAGGGACATCACGGCGTTTGCCGATGCAGCCGTGGTGGGGAGCGCCATCGTGCAGGAGATCGCGAAGGCATCGGGCAATGGCGGCAATCCCGCGGCGGCCGTCGAAGCGTTCGTCACATGGCTGAAGGGCCGGTGAGTCGTGGAGAGAATTGCGGCGCTCAGGGCGCGGATTGACGAGATCGACGCGGAGTTGGTCGCGCTGCTCAACGCGCGGGCGACGTGCGCGGTCGAGATCGGCGAGATCAAAGAGCAGATTCATCAAGCAATCTATCAGCCGGCGCGCGAAGCCGAAGTGCTCGCCAACGTCCGGGCGGCCAATCGCGGGCCGCTCAATGACGAGGCGATTCTGCGGCTCTTCGAGCGAATCATCGACGAAGCGCGGCGGCTCGAGCGCTTGTCCGCGGCACGCCGGGCGGCCGGCCAGAACACCGAGCAACGGTAGAATCACGAAAGGTACGGAGCGCGGTTATGGTGGTGGTGATGGAGGAACGGGCAACCGAAGCGCAGATCCAAACGGTGATCGCGCAGCTCGTCGAGATGGGCTTCGACGTGCACCGATCGACGGGCGCCAATCGCACCGTCATCGGCGCCGTCGGGGACGGCACTGGCGATCCGCAGCTGCTCGAAGTGCAGGAAGGCGTGCACGAAGTGCTGCGCATCAGCGAGCCGTACAAGCTCGCGAGCCGAACGTTCAAGTCCGAGAACACGGTTGTGGTCGTCGGCGATGTGCGCATCGGCGGCGACGAAGTGATCGTGATGGCGGGTCCGTGCTCGGCCGAATCCGAGGAGCAGGTCGAGTCGACGGCGTCGGCGGTCAAGCGCGCGGGCGCCAAGATCCTGCGCGGCGGCGCGTTCAAGCCGCGCAGCTCGCCGTACAGCTTCCAGGGATTGGGCGAAGCGGGCTTGCGCATGCTGCGCGCGGCCGCGGATCGACACGACCTCAAGCTCGTGACCGAGGTCATGGAGATCGCGCAGATCGAGATGGTCGAGCGCTACGCCGACATCCTCCAGATCGGCGCGCGCAACATGCAGAACTACTCGCTTCTGCGCGAGCTCGGAAAGTCGCGCACGCCCGTGCTGCTCAAGCGCGGCATCTCCGCGACGATCGAAGAGTGGCTGCTCTCGGCCGAGTACGTGCTCGCCGGCGGCAACACGGGCGTGATTCTCTGCGAGCGCGGCATCCGCACGTTCGAGAGCTACACGCGCAACACGCTCGACATCTCGGCGATTCCCGTCGTGCAGAAGCTCAGCCACTTGCCGGTCATCGCCGATCCGAGTCACGGCACCGGCCGGCGCGATAAAGTCGCCGCCATGGCGCGCGCGGCGGTCGCGGCGGGTGCCGACGGCCTCATCATCGAGGTGCACTGCGATCCGGACCACGCGCGATCGGACGGCGCGCAATCGATGTTCCCCGCGCAATTCGAGCGGCTCATGGCCGAGCTGCGGATCATCGCGCCGGCCATCGGGCGCAGCATCTGCGTTGAGCCGGTCGCGCGCCGCGGCTGGAACCGGTAGGCGTCCCGACGTGGCTCCGGCCGTCGAGCCCCCGTTTCCACGCATCGGCATCGCCGGTCTCGGGCTGATTGGAGGGTCGATCGCGCTGGGCGTGCGATCCGCCTGGCCGACTGTCAAGATCGTCGGCGTCGATCGCCCTGAGGTCAGTCACGCCGCGCTCGCGCGCAAGGCGATCGATGAAAGGCGGACGACGGTCAGCGATCTGGGCGAGGTCGATCTCATTGTTCTCGCGATGCCCGTCGCTGACATCGTCGATGCTCTCGACCGAATCGGCCGCGCGCGCCTCACTGCCGTCGTCACCGACGTCGGTTCCACCAAGCGCCACATCGTCGCCGCGGCGGAAGCGGCGGGGCTTCAGCACTTCATCGGCGGTCATCCGATGGCGGGCGCCGAGCGAAGCGGACTCGATGCCGCTCGTGCCGATCTCTTTCTCAACCGGCCGTGGTTTCTGACGCCGACGGCGGACGGCTCGGCAGAGGCGCGCGTTGCCCAGCTCGTGCGGACGCTCGGCGCGACGCCTGTCGCGGTCCCTCCAGACGCCCACGATCGCGCGATGGCGTACGTGAGTCACGTGCCACAGCTGCTGGCTGTCGGCTTGATGGTCGCGGCGGGCGAAGGGGTAGGCGAGGCCGGACTTCCGCATTCGGGCCGCGCGTTCGACGAGATGACACGACTCGCTGCCAGCTCGCCCGACGTCTGGGCCAGCATCCTCTCGACGAATGCCGACTACGTGTCTGAGGCCGTCAGCGCGCTCGTCGCCGCGTTGCCCGCGGACGTGCTGACCGATCCGGCGAGACTCCGCGAGACGTTCGCGAAAGCCAACACCTGGCGCGCTCGATTCGATGCGCAGCGGGCGACGCGAGGATGACCCCGCTCTGGCAGCCGGACGCCGCACGCATTTCGGGCACGCGCCTGACGAAGTTCATCGACTTCGTCGCGGCGCGCACCGGACGCCGCCACAACGATCTTCTCGCGCTGCACCAGTTCTCGGTTACCGACACAATCGCGTTCTGGGAAGCGCTCTGGGAATTTGCCGGAGTGATCGGCGATCGCGGTGCGCGTACAGCGATCGATCTCGATCGGATGCCCGGTGCCCGTTTCTTTCCCGACGCGCGCCTCAACTTCGCTGAAAACGTCCTGCGCCGGACCGACGAGACGCCGGCCATCATCGCCGCAAGCGAGGATGGCGCCGAGCGCACGATCTCGTATCGCGCCCTTCGCGAGGATGTGCTCCGCGTGGCGGCGGCGCTCCGCGCGGAAGGCGTCGAGGCCGGCGATCGCGTGTGCGGCCTCGTCTCGAACGTGCCGGAGACGATCGTTGCGGCTCTCGGCGCGGCGTCGATCGGCGCCGTCTGGTCGTCGGCCTCGCCAGACTTCGGCGTGCAGGGCGTGCTCGATCGCTTTGGCCAAATTACGCCGACGGTCTTCATCGCCGTCGAGAGCTATCAGTACGCAGGCAAGACCCACGACTGCACGAGCAAGATTTCAGCGATCGCTGAGGCCATTCCGAGCGTGCGGCGCGTGGTCGTCGTGCCCTCGGCGGCGAAACCTGCCGGAACTGTCGCGGACGCCGTGTCGTGGTCGGACTGGATCGGCGCCCAGGAGGCGGCGACCGCACGCTTCGAGCGGCTCCCGTTCGACCATCCTCTCTACATCCTCTATTCCTCGGGCACGACAGGCGTGCCGAAGTGCATCATCCACGGCGCCGGCGGCACGCTCGTCCAGCACCTCAAGGAACATCAGCTGCACTGCGACATCCGGCCGAACGATCGCGTCTTCTATTACACGACGTGCGGCTGGATGATGTGGAACTGGCTCGTCACGGTACTCGCCTCCGAGGCGACGATCGTGCTGTACGACGGCGCCGCGCTTCATCCGACAGCCGATCGCCTGTTTGCACTCGCGGATCGTGTCGGTCTGACGCTGTTTGGCACGTCGGCCAAATTCATCGACGCCGTCGCGAAGAGCGGTGTCACACCGCGAGCGTCGCACCCCATGACCTCGCTTCGTACGATGACGTCGACCGGCTCGCCGCTCGCGCCCGAGAGTTTCGATTTCGTCTATCGCGCGATCGCACCCGACGTGCATCTTGCGTCGATCTCCGGTGGCACGGACATCGTCAGCTGCTTCGTCGGCGGCAATCCGAACGGGCCCGTCTGGCGGGGCGAGATTCAGGCGCCGGGCCTCGCCATGGACGTCGATGTGTTCGATCCCAACGGGCGACCGATCCAGGGCACGGCGGGCGAGCTGGTGTGCAAATCGCCATTCCCGTCGATGCCCGTGGGATTCTGGGACGACCCGAGAGGCGAGAAGTACCACGCCGCGTACTTCGAGCGGTTCCCCGGCGTGTGGTGCCACGGCGACTGGATCTCGACGACCGATCACGGCGGGTACATCATCTTCGGCCGGTCGGACGCCACGCTCAATCCGGGCGGCGTGCGCATCGGCACCGCAGAAATCTACCGCCAAGTCGAGCAGCTCGACGATGTGGTCGAGTGCCTTGCGGTCGGGCAGCGCTGGCAGGGCGACGAGCGCATCGTGCTGTTCGTCCGCCTCGCGCCCGGCGTCACGCTCGATGAAGCGCTGCGCGAACGGATCGCGCGCAAGATCCGCGCGAACACCTCGCCGCGGCACGTGCCGGCGCGGATCATCGAGGTCAGCGACATCCCCCGTACCAAGAGCGGCAAGATCGTCGAGCTCGCCGTGCGCAGCGTGATTCACGGCCAGGAGGTCAAGAACCGGGAGTCGCTCGCCAACCCCGAGGCGCTCGAACTCTTTCGGGACTTACCGGACTTGCGAACGTAGGTGCTGGGCGCTCGGTGCACGCAGTCCTTGCGATATCATCCCCGGCATGCAATCCAGCCCCGCGAGCGCCGAATTCACCGGCGCGACCGTTCCGCTCGATCAACTCAACGCCGATGTCGCCTTCGTTCCGGTCTTCGATGATGCCGACAAGCTCGACGATGTGGCCGGACTGGACGCAGCGACGGGCGGAGAGCTCGGTCGAGCGCGAGCGCGCGGAGAGTTTCGCGCGAAGCTCTACGACATCTTCATCACGCCCGCGACGGCCAGCGGGTGGCGCACTGGGCGCGTCGCCCTTGTCGGGGCGGGCCGCCGCGAGGATTTTGATCCCGAGCGGATTCGGCGAGTCGCCGCCGCGTGCGGGTACTTCGCGCGGCGCCGACGGATGTCCTCGATTGGATTTGTCGTCCGCGGCGCGGCCGACGCGACCCATGCCGCCCAGTGCACCGCGGACGGCCTGTCGCAGGCCGACTTCGTCATCAGCACCTACAAGCAGGACGACGGCGCAGGCTCGGCGCCGGCGAAGGTGGTCATTACAGTGCCGGGCGGCGATGGGGGACGCGTTGGCGAGGCCGTGCGACGCGGGCGGATCATCGGCCGTGCCTCGAACTTCGCGCGTGAACTCGCCAACGAGCCCGGCAACGTTTTGACGCCGCGCGAATTCGCGGCGCGCGTCGAGAAGGCGCACACCAACGCGGGATTGTCGGTCGAAGTGCTCGACGAGGCGCGCTTGCGCGAGCTGAAGATGGGCTTGCTCCTTGGCGTCGCGCAGGGCAGCGCCGAACCGCCGCGCCTGATCGTCATTCGCTACGATCCGCCAACCGCGCCGAAGACGCCGGTACTCGGCCTCGTGGGAAAGGGCGTCACGTTCGATTCGGGCGGCATTTCAATCAAGCCCGCCGAGGGCATGGATCGAATGAAGGACGACATGTCGGGCGGCGCCGCGGTGGCCGCGGCGCTTCGCGCGCTCGCCGAGATGAACGCGCCGTGCCGCGTGATCGGCGTCATCCCGACCGTCGAGAACATGCCCGGCGGCAAAGCGATTCGACCGGGCGACGTGCTCACCGGCGCGAGCGGCAAAACCGTCGAGGTGATCAACACCGACGCCGAAGGCCGCCTGATCCTCGGCGACGCGCTGTGGTACGCACAGAAGCTCGGCGCGACGCATCTCGTAGACGTGGCGACGCTCACCGGCGCGTGCATGGTTGCGCTCGGGCGCACCGTGTCCGGACTCTTCGGCCAGCCGAACGGGTGGGTCGCGACCGTCGCGCGCGCGGCCGCGCACGCTGGTGACCGCGTGTGGCACATGCCGATCTACGAGGAGGCGAGCGAGCAGCTGCACAGCGAGATCGCCGACATGGTCAACTCGGCGGGGCGTCCGGGCGGCGCGGTGACGGCCGCGGCCTTCTTGCGCGAGTTCGCCGGCAGCGTGCCGTGGGCGCACCTCGACATCGCCGGCCCGGCGTGGGCGGAAACGAAGGAACCCTATCAGCCGAAGGGGCCGACCGGCGTCGCCGTCCGTTTGCTCATTGAGCTTGCGATGACTCGTGCCGGCGCGGATCCGGCACCAGCGGGCTGATCGACGGGAGTCGATCGTCTTCCGGCGGATGCCGCCGGTTCCAGAGCATCAACCCGAATGCGAGCGCCGCGCCGAGCAGCAGCGACGCGAGAATCAGCACGCCGGTCAATCCCACCGCTCCGAGCACGACGTCGGCGAGCGACGCCTGGTGCGTTGGCGCGGGAATCGGGATGACGACGAACGGACGGCTGTCCTGGAGGGCCGTAAGTATCGCCATCAGTGCGATCATTCCCGATCCCAGTCTACCGCTGCCCGTCCTTCGACGCGACCGTCGTCACCTTCTTGAGCGAAGCCTGGTATTTGACGATGCCGTCGCAAAGCGCCTGCGCGATCTTCTGGCGGTAGGCCGACTGCTTCAGCAGCACGGCGTCACCGTGGTTCGTGAGGAACGAGATCTCCGCGAGCACGCTCGGCATCTGCGCGCCGATGAGGACGACGAACGGCGCTTGCTTCACGCCGAGGTCGTGCACGGCCTTGTTCTGGATGCTGAGGCGGCGCACGAGCGAGGTCTGGACGATCGTCGCCAGCTCGCGCGATTCCGCGAGCTTGTTGTTGAGCGCGATCGCCTTCAGGATGTCCGGCAGCGTGCCCATCGTCTGGCCGCTCGACGCGTTTTCGCGTGCGGCCACCGCTTCGGCCGTCGGGTTCGTGGCGAAGTTCAGGAAATACGTCTCGACGCCGGTGACGGTTGGCTGCTTGCTCGCGTTCGCGTGAATCGACAGGAAGAGATCCGCGCCTTCGCGATTCGCGATCGCCGTGCGCTCTTCGAGCGCGATGTACTCGTCGCTGTTGCGCGTGAGCACGACGTCGAATCCCGGCTGCGCCTCGAGCAGCTTCTCGAGCCGCTGCGCGACGTCGAGCGTGAGCTCGGACTCGTCGATGCCGTTGGCTTGCGCGCCAGGGTCATGGCCACCGTGTCCGGCATCGATCACAATGCGCGAGACGCCCAATCCAAGCTGACGTGAAAGTGAATAGTCGCCGCTGCGATTGCTCGAGGGCGGCGCGGGCGCAGACACCGGTTGCGTCGACGCGACAGGCGCGGTCGTCGCGGCCGCGCTCTTCGGCGCCGGTGGCACCTCGACGTTCGTCGTCGGAATGGGCGTTGGCGTCGGCGTCAGCGCGGGAGTCTTTGACGACGGCTTCGGCGTTTCTTTGACTGAATCCTTGGGCGAGTCCTTGGCGCTCTCTTTGACCGGCGAGGACGCTGCGAACGTCGCTGCCGGTGAGACAGCCGGCCCGGCAGTCGAGAGTGTCGTGGGCGTCGGCGGCACGGCATCCGCGCCTTCGACGTCGATCACGATCCGGAACGGGTTGTACATCGGAAACGCGCTGTAACGTGGATTGCCCGAGAGTTCGAGCACGACGCGCGTCACGCTGGTCGTGTGGCGCCCGAGGCGGACCGCCTTCACGAACGACCCTGTTGGAGTGGGCGCGTGATCAATGAGCGACGCGGGCGCTGTCGAGTTCGGGAAATCGAAGAACACGCGGTCGGGATTTTCGACGCGGTCGCCCGAGTACGTCACTTCCTTGCTGAATTCGATCGTGATCCGCTCGCCGTGCGGCAGCGCCGAATCCGTGATGCCCTTCACCACGGCGGCCGCGCCCGTGCTGGCGGCGGCCGCGGTCGGCACCGGCGGGGAAGGCGGCGGCGTATTCGCGTCGGCAGGCAGCGCCGTGGACGATGCTGGCACAGCGGCGGCGGTTGCGGGCGCCATCGATTGGAGAACGCCGTCAATCTTCTTCAGGAACGGGCTCGACGGGTACTCCTGCTTGAGCCACTTCAACAAGCGCTCGGCCTGCTGCCGGTCGGACGCCTCCGACGACTGCTGAAATGCGGTGACGTAGAGTCCGGCCCCCTGCCAGAGGGCGTTGTCCGCGTAGCCGCTCGTCGGATACCGAAGGACGAGACTCTCGTAGGTCTTGGCGACCTTGCGCAGGCCCTCGAGCTTGGGCGGTGTGTCGGCACGCGCGGTTTGCTCGGCCGATTGCGCCTGCTCGTAGAGCGTGGCCGCTGAAGTCTGGGCGGACACGCGCGGCGCCACGAGCCACGCCGCCGTGACGAGCGCGCTCGCCACCGCCAGGGGACGAATGAGTCGATGAGTATGTTCGCGCATGGGCTATCTCAGTTGCGCATCCACTTCCTCGAAATAGTGCTGGTCGACGAGCACCTCGCGCTTGCCGTTCGCGGCAGGCGAGACGATGCCGTCCATTTCCATCATGTCGATCAAGCGCGCCGCGCGGCTGAAGCCGACGCGCAGCCGCCGCTGCAGGTACGAAATCGACGGCTGGCCGCTCGAGACGACGATGCGCGCCGCCTCGTCGAACAACTCGTCCTTCTCGAACTCGATCTTCTCGGCTTTCTTCTCCTCGGCGGTGATCGTCGTGTCGTACACCGGCTTGCCTTGCTTGCGAAGGAAGCTGCAGACGCGGGCCGTCTCCTGCTCCGAAATGTACGGCCCGTGAATGCGCACGAACCGCGACGAGGCCGGCGGCAGATAGAGCATGTCGCCCTTGCCGAGCAGCTGCTCGGCGCCGTTGCCGTCGAGAATCGTGCGCGAGTCAATCTTCGACGCGACGCGGAACGCGATGCGCGCGGGCAGATTCGCCTTGATGAGGCCCGTGATGACGTCCACCGACGGCCGCTGCGTGGCGAGAATGAGATGGATACCTACCGCGCGCGCCATCTGCGCGAGCCGCGCGATCGACTCTTCGACTTCTTTGCCGGCCGCCATCATCAAGTCCGCGAGCTCATCGATGATGACGATGACGTAGGCCATCGTCTTGGGCTCCGGCGCGCCCTCGGGTCTGTCGGCCTTGGCGGCGGCCGGGTCGGCCATGGCCGCGCGGATGTTCCGGTTGTACTGATCGATATTGCGCACGCCGCTGGCCGCGAGCGTCTTGTAGCGCTCTTCCATCTCGCGCACGGCCCAGTGCAGCGCGTTCGCGGCCTGCTTCGGGTCGACAACGACCGGCGTCAGCAGGTGAGGGATGTCCTCGTACATGCCGAGCTCGAGCCGCTTCGGGTCGATCATGATGAACCGCACGTCGTCCGGCGTGGAGCGGAAGAGAATGCTGCTCACCATCGCGTTCACGCTGACCGACTTGCCCGCGCCGGTCGATCCGGCGATGAGCAAGTGCGGCATCGTCGAGAGATCGCTGACGAACGGCTCGCCGTGAATCGTCTTGCCCATGGCGAGCGTGAGCTTCGATTGCGAGCGCATGTAAGTGTCCGACTCGAGCAGCTCCCGCAGCGTGATGCCTTCGCGATTGGGATTCGGAATCTGGATGCCCACGGTCGATTTGCCCGGAATGCGGTCGATGAGCACCGACTCGGCTTGCATCGCGAGGCACAGGTCATCGGCCAGGCCAGTAATGCGGCTGTACTTCACGCCGGCGTCCGGCTTGAACTCGTAGGTCGTCACGACCGGGCCGGGATGGATCTGGACGACCTGTCCGACGACGTCGAACTCTTTGCACTTCTCTTCGAGCAGCCGCGCGGCTTCCATGAGCTCGCGCTCGTCGATTTTGCGATGGTCCTTCGGTGCGTCGAGCAGCGTGACCGGCGGCAGCGTGTAGCCGTTCTTGCGGCGTTCGACGGGGGCCTTGGACGTCTCGGCGTCCTCGAGCGGCAACGAGGGCGTGACCGGCACGGCCGCCCGGCGGATCGCGGGCGCCTTGACTGCGCGCGCGGCCGAGGGCTTGATCGCCGGACGCTCGTCCTCCTGCTCGTCCTCCTCGTCGTCATCATCGGGAAGCAGTTTCGCGCGTGCGGCTTTGAGCGTGGCGGCTGATTCGGCGACCTTGCTCTGGATCTCCGGCGCGCGATCCTTCCCGGCTTTCTTGACGTGCTTTTCGATGATCTGTTTTCGCTCGCGCTCGCGACGCCGTTCTTCGCGCCAGTCGCGCCATTGCGTGATCAGGCCGCTCTGTCCGCGGACGCGCTCGGCGATCGCGCTGAACGCGCGGCCGAACGAGAAGTGCGTCGAGAGGATGATGCCGAGCGCCAGGGCGGCGAGCAGGAGAATCGCCGCGCCCGTGCGATTGAGATAGGCCGCGAGGCCGCTCGCGACAAGCTCGCCGACCACGCCGCCGGGACGAAACGGGCGAGAGCTCGAGTCGAAAGCGCTCGCAGCAAGCGCGATGAGGCCGGCAAAGCACAACAGGACGAGGCCCGCGCCAATCAGCTTCGTGCCGCGCGCGTCGACGTCGCGGCACCAGAACGCGTGCCAGCCGACGACGCCGAGCACGATCGGCAAAACGTAGGCGGCGTAGCCGAGCAGCTGGAAGGAGACGACCGCGAGAAACGCGCCGACGCGTCCCGCGAAGTTGGCGACCTCGGCCGAAGACGCGCTGTTGAAGAACCACGCGGGATCGTTCGGGCTGAAACTGACGAGGGAGATCATCCAGAGCAGGGCGGTGGCGAACAGGGCAACGCCCAGAATCTCGCTCAACCGCCGGGACACGACCGAATCCGCCAAGGGCAGCTCCTCAGACTTCCATTACGACGGGCAGCACCAACGGCCGGCGCCCCGCCCGCCTGCGAAACATGCGTTGCAGCTCGACGCGAATCCGCTCCTTCAGCAGCCCAGGATCCGTGCGCTCCTCGCGTGAGGCTTCTTGAATCGCGCGCGCGAGCATCGCGGGCGCGTCCCGCAGCACCTCGTCGTGCCGCGCGTCGATCGCCAGCCCCCGCGTGATGAGCTCGGGCACCTGCTCGAGCGCCCCGGTCTTGCCGTTGATGGCGACGACCGGCACCACCAGTCCGTCCCCGGCCAGGTGGCGGCGATCGCGGAGCACCTCGTCCCCGATCTCGCCCGTCCGGGTCCCATCAATCAGCACACGCCCGGCCGCAAGCCGATCGGCTACCCGGCCGCCGGCCTCGTCGAACCGCAGGACATCTCCGTCTTCAGCCATGAGCACTGTGGCGTCGGGACAAACCAGCGTGGCCATTCGGGCGTGCCGGGACAGTTGCCTGTACTCCCCATGTATCGGCACGAAGAACCTGGGCTTGACCAGGGAAAGCACCAATTTCAGCTCTTCTTCGCTGGCATGGCCCGAGACATGGACCGCCTTCTGGCCGTCAGCCACGACGTCGGCCCCCCGCCGGGCCACATGGTTCATGACCCGGCCGATGTGTTTTTCGTTGCCCGGGATCACGCGGGACGAAAAGACGACGACGTCGCCCCGATCGAGCTTGACGTGGCGGTGATCGTCGATGGCGATGCGCGGGAGCGCCGCCAGCGGCTCGCCCTGGGAGCCGGTGCAGAGGCACAGAACGTCGTGCGCGGGAAAGTCGCGCACGTCGCTGTCCCGGATCTGCAGGCCGGCCGGGATGTTGAGATAGCCCAGCCGCGCGGCAATCTGCGACGTCTGCTGCATCCCGCGCCCGACAAATGCCACCTTGCGATCGAACTGCTCGGCCAGATCGACGAGCACCTGCAACCGATACACGCTCGTCGAAAATGCCGTGACGACGATCTTGCCGGTCGTGCTGCTGAAGATCTCCTCGAACCCCTGGACGACATCGCGTTCCGAGCCCGTGAATCCACGGCGATCCGCGTTTGTGCTGTCCGAGAACAGCGCGAGCACGCCGCTGGCGCCGAGTTCAGCAAGTCGATGGAAATCGAACGCCTGCCCGTCGAGGGGCGTCTGGTCGATCTTGAAATCGCCGGTGTGCACGATCGTCCCGGCCGGCGTGTGCAGCGCGATCGCGACGCAGTCGGGGATGCTGTGCGTCACGCGCAGAAACTCAATCCGGATGCAACCGACCGTCACGCTCTGGTGCGGCGCCACCGCCACGAGCCGGTCGCGCGCGTCGATGCCGTGCTCCTCGAGCTTCGGCTCGACGAGCGCCAGCGTGAACCTGGTCCCATAGACGGGGCCGTCGACGCGATCGAGCACGTACGCGACGGCGCCGATGTGATCTTCGTGCCCGTGCGTCAGCACGAGCGCGCGAATCTTGCCCTTGTAGGGATCGAGCACATCGAGGTCGGGTATCACGAGATCGACGCCGAAGAGCTCCGGCTCGGGGAACATGACGCCGGCATCGATGAGCACAGCGGTATCTCCGCAGGCGACGAGCATCATGTTCATGCCGAACTCGCCCAGCCCGCCGAGTGGAATGACATCCAGCACCGGGGCGCCAAGGGCGCCCGTCGACGTCATCTGACGTGGACCTCTAGCTATGTCTCCGGACACGTGCCACAGGCGAACGAGCGCTCGCCCAGGCACAGGCGCGGCGCGGGAGCGCCGCCGTTCAGCCCAAGGTGTCCGGCTGTTAGGGTCGCTGGGAAGGACCCGTCAAAACCGGTGGAAAACCGCGCAAACTATAGCACAGGGGTGCGCTTTACCGAAGCGAATAGCTCCGCAAGCCCTGCGATTTCTGTGACTTGCAGGGTCTCGGGCCGCCGCCGGCCGTCCAGCCCGGAAATCGCGAGCACCGCCGCACCTGTCGGGTCGAAGCGTTTGAGCGCGTTCGAGAGCGTTTTTCGCCGCTGCGAGAAGAGCGCTTTCACCAGGCGCTCGAACGCCTCGTCGTCCACGACGCGCGCCGCGGGCGGCCTGAACTCCAGGCGAATGAGGCTGGAACGGACCTTGGGTGGAGGAGTGAACGCTCCCGGCGGCAATTCGAGCAAGCGGGACGACCGAGTGTGCATCTGGACGAGAACCGACAGCGAGCCGTACTCCTTGGTGCCAGCGCGCGCGATGAGACGCTCAGCCACCTCGCGCTGAAGCATGAGCGTCGCGTCGGCGAATACGCCCGTTTGACGATGAAGCGCAATGAGGTGTGCAATCATCGGCGACGACAGGTGATATGGCAGATTGCCGACGATGCGCAGCCGCCGCGACGGCGCCGGACCGCCGTGCGCGTCTGCCGGCCGTTGCGGCTGGAGGCCGCTCAGCATCGGCAGAACATCGGTCTTCAGAAAGTCGCCCGTCATCACGGTGACGTTCGACGGCGCGCCGCCGGCAAGTCGGCTTGCAAGATCGCGATCGATTTCGACGGCGAGGATCGGCGCGCCTGTCGCGGCAAGCGGCAGGGTCAGCGCGCCCGTACCCGGTCCAATTTCGACAAACACGTCGCCCGCTGCCGGCTGAATCGCCGTCGCGACCTTCTGCGCCCACGCCGGCGCGAGGAAATGCTGGCTGAATCGCTTGCGCGGGACGTGCCGCGCGCCGCGGTCATTGCGGCTCGTCCGGCTCGTCTTCGTCCTGTGCTTCGTCTTGCTCGTCGTCATCGCCTCGCCAGTAGCGCTCCTCGATTTCTTCGATCTCCTCCTCGGAGAGACCGAAATAGTGCCCGATCTCATGGATCAGCGTCTCGCCAATTGCGACGACGATGTCCTCGTCGTCTTCGCTGGAATCTTCGATCGGCCCTTGGTACAGCGTGATTTTGTCCGGCAGCACGTTGCCGTGCGCCCACTGCCGCTCGGTGAGGGGCGTGCCCTGATAGAGGCCAAGCAGTGTATCCGGCGGCGCGACGCCAACGTCGGCGAGTTCTTCAGGCGTCGGCTCGTCTTCGATGACGATGGCGATGTTCTGCATTGCGTCGCGGAAGTTCGCCGGAATGCTCTCGAGCGCCTCATCAACGAGCTTTCGAAATTCGTTGCGCGTCATTTGTGCGCTCGGCTCGTTGCGCCCAGCTTGCGAAAGTACGCGCACGAGGATCGCACCGCGCAGCGATCGCAGAGCGGGCGCGGCCGGCAGATCCTGCGGCCGTGAAGAATCAGCGTATCGGACGCGCGGGTCCACCGTTGCGGCGGCAGCGCGCTCGTGAGCACGGACTCGACGATCACGGGGTCTTCCGAGCGCACAAACCCCAGGCGGTTGACGACGCGAAGCACGTGGCGATCGACGGGCAAGCCCGGGATGCCGAGCGCATGGCCGAGCACGACGTTCGCCGTCTTTCTTCCGACGCCGGGCAGCTTCGTCAACTCGTCCATCGATGCCGGGATCTCGCCGCCGTAGCGTTCGACGACGGCGCGCGCCATCCCGCTGAGGCTGCGCGACTTCATGCGGAAGAATCCGGTCGCGACGATTTGCGGCTCGAGCTCTTCCGGCTCGGCCTTCGCAAGAGCGGCTGGCGTCGGATAGCGAGCAAACAGGGCAGGCGTCACCTGGTTCACTCGCGCATCCGTGCACTGCGCGGACAAGATCGTCGCGACGAGCAATTCGTACGCGTTGCGAAAGTTCAGCTCGGTGAAGGCGTTCGGATGTTGTGTTTCGAGGCGATCGAGGACGCTCGCGACTTCAGCCGCGGGCACGAGCAGCCGCGCCGACGAACGCCGGGCTTTCGTCGCTCGTGCACGCGTCGTGCGCGCACGCGATTTGCGAGCCGTGGGCCGGCGCGCCGCCATGCGAGTGGACTAGTGCAGCGGGCCCTTCGGCCAGCTTTCCGTCGACTGCGTCTGCGCTTCCTGCACGGCCCGCATTTGCTCCTGCAGCGCCGCCACGAGACCCGGGACAACGCTGAACGGCACCGCAATGCGCGCGACGACGGGCGCGGGGACGGTTTGCGACGCTTCGGCTTGCTGAATGTCACGCGCCGAGAGCGGCCGCACGTCGCAGAAGGTCAGCGTCAGGTCGAACGGCGTGTGCGCGACAGCGCAGAAGTTCGCGTACTCGCGCTTCGCTCGCGCCGGATCGACTGGATCCTCCGGCACGATCGTGAAGTTGATGTGCTTGGACATACGGCTCAGTATTTTCTCATTACTCCCACGACGACGCCCTGAACTTGAACCTGGGAGGCGTCGAAGAACAACGGGCGCATCGCCGGATTGGCCGGCTGCAGGCGGATTCGGCCGTTGTCGCGGTAGAACTTCTTGAGCGTGACGTCCGACCCGCCGACGAGGGCGATGACCATCTCACCATTCTCGGCGGTCTTGCGGTCCTCGACGATGACGAAGTCACCATCGCGAATCTGCTCGTCGATCATCGAATCGCCTTTGACCCGGAGGACGTAGGTGTCGTGCTTGCCGACCAGGTCCTCGGGGACAGCGATGGTCTCGGCCGAAACCACGGCCTCGATCGGGACGCCGGCGGCGACAAAGCCCAGCATCGGCAGGTCAACCGCTCGTTGGCCCGTCCGCGCCGACAATAGCTCGACCGACCGGCTGCGGTTCCAGGACCGCCGGATCACGCCTTTTTCCTGCAGATTGGTCAGGTGCTTGTGCACAGTGGCGAGCGACGACAGGCTGAACCGCCGGCCGATTTCCTCGAGGCTCGGGGCATAGCCGTTCCGCTGGATGAATTCCTGGAGGTAGTCGAGAATCTCGCGTTGCCGTTTGGTCAGAGGCTGCACCGGAGCTCCCCGTCCAGAAGACGTGGGCAGACTATACGCAAAGAAAAAGCGAAGATCAAGCATTGTCCACTCAGATTTGCCATCAAAGCCCCAGGAGT
>CAYQRM010000214.1:0-8410 GCA_964419785.1 uncultured Solibacteraceae bacterium | reverse complement strand
ATCGAAACCGTCGAGCGCGGTTACGCCAATCTCGTC
Organism: uncultured Solibacteraceae bacterium; assembly: GCA_964419785.1. Lineage (GTDB taxonomy): Bacteria > Acidobacteriota > Vicinamibacteria > Vicinamibacterales > SCN-69-37 > DATEGZ01. Next base: position 8,374 of record CAYQRM010000214.1, on the reverse strand, counting down.
GAGCGCCTTCGCGGGTTGGGCGCCGAAGTCGAACGCACAAACTGAACACGCGTCGTCCGGGGTCCGAGGTCCGAGGTCCGGAGTTCCGGTGTCGTCCGCAGGTCCGACGTCCTCGGACTGCGATCCGCGGGCCTCCGACGTCGGACTCCGGACTCCGGACGACGCGGGAACCTCGGACCCCGGACCGAGGACCTCGGACGACCTGGGAACCTCGGACCTCGGACCCGGGACCCAGGACGACGCGGTTCTTATTCGAAGCGGAGAGCTTCGATGGGATCGAGCGCGGCCGCCTTACGCGCCGGGTAGAAGCCGAAGAAGATGCCGACGGCGGCCGAGAAGCCAACGGCGATCACCACCGCCTGCGGCGGAATGAGCGTCGTCATCTGCTCGTAGCTCCGCATGAACTCGGAGAGGCCGTAGCCAAGGGCGATGCCGATCGCGCCGCCGGCGACGCTGATCATGACCGCTTCGACGAGAAACTGCAGCAGCACGTCGAAGCCGCGCGCGCCGATGGCCATGCGCAGGCCGATCTCGCGCGTGCGCTCGGTCACCGACACCAGCATGATGTTCATGATGCCGATGCCGCCGACGACGAGCGAGACCGCGGCAATGCCGGCGAGCAGCGACGTCATCGTCGACGTCGCCGCGGTGCGCATCGCGATCATGTCGTCCTGCGTCTGCACGCGGAAGTCATCGTCTTCGGGGGTTTGGATTTTGTGCTGGAACCGCATGTTCTGCGTGATGGAGTCCGCGGCCGCCTGCACCTGGTCCGCCGACTTCGCGCCGACGAGGATGTAGGTCAAGAAGTCCGTGCCCTGCAGCTTCTTCGAGACGGTGGTGTAGGGCGCGAAGATCTGATCGTCCTGATTCTGCCCGCTCGATGACGAACCCTTTGGCGTCATCACGCCGAGGATATGAAAGATCTGATTGCGGACGCGGAACTCCATGCCCGTCGGGTCGACGTCCTCGCCGAACAGATTCTCTGAAACGTTGATGCCGAGCGTGCACACCTTCGACGCCGTGCGCACGTCCTCGTCGGTGAAAAACGCGCCGTACTTCATCGGCCACGATTTGATTTCGACGTAGTCCGTGTTGACGCCGATGATGTTGGTCTGCCAGTTCTGATTGCTGTAGATGACCTGCTGCCGGCTCTGGATGCCTTCCGAGACGTACTCGATCTCGGGCAGCGTCCGCAGCATCTTCGCGTCATCGGGCATGAGCCGGCTCGACGTGCCCTGGCCCTGTTTGACGCCGCCCGTGTTCACGCTGCCGGGGAACACCGTGATCATGTTCGTGCCGGCGCCGCGGATCTGATCTTCAATCGCCGCCTGCGCGCCCGTGCCGAGCGCCACCATCGTGATGACCGCAGCCACGCCGATGATCATGCCGAGCATGGTCAGCGTCGTACGCAGCTTGTTGCGGCCCAGCGCGCGCAGGGCGATCCGAAAGATCATGAAGATCGACATCGGGCCTAATTCTTGATCACTTTGAGCGGCGCCGCGACAGCCATGATCGGCAGGCCAGACGGTAGCCCCGAAGTCACCGGAAGGCTGGGCGGTGGACCGCCGCCGCGGCCTCGGCCGGTGGTCGTGCCCGTGCCAGTCCCGTTCGATCCAGGGCCGCCTTCACGGATGATGGGCGGGGGCGGCTGGACGGGCGCGCTCTCGATCACCGCCGGACCGCCCTCACGCGGCACGCGCAGCGGCTGCAGGTCGCTGTCGGTCAGGTCGAGCACGCGGATGATATGCGGCGTCAGCATGACGACGACGTCGGTCTGCGTGGCTTCCTTCTGGTCGTGCGTGAAGATGTGATTCAACCCCGGCACGCTGCTGAGGCCCGGAATGCCCTCCTTGAGGTACCGCTCGTCGTCGCGGATAAGTCCGGCAAGCAGGTTCGTTTCGCCGTCCTTCAACCGAATCGTCGTCACCACGTTGCGTGTGCCGAACGTTGGCAGTCCGCCGAATCCCGAGGTGCCCGTCTGGCTGCTCAACTGGATGTTGAGATTGAGCGTGATGTCGTCGTTCTCGTGCGTGCGGGGCGTGATCTCGATGTTCACGCCAATGGTCCGGTAGTTGAACGTCGTCTGCGGCTGGATGTTCGGGCCGGTCTGGACGATCGGCGTGATCGTCGTCACCGGCACCGGCACGTCCTCGCCAAAGTTCGCGACCGCCTTCGTTCCGTCGGTCATGCGCAGATGTGGATTTGCGAGCGTTCGCGTGCTGCTGTCGCTCTGGAGCAGCCGGTAGTAGAGCGCCGGCACGCCCGTGACGATGACATCCGACGCCGTCAGGTTCTTGAGGTTCTGTAGCGTCAGGCCCGTACGGTTCACGTCGGCCGCGCCGTTGATCCCCGGCGAGCCGGGCGACGCGATCTGCAAACCGTACTCGAGCAGCTTGTCGCGATCGACTTCGAGGATCTCGACGTCGACGACGAGTTCCGGCCGCGCCTTGTCGAATGTGGAAATGAAGTGACCGATCGCCTGCAGCCGCTCCGGCGTGTCCCGCACGGTGATCGCGTTCGTGCCCGTAATCGCTTGAATCGTCCGAAGGTCGCCGACGATGCGTAGCGCGTCGAGTGTTTCCTTGAGATCGGCGTTCCGGATGTAGAACGTGCGCAGCTCTTCTTGCGCGTAATCGCGGCGCTTCGCCGGCGTGTCGGGCACGACGACGATCGACGTGCCGCTCGTCACTTGATAGAACGTGCCGGTCGCGCGTGCGACCGCGTCGAGCGCCTGCTTGAGCGTCATGTTCTCGAGCAGCGTCGCCGGCGTCTGCGTTTCCCGAAACGCGGAATCGAATGTGACGGAGATCTTCGCCATCGTCGCGATGATCAAGTACAAGTCGCGGCTGCTGACCTGGCGTCCGGTCGAGATCGTGCCGAGCTTGACGTCGGGCAGCTCGCTGCCGGCGGACTTGAAGTCGCGCGACCGTGTCAGCAGCGACTCGAGCTCGGTCGGTCCGCCTTCCGGCCTCGAGAGTTTCGTCCGGAGCGCTTCGCGAACGTTCTGGAGCTCCTTGGCTGCGTCGGGATTGGTCGGGTTGAGCTCGGCGGCAATCTGCAGCTCGAGCAGCGCTTCGTCGAACTTGCCTTCGGCGTAGAGGCGACGGCCGGCGACCAGATGCGAATCCGACGCGCGCAGCTTCGCGCGCTGCAGTCCGACTCGCGCGTCCTGGCTGTCGGGATGCTCGCGGACGGCCTTGGTGTATTCGGCGACGGCGAGATCGTAGTTCTGCACCATGTCGGCCTTCTTGGCCAACGTGAGCGCGTTCTCGGCGCAGCCCGCAAGCGACAGTATTCCCGCCAGCGCGAGAGCGCACGTGATCGAAACGCGAAGACGCGTCATCACCGAATCACCTCAACGTCCTTGGGAAGCTTCGCAGAATTGAAGATGAAGTCCTTGTCGGCGAGCCCGACGTTCTCCTTCAAGTTTGAAAACGTGTAGGTCGTTACACCCTTGGACTGGTCGGTCGTCATCAGGCCCTGGAGCGCCAGGGTCGTGCGGTCGATGACCAGCGTGAGCGACGTGAAATCCGTCTGCGGCGTCTTGGGCACGAGCGTTAGACGCCAGCTGCCCGCCGGCTGGTCGTCCGGCAGAATGGGCGTGAAGTCGCGAAGCAGATCACCGCGGCCGGTCAGGAACAACATGGCGGACGACGCCTCGTCCGGCTTGGGGAGGGGCGACACATACAGTTTTCGGTCATCTGGCAGATAGGTGTAGATCTGGGACCCGTCGGCCACGACCTGCTGCTTTTGCGAGGACTTGTAGTCCCACCACATCCGGCCGGGCTTCTTGATCTTGACCGTGCCGTGGTCCTTCACGCTCTGGCGGACAACGCCGCCGGTGGAGCTCTGGTTGAAATCGGCGGTGAAGTCCCGAACTGAGTCGTAATGGGCCTGAACCCGCTTCGCGAGGTCCTGGGCCTGGGGCGACGTCTGCTGGGTTTGGGCGGGAATCAGGGCACCCACGATGGCCGCGGCCACCAGAAGTCGCATGCCGGGATCTTAGCGCAGCCGCCGCCAGCATCAGCGTGCGCCTTGGCCAGCCAGCCTAATAAAATGATGCCGGCCCATGGGGCCGGGGACGCTGCTGATGAGTGACGCGAATGCCGTGCTGGCGCTGAAGAACGCATGGACCAGTGTGATTGCCACATCCGACCGTGTCCGCGAGCTGGGGCCGGGCGTGCAGGCGCTGCCCGACGGGGTCGCGCTTTCGGACCTCGACCTGGAGACGTACCACACCGCCGCGCTGGCTCAGGCCAATGCGGTGATGGCGCTGCGCGGTTTGGTCGAGCGGCTCAGGGAACTGGCTCAGCCCAAGTAGACGATGCCGGTCTCGACGTCGAGCTCCGAGGTCGTCTACAGCGCGCTGAAGGCCTGCGGCGTGCGGCTGATTTCCGCACTCCCCGAGACGTGGCTCGTGCATTTGATCCGGCTCGCGGAAGACGATCCGGAGATGACGCTCGTCCGTCTGGCGAAAGAAGAAGAGGGCGTCGGTCTCTCGATGGGCGCGCACCTGGCCGGCGTGAAGTCGGCGATGCTCATGCAGAATCACGGCTTCCTGGCCGCGATCAACGGCATCGTCTCTGGCGCGCAGCTGTATCGAATTCCGCTCGTGATGCTCATCAGCCATCGCGGCGCGTTTGGCGAGCGTGACCCGTGGCAGACCGAGGGCGGGGCGGTGACCGAAGACCTTCTGCGCGCGCTCCGCATTCCGTTCGAACGGCTCGATTCACCGGCGACCGTCGCGCACCGTGTGGCGCAGGCGCAGGTGCTTGCCGATTCGTCGCTCAAGCCGGTCGCGCTCCTCCTCACTCGCGAGCTGATGTGGGAATGACGCGCGCCAATGCCCTTCGTGCGATCTATCCCGCGCTCGAAGAGCGCGTGGTGGTCACGATCATGGGCGCTGTGGCCGCCGAGCTCCAGGCCATCGGCCATCGTCCCAACTTCTTCTATCTGCAGCACGCGATGGGGCTCGCCTCGTCGATGGGCTTGGGGATCGCGCTCACGCGGCCGGAGCTGCCGGTCATCGTGCTCGACGGCGACGGGTCGGTCCTCATGAATCTTGGCGGGTTGACGACGCTCGCACGCTATCGGCCGAAGAATCTGGTGCACATCGTGTTCGACAACGAAAGCTTGCTGTCGGTGGGCGGATTCCCGACGGCGACGTCGACGGGCAGCGACCTGGCGGCCATCGCCGCGGCTGCGGGCGTGCCGCGCACGAAGACGGTGCGCACGGTCGAGTCGCTCGTCTCGGAGCTGGACGCTGCGCATGCCGCGCGCGATCTGACGACGATCGTCGCGAAAGTCGACGCGATCGGACCGTCGGGCTACGTGACGGGCCTCGCGCTCCTCGAGAATCGCTTTCAATTTCAGCGCTATCTCGCCAGCCGGCGCTGACCGCCGCGCGGAGATCAACGATGACGTCGACGCTCGCGCAACTCCTGGACGACCTCGGCACCGGCCGGCTCAAAGTCATCGATCTGACGCAGCCGCTCGGGCCGGAGACGCCGGTGATCAATCTGCCCCAGATGTTTGAGGCGTCGCCCGGCGTGACGATCGATGTGATCTCGCGCTACGACGACAAAGGTCCGGCGTGGTACTGGAACACGCTGCGCTTCGGCGAGCACACGGGCACGCACTTCGACGCGCCCGTGCATTGGATCACCGGCCGCGACCTGCCAGAGAGCGCGTGCGACACGATCCCGCCGGCGCGCTTCATCGGGCCGGCGTGCGTGATCGACGTCGAAGCCGACGTCGCGCAGAACCACGATTTTCTCCTGCGGCCGAGCCATCTCGAGCAGTGGGAGGCCGCGCACGGCCGCGTCCCGCGCGGCGCGTGGGTGTTCCTGCGAACCGGCTGGAGCCGCAGGAAGGATCGCGAGGCGTTCTCCAGCCCGCATAGTCCAGGCTTCGACGCGGTGACGTCGCGGCTGCTCGCGATCGACCGCGACGTACTCGGCGTCGGCGTCGAGACGATCGGCACCGACGCGGGTCAGGCGGGCGCATTCACGCCGCCATTCCCGAATCATTCGATCATGCACGGCGCGGGCAAGTTCGGCCTCGCGAGCTTGTGCAATCTCGACCAGCTCCCGCCGACCGGCGCCATCGTCATCGCCGCGCCGCTGAAGATCGTGCATGGCAGCGGCAGTCCGCTGCGAGTGATCGCGATCGCGCCGAGCGGCGCCGAGTGACCAAGAGCCGGCTCAACGCTCTTCGGTCAGAGATGCGACGGGACTGTCGCGCGGCTGCGCGAGATAGACCGTCACGCGAAAGATGTTCAGGGGCTGGTCCGAGACCGCGACGATGTCGCCGAGCTGCAGCAGTTCTCGAGGCCGGACTTTTCGAGATCGCTCAGGCCGATCTTTTGGTAGTGATACAGCAGCAGGCGTGGCAAGTCGGGCAGGAGATACGTGACGTCTGCGGCATGACTGACCTTATCGTTGGCCGCTGCTTCGAGCACGGGCCGGATATCGACCTTGCGCCCGCCGCGTCCCCAATACTCCGCGAGGTCGTCAACGTCCGACGGCTCGTCGACGTTCACACTGACTGCACCGTCGCCTGCGCGACGAGCCGCTTGAGCAAGCGCTGAAACGCCGGACCCGTTCCAAGCTGCGGGCGGATCGACTGAAGATCGGCGAGGAACAAGAAAGTCATCGTCACGATAATGAGCGGATCGACGAGCTTTCCCACGTCGGGCGTGACGTCAGGACCAAGCCACTCGTCGATCGACCGGCCATGAAACCGGAAGGCCGACAGCTGATCGAAGTTGAGCGGATCTTTCGAGAGCTCGGCGTAGAGCCGCGCGCGCACGTCGGGCGTGAGACTGCGCAGCAGCGTTTGATCGGGCGCGACGACCACGCCGCCGCCGGGATCGGGCCGTGCGGTCTCTCGCAGCATCTCGACGTCAACCGAGAGTCCAGCGGCGGTCAGCACGTCGGCAAAGCGCGGCGCCAGCGACGCCGCGAAATGCCACTGCGGTGGACTGATCGGTCCCGCGTCCGTGGGGATGTACTCGAGCGGGGGAGTGATGACGATGGGGGTGATCGTCAGACGACCCCCACCGTGGCGCAGCCGTCAAGACCGGCCAGGCCATGGCGCTGAGTGCAACGGCGAGGAACCAGGGAGTTGCGACCCCTGCAACTTCCGGTATCACTGCAGCGCGTTGCGTTTCGCATGCAATGTTCGTTTCCGCGCCGTTTTTCGGCGCGAAACGAGGGAATTCGAGGTGGGCACACTCGAACGGCGTACGCGGCGACCCTGGGACGAGCAGTACAAAAAAAAGGGCCATTCCTGCGAGTGGCCCTGCGGTATTGCGCGATGGGTGTCGTCGCTGACTACGCGTTGCCTCGCAGTGCGCGCAAACGGCGCGCACCGAAGAACAGGCCCGCGCCGAGCAAGAGCAATGACGTGGGTTCGGGCACGGCTGTCGTTACGACGTTGGTGAAGACGAAGTCCTCGTCGTTGTAGTTGAAATCGCTGCTGGCGAACGGCAAGTCCTCGAACGACACAAACGTGCCCGCAGGAATGCCCGGGAAAATGGGTCCAGTCGCTGTGTAGGGCGTCGAATAAATGTGGTTCGTGGAGGCGTGCGGCGAGTCATACGCGCCATTCATCGTGGCGTCCGAGAAGGCGTCGATGCCCCCGAGCGAGAGATCATGGAGCACGAACACGAGGGTGTCGCCCGCTGTGACAAGCCCCAGGTCAAACTGCGCGCCGATCACTGAAGAGTGATCGTCGAGCCCAAAGCCGGCGCTGGTTTGAACGCCGTTGTCCAACAAGGCGAGTTCGTTCTCGAACGCCGCCGTCGAACCGGCGAAATAGGCAATTACATGGCCGGTGGCTGCGGCCGTGAATGTGTAGGTGACGGGATTGAGCGTGCCAACCATCGGGTACGGAATGGCGTCAGCGTACGCGGATCGGGCTCCGCCTGCGAGCAGAGTGAGCGTAGCCAATCCGCAGAGAACGTGTTTCGCGCGCATGATGAACCCCAAATTATGTAAGGGAGCCAGACGCCGCCGGATACGGAAGTTCCATGCCAAGCCAGCGCCTCCATAGGCGGCAGTCCTCTGGCCGATTTTCGGCCGAAGGCATCTGTAAAGATGACCTTAGTCGCCCGGAAAGCAGATAATGGCGCCTAGAGCATCTAGAATCCTCTGAAAGTCAGCTGTAGGGCAGACGGGGGTTCGAGAGGCGGCCGTGGGGGCAGAACGTGGGCCCGAGCTCGTTAGGTTGTGGGAAGTTGGTGGACGGCGCGAGGCTCGAACTCGCGGCCTCCGCGTTGCGAACGCGGCGCTCTCCCAGCTGAGCTAGCCGCCCACTAAACGTTTGAGTCTAGCATGGCCAGCCGCGCCGTTGCGCAGCGGGTGTACCGGCC
>CAYQRM010000213.1:0-11782 GCA_964419785.1 uncultured Solibacteraceae bacterium | reverse complement strand
CAGGCCCTCGACGATGGCCGTCTTGCCGACGCCCGGCTCGCCGATGAGCACAGCGTTGTTCTTGGTGCGCCGGCAGAGCACCTGCTGGACGCGCTCGAGCTCGGTCTCCCGGCCGACCAGCGGGTCGAGCTGGTTCTTGATTGCCGCTTCCGTGAGGTCCCGGCTGAACTCGGCGAGCAGCGGCGTTTCCTTGGGCCGCGCTGGCGCGGTCTTCTCGTTCAACAGCTGGACGATGTCCTCGCGCACGCTCGCGAGGCGCATGCCCTTCTCGTACAGAATCGACGCGGCGACCGACCGCTCCTCGCGCAAGATGCCGAGCAGCAGGTGTTCGGTGCCGATGTAGGTGTGCAGCAGCCGATCGGCCTCTTCAGCGGCAAATTGGAGGACGCGCTTCGTTTCCGCGCTGAACGGAATGTCGACCGATGTCGACACCTTTTCGCGAAAGACCGTGCGGCCTTCGATTTCCTTGCGGATGCTCTCGAGGGAGAGGTGCGACCGCGCGAAAATACGGCTGGTAAGCCCCTTGCCTTCGCGAATCAGGCCGAGGAGCAGATGCTCGGTCTCAATCGATGTGCTGCCGAGCTGTGTGGCTTCGTACCGGGCGAAGAACAGCACCCGGCGCGCCCGTTCGGTGTAGCGTTCAAACATCCAAGCGTTCGCCAGGGAGCAGACTCATCATGGCGATCCTGTTTCGATTATACGGCATGGATCGCGCGACTTCGCGGACTGAATCGGTCGGAGAGACAGGACGAAGCGGACCTTAGCCCGTCGTCAGTACCTGGCGCACGCGCTTGAGGAGGTCCGCAGCAGAAAACGGTTTCTGCAGGAAGTGACTGGCTTTCGGTCGCGTGCCCTCGCGTGCCAACACGGCATCTGCATAGCCAGATATGTAAAGCGCCGGTACGGAGGATTGGATCGACGCCAGTTCGCGAACGAATTCCAGTCCGCTCATGCCCGGCAGCCCGATATCCGTGATCGCCAGGTCGATTCGATCCGGACACGTTCTAGCCACCGCCAACCCCGCTTCGGGATGTTCGGCGACGAGCACGCGATAGCCCGCCCGCTCGAGTGCCCGCTTCATGAACGTTCGCACCACGTCATCGTCCTCGACGATGAGGATGGTTTCGTGACCTCCGAGGATCTCGGCGACCGGCTCCTCGGGTTTCGGCGCTTCGCGCTCCAGCGTCTCGGGAAAGTACAGTCGGAACGTCGTGCCCTGTCCCACTTCGCTCTCGACACGAATCGCGCCGGCCATCTGCTTCACGATGCCGTAGACCGTGGCGAGGCCGAGTCCCGTTCCGCCAAATTCTTTCGTCGTGAAGAACGGCTCGAAGATGTGCGAGAGCGTCGTTAGATCCATGCCTGTGCCGGTGTCATGAACCTCGAGCAGCACGTGACGGCCAGGCGCCAGCTCGCCGGGTGCGAACGCCGCGCCGACCAGCACCGGCGCGACGTGAATCGTGACTTGCCCGCCGCGCGGCATGGCGTCCCGGGCGTTGACCGCCAGGTTCAGAACGACGTGCTCGAGCTGGGTGCGGTCGCCCAACACCGAGCCAGCATCTTCAGGCGCCTCGGCAACGACCTTGACGTGCTCGCCGATGACGCGGCGCAGCATCGGCATGAGGTCGTTCACGAGCGCTGACAGCTGGACCGCGGACGGCCGGCTCATCTGCTTGCGGCTGAAGGACAGCAACTGGCGTGTGAGGCTGGCTGCGCGTTCGGCGGCGCGCTGAATCTCGCCGACCTCTTCCTTGCGCTCGGGTTGGCCGTTCAGCTCGCGCTGGAGCCACTGCGCGTAGCCGAGAATCGCGGTGAGCTGGTTGTTGAAGTCATGCGCGATGCCGCCGGCGAGCTGTCCGATCGCCTCCATCTTCTGGCTCTGCTGGAGACGCGCCTGCAGATTGCGCCGCTCGGTAACGTCGTGCGTCACGGCGACGAAGCCGGGAGGATCGCCTGGCTCGCTTTCGAGCGGCCGGATCGTCGTGATGCCGATGAAGCGGGCCGCATCGCGGCGCCGGCACGTGCCCTCGTGTTCAGCGTGACCGACGCGGCGCGCGTCGGCGAGCAGCCCCGCGAACTCCTCGGGCGTCATGTCGAAGAGCGTCTCGGCCGGCTCGTCGGTCATCTCGTCGCCGGTGTAGCCGAAGACGTGCTCGGCGCCGACGTGCCAGGTCGCGACACGGCCGCGCTGGTCGAGGACGAACATCGCGTAGTCCTTGATGCTGTCGAGCATCAAGCTCATGCGCGACTCGATCTCGCGCAGGCGGCGGTCGGCGGCGCGCCGCTCGCGCTCGCGCGCCTCGGTCACGAGCCGCGCGTGATCGAGCGCTGTTGCGGCGTAGCGTCCGAGCTGAGCGAGCAGGCGCAGATCGTCTTCCGGAAACAGCGATCCGCGGCGCTGGACCACGACGACGACGCCCCAGATGTGCGTAGTCGAGGCGATGGGCGCGACGAGCACCTCAGCGCCGAGACCACGCACGCGCGACGCCAGCTCGGGCTCGCAGTCTTCGGGCCGGCCGGACTGCTCGAGCCGGTCGGCCAACGCGCGTCCGACCAGACCGGCCCGCGGCTGGAGTTCGAGACCGAGGAAGTCGGGACTGGTCGACGCGCTCGCGACAAGCGTGGTCGTGTCAGGCACCGCGCTGGCGGCCACGACAACGAGCGAGTGTCCGACGCTGCGCTCCGCTGCTCGGTTGAGATCGTCGACCGCGAGCCGTCCGCGATCCTCGGGACCGCGATCGGCGATCTTGCTGAGATACCGCGCCTGCTCGGCGCGCTGCCAGCGACCGCGAAGAAAGCGAGGCGGCGCGAAGGCGAGGAAATAGCTGATGCCGATGCCGCCCGTAAAAAAGGCGTAAAGCCAGAACGTAGTGAAGCGCAGCGCCTCGACGAACGCAAAGCCGTTAAGAGTGTTTCTCGCCGCAAGACAGAACGTGCCGATCGCTGCGAAGATCAAACGCTGCGCAGCAACCCCTGCAGTGTGTTCGAACTCGCTTGTGAACGCGACGGCCGCATAAGCTTCAACCGCCGCGCTGTAGAAAAAGGGCGCCGAGCTCAGGACGCCAGGCTGAACGTGCGGTCCCACAGCGAGGCCGCCGATCGCCAACAGCGCCCCGCTCACGACCGCGGGCGACAGCCATCGCGGGAGATTACGAAAGTACCGAATCAGGCGAAGCAACGCGTACGGCTGCGCTAAAAACAACAAGCTCGTTCGCGCGACCCAAAAGATAGCGCCCGGCCTCGCAACAAAAGGACTCGCGAGGACCGACGCTACAAGAACGAGAATGTCGAGCCGGTTGAGATCGCGATGGCGCCAGACGGCGTAGGCTGATCCGGCGACCGTGAGAAAGAGAAAGAGGTAGCCCGCGTAGTACGCGAGGTCAACTACCGAGATCATCGGTTCGGCATTAACGCGTCAGCGAGACGAGTGTCTTGATGACAGCCTCCTGATCGGAGGTAGAGACCGCGCCTTCCCGGGCGTAGTGTATCTCTCCGTGACGATCGACGAGCACGATTGTTGGCACGCGCCGCACTCGCACGGTCTTTAGATCAACAGGCGCGACCTGAGCATCTGACAACCCAAGGGCTCGAGCGAACGCCAGCTCGCTCGCCACCACCGGCGCGCTCGAAACCAGGCGAACGCCGGCACCTGCGCCCGCCGTCTGACCCGCCAACCGGCTCAAGAACTTGGCTGATCGCTGGCACACATCGCACGTGCTCCGCGCGAAGATCAGCAGCGTGTACGACGAGGAATTGTAGATGGCCGGGGGAACGTCGACCACCTGACGGACTGCGTAAGCTTCAGGCGCCAACCCAAGGCGCGCCCGGAGGTCCGGCCGGGCGACAAGAGCCGCGGTCGCGCCGACGATGACCACCGCGGTCACCGCCAGCGCGATCGCAATACGCCCCAGCCGTTCTCCAGCCAACATGCAGGAACCTCAGTTATCTCGCAATGCCGTTTGCACAGCTGCCGTCGCAGGGCTCGTTCCACAGCCAGCCGCACATCGGCCAGGTGTTGTCCACGTTGCAGCCTGTGCTGCCATCGCAGTGGTTCCCGGCGTCGCAGCCCCAGTCCGTCGAGCAATTGCAGTCGTCGGCGCGCGCAATCAGCGTGAACTCGTGGCGGACGAAGTTCGCGAGCCGCTCGCGGATCGGAAGGATGTTCGACGACGTCGACGTGTCCGGCAGTCCGAGGCGATACAGCAGATAGTCGGCGACGTCCTTGCCGAGCGTCGCTTGAATCTGGACGGCGATCGCCGAGATCTGCGCGTTCGACGCGTCGCTGCCCGACATCACGTCTGGCGTGATCAGGCCGATCGCCGTTTTCAGCAGCGCGACGCTCGACGGATCGAGGTCGGGATGCATCGTGATGTACGCGGCGATGTGACCTTGCCAGACGACCGCACGCACGGCGGGAGGCAGCGCCGCCATGATCGCGCGCCGATAGACGAACGGATACGCTTCGATCTGGCTCGCCGCCGCGGTCAGGCTGGAATAGCTCAAGTTCGCCGCAAACTGGGAGGCAGCATCCGTCTGCGTCGTCGCCGCGAGGGCGCGCAGCAGCACGGATTCCGCGGGAATCGTGAGCGTGAGGACCACGAGAGCGAACAACAGTCGACGCCGGACGTTGACGGACATAGGGAGACTCCTGATCGGCTGGGGGCGTGGACTCTACCGGGTCAGGCTTTCCAAGTCAAACGACGTGCGCGGGGACGAGACGTCCGCCCTCGAGCCGCAGAATGCGGTCGCATGCCGCGGCGAGCACGGGATTGTGCGTCACGACAATCGAGGTCAGATCGTACGCACGATGCATCTCGCGCAAGAGCTGATGCAGATCGCTGGCGGTGGCCTCGTCGAGATTGCCCGTCGGCTCGTCGGCGAGCAAGAGCGCCGGCCGGCACACGAGCGCGCGGGCGACCGCCACGCGCTGTTGCTCGCCGCCCGAGAGCGCGCCCGGCCGATGCGACGTGCGCGCCTTCAGACCGACGCGCTCGAGCAGCGCGTCCGCGTCGCGACGGCGTTCTGCGGCCGGACGTCGCGCGATCCGCAGCGGCATCTCGACGTTCTCGAGCGCCGAGAACTCCGGCAGCAAATGATGAAACTGGAAGACGAAGCCGACATGGCGATTGCGAAATGCCACGCGCGCCTCATCGTCCATCTGGTCGATCTGCGCGTCGCCGATGCGCACGTGGCCGGCGTCGAACCTGTCGAGACCGCCCATGACGTGCAGGAGCGTGCTCTTGCCGACGCCCGACGCGCCGACGATCGCGAGCATCTCCCCTTTCGCGACCTGCAGGTCGAGACCGCGCAGCACGTCGATCCGCGCCGTCGGCGTCGGGTACGTCTTGACGAGCCCCTCGATCTCGACAAACGCCATCGCTACTCGTACCGGAGCGCTTCGGCCGGATCGAGTCGTCCAGCCTGCCGCGCGGGATAGATCGTCGCGAGAAGACACACGACGACCGCAGAGAAGACGACAATCGTGACGTCGAGCGGCAGCACGCGAAACGGCAGATACGTGATCTGGTACACCTCGCTCGAGAGCTTGATGAGCTGATAGCGATCCGCGATCTTGCAGACGATGAGTCCGAGAATGGTGCCGGAAATCGTGCCGATGAAGCCGATCGTGAGCCCTTGAAAGATGAAGATGCGCCGAATGGCGGGCGCCGACGCTCCCATCGTCCGCAAGATCGCGATGTCGCGGCTCTTCTCCATCACGAGCAGCACGAGCGACGCGACGATGTTGAGTGCGGCGACCATGATGATCAGGCCGATCGTCAGCGAGATCGCGACCTTCTCGAGCCACAGCGCCGAGTACAACGGCTTGTTCAGGTCCGTCCAGTCGCGCACGAGATAGTCAGGCCCCAGCTGCTTCTGCAGCGCGACCGTCAGCGCGGGCGCGCGATCGAGATGATCGAGCTTCAGCTGGATCATCTCCGGACCGTCGGGACGGTTGAGCAGCGTCTCTGCGGTGGGAATCGAAATCAGCGCGTACGCGGAATCGTACTCATAGAACCCAAACTTGAACGTGCCGACGACCTCGAGCGGCCGGGTCTTGGGGATCGGGCTCATGAGCGGCAACTGCGTGACTTCTGGCGTGATGACCGTGACGACGTCGCCAAGACCCACGTGAAGCTGCTTGGCCAGGTCCTCGCCGAGGATGATGCCCTGTCGCGCGCCGGGCGGACGATTCGTCAGCAGGGACAGCGACCCGCTGCGCAGCGCCGCGTTGATGTCGGTGACTTGCGGCTCGCGCGCCGGATCGATTCCCTTGAGGGTGACGAACGCCGACTCCGATGCCGAGGCCTGGACGAGCCCGCCGCCGAGAATCACCGGCGCCGCGCCGATGACGTCAGGCGTCTTCATCAGCTCGGCGAGCTTGCCGTCGAGATCCTCGAAACTGCCGCCAATTCGGTACACGTACACGTGCGCGGTCGAGCCGACGATGCGATCGCGAAGCTCGTTCTGGACGCCCGTCATCAGCGCGAGCGCGATGATGAGCGCCATCACGCCGACGCACACGCCAACGATCGAGACCATCGAAATCAGCGACACGAAGGCCTGCCGCCTGCGGGCGACCAGGTACCGCCGGGCCACGAACCACTCAAATGACATCGGCGATTGGCGATCGGTGATGGGAGATTGCCATTGAGTAATTGTTCAATCGGTCAATCGCATTCTCTCATTGGCTCACTGCCTCATTGCCTCATCGCCTCACTTACTTCAGGGCGCGCATGAGGGGGAACAAGATCACGTCCCGAATCGACGAGCTATTGGTGAGCAGCATCACCAGTCGGTCGATACCGATGCCCTCGCCGCCAGTCGGCGGCAGGCCGTATTCGAGCGCGCGGACGTAGTCTTCGTCCATCTCGTGGGCCTCGGCGTCGCCGGCCGCACGGTCGCGAAGCTGCGCTTCGAAGCGCCGGCGCTGCTCCGCCGGATCGTTGAGCTCGGAGAAACCGTTGGCGATCTCGAACCCGCCGGCATAAAGCTCGAAGCGTTCGACCGTGTCCGGATCGGCCGCCTTCTGCTTCGACAGCGGCGAGACCTCGGTTGGAAAATCGAACACGAACGTCGGCTGGACGAGCTGCTCCTCCCAGAGCGCTTCGAAGATCGTGGTCGCGATCTTCCCGGCGCCGTGTGCCGGCTGGACCTCGAGGCCGAGCGCGCGCGCGACGCTGCTCGCGCGATCGCGATCGCGCAAGTCAGCCTCGCTGACCGGATGGCCAAGCCGCGTGCCCGCCGCCTCGGCCGCGGCGTGCCGCAGCGACAGCCGACGATACGGCGCGACGAATGAGAGCGTCTGCCCGCCGAACGGCAGCTCGAGCGTGCCTTTGAGGCGGCTCACGATCTCGGTCAGCATCGTCTCCGTCAGCTGCATCAGGTACTGATAGTCGACGTACGCTTCGTAGAACTCGAGCATCGTGAACTCGGGGTTGTGCTGAGTCGAGATGCCCTCGTTTCGGAAGTTGCGATTGATCTCGTACACGCGCTCGAGGCCGCCAACCGTCAGGCGCTTCAGGTAGAGCTCCGGCGCGATGCGCAGGTAGAGCTGCATGTCGAGCGCGTTGTGGTGCGTGACGAACGGCCGCGCGAGCGCGCCACCCGCGAGCGGCTGCATCATCGGGGTCTCGACCTCGAGAAACCCGCGTGCGTCGAGGAAGCGACGAATCGCCGCGACGGCCTTCGCGCGCGTCTCGAACACCTGCCGAGCATCGGGATTGACGATGAGGTCGAGGTAGCGCTGGCGATACCGTGCCTCGATGTCCGTGAGCCCGTGCCACTTTTCCGGCAGCGGCAGCAGACACTTGGCGAGGAGCGTGATCGACGAGGCCCAAATCGTGAGCTCGTTCGTCTTGGTGCGGAACACGCGTCCTTCGACGCCGATGTGATCGCCCAGATCGAGCAGCTTGTAGATCTTGAAATCCTGCGCGCCGAGCGCGTCTTCGCGGACGTACACCTGCAGCTTCTGGAGGCCGTCTGAGAGCACCGCGAAGTTGGCTTTGCCGAATCCGCGCAGGCTCAGAATGCGTCCCGCCGCGCGCACGACGGGCTTCGCGGCTTCGAGCGCCTCGCCCGACGCCCCGCCGTGCTCGGCCACAATCGCGGAGATCGTCGCCGAACGATCGAAGTGATTCGGGTAGGGCGCGACGCCCAGGCGCACCAGCTCCTCGAGCTTCGCCTCGCGCTGCGCCTGCTGTTCACGTTCACTCGACATCACAAACCTTTTCTGATCGCGTCCAGAATCCCGTTAACGAATCTGACGGAATCGTCCGTGCTGAAGGTCCGCGCGAGCTCGATCGCCTCGTCGATGACGACCGGTGCGGGCGTGTCGTGCTCGTGGCGCAGCTCCCAGACCGCCATCCGCAGAATCATCCGATCGATGATGGCCAGCCGATCGAGGCGCCAGTGTTCCGAGCGCGCGGCAATCAGCGCGTCGATCTCGCCGATCTCGGCGATCGTCCCTCGCACGAGCTCGGCGGCAAAGGCCTGCTGCACGTCGGACGCCTTGGGATCGTGGAGCGCAAAGAATGCGTCGATCGCTTCGTCTGGCGTGGCGCGTCCGACCTCCCAAAAGTACAGGATCTGCAGGGCCGCCTCGCGCGCGCGATGCCGGGGACCAATGGTCACGACCTCGACGGCCGCGTCTCGCCCGCCTCCTGCCGATCGACCTCGGCGTAGAGCTTCGCCATCTCGACGGCGGCCAGCGCGGCCTCGCGGCCCTTGTTCGACAGACCGTCGCCGGCGCGCGCCATCGCCTCATCCGCCGTGTTCGTCGTCAGCACGCCAAACGTGACGGGCACGCCGGTCGCCTGCGCGGCGCGCGTGATGCCGTGCGCGGCGGCCTGCGCGATGTAGTCGAAATGCGGTGTTTCGCCCCGAATCAGACACCCGAGACAGACGACCGCTGACCACTGCCCTGACTCCGCGACGCGCTGCGCGGCTTGGGCGAGCTCGTACGCGCCCGGCACCGCGAACGTCTCGATGTCAGCCGCGGCCAGCCCCGCCTCGACGAGCGCGGCTCTCGCGCCGGCCTCGAGCGGCCCGGTCACGAACGCGTTGTAGCGTGAGACGACGAGCGCAATGCGCATGGTCGGGATCGGCGCCTACCGTCCGGTGAACTTCGGCTTGCGCTTCTCGAGAAACGCACGCGTGCCCTCGCGCATGTCGTCGGTCGTCGACACGAGGCCGAAGAGCGTCGCCTCGTAATCGATGGCGTCGGCGAGCGGCATCTCGAGACCGCCGTGTACCGCTTCGAGGATGTAGCGCACCGCGACCGCGGGCTTCGCCGCGAGCTTCTCGGCGAGCGCGCGCGCTTCGTTCATCAGTTCGGCCGCCGGCACGACGCGATTGACGAGCCCGATGCGCAGCGCCTCGTCGGCCGAAATCGGATCGCCCGCGAGCAGCAGCTCGAGCGCGCGGCCACGGCCGACCAGCCTCGGCAGCCGCTGCGATCCCGCATAGCCGGGCATGAGACCGAGATTGATTTCTGGCTGCCCGAACTTCGCGGTGTCGGACGCGATGCGCAGCGTGCACGCCATCGCGAGCTCGCAGCCGCCGCCGAGCGCAAAGCCGTTGACGGCCGCGATGACGGGCTTACCGAGCCGCTCGAGACGATCGAAGATCGCCTGGCCGCGACGCGCGTGCTCGCGGCCGCCCACCGGACTCTGCACGGCCAGCTCGTTGATGTCTGCCCCGGCGACAAACGATCGGTCACCCTCGCCCGTCACTACGATCACGCGCACGTCATCGTCTTTCGCGGCGTCGCGAAGAACGTCGTCGAGCTCGCTGAGGGTGGGCCCGTTCAGGGCGTTCAGAACTTTCGGCCGATTGATGGTGACAACGAGGACGCCGCCACTCCGCTCGACCCGCAGGTTTTCCAAGGCCATAACCGGGCGATTATACTTCGCGGCTCACCGGCGCTCCGGTCAGCCGTAGACGAAGTACATCAGCCAGCCGATCGCGTACGCGCCGACGACGAGGCCGGCAAAGATGCGTCCGGCGAGCACGAGCTGGTCGCGCGGCGCGTCACGCATGAGCGCGCCGAAGACCGCCGACACGCACGCCGCAAACAAGATCATCACGCCCAGGTGCGTCGTCATGCGGCTTTGCGTCCCGTCGCAACGTCGTAGACGTCGAGCGTGATGAGCGCGTTGAGAAGACCCGCGACGATGAGGAACGTGTTGCCGTACTCGTAAGTGACGGCCACGACGTCGCCGGCGCCGAGTCCCGCCAGGGCGGCGAGCACGCGCGGCAAGAGCAGCACCCACTGCGCGGCGGCGCCCAGAAAGACGAGCGGCTCGTCCGTCGTGAACGGCAGCAGCCGTCCGCCGAACGCGAGTCCAATCGCAAACATCGTGATGAGCACGACGAAGAAGATCGCGGCCTTGCGTGTCTGACCGACGAGGAAATGTCCGAGCCCCGGTACCAGGAGCGCGAGCACGCAGAGTCGTGCGATCTTTCCCATGTCGGTCGTCGCGTCCGCAGCGCGGGCACGCGTCGTGCCGGTGGCTTTCGACGGAGTGGACGGCGACGGAGACATGCCTCGTCAGTTTACCTGATCGTCAGGACTCGCCTGCCGCGGTGCGCACCAGCACGAACGCGATCATCGCGCCAAGCGGCAGCGCCGAAAGCGCGCGCGCCAGATTGCTCACCGGCGCGAGACCGAGCCACTCGATAACGAGCGTCGCGGCGGTCGGGACGGCCGCGAGCGCGAGCCACGCGACCTGGTGCGGCACCACGCGCCGGCGTCGCAGCGCGAGGCCGGCCGCCACGGCGCCAAACGGCGCGGAGAGATACAACCCGCTGCAGCGTCCGCACACCGGCCACTTGATGCCCGCGGTATGAAACGAACGCTCGGGCCGCTGATGGCACACGCGGGATGCCGCGGCGTAGACGACGCCGGTCCACGTGGGCGTGCGGCCCTCGACGAGCTCCCACGTGGCGGCGCCGAGGACCACAGGCCAAACAAACGAAGCCACGATCAGTGAAATCGATAAGAGCCGCATGATCGCAACGTGTCAGAACTTCAGACGGCCGAAACTGTCCTCGTACCGCGCTTTGAACTCGTCCCAAGTATACGAATGGCTCTGGCCTCCAAGATGTTCGAGCGCGAATGTCGCGGCCACGCTGCCAAGGCGCGCGCAGACCGCGTCGTCGGCGCCAACCGCGACGCCCTTCATGAAGCCGCCTCGATACGCGTCGCCGACGCCGGTCGGATCGGCGATGCGATGCGGCGGCACGGCCGGCACGTCGACGCGACCGTCACGACGAATCACCGACGACCCGTGCTCGCCACGCGTCACGACGAGCACCTTCGCCCGGTCGAGGATTCCCCCATCGTCGAGCCGCGTCTTCTGTCGCAGCAGCTCGAGCTCGTAGTCGTTGACGATGACGATCGCGGCGCCGCTCAAGCCGTCGACGAGCTCGTCGCCGCTCATGCGCGCGCACTGCTGGCCTGGGTCGAAGATGAAGGGCACGCCGAGGGTACGGCACTCTTCCGCGTACTGGGTCATGGCGGCGGGATCGTTCGGCGAGATGATCGCGAGGTCCACGTGTCCAGCGCTGCGAAACGACAGCTCCGCGGCGTGGGCCATCGCACCGGTGTAGAACGACGCGATCTGGTTGTTCGCCGTGTCGGTGCTGCAGAAGAACGACGCCGTGAACTTGTCCGGCACGTCTTTTACGAGCGACGTGTCGACGCCGGCCGCCTCGAGCCAGTGGCGGTACTCGCCGAAATCCCGCCCGGCGGTGGCCATCAAACGCGGCCGCTCGCCAAGCA
>CAYQRM010000212.1:0-3652 GCA_964419785.1 uncultured Solibacteraceae bacterium | reverse complement strand
CCGGCGTCGATCAAATCGCGCGCCGGGGCGAATCGTCCGAGCTTCAAGTAGAACGCCGCGCACGGGAGCAACGTCGCGACGACGCCCGCGCCGGCGAGCGCGGCGATGCCTTCAGCCGGTACGTGCACGAGGTGATCGGCAGACCGTGCGCCAATTCGGCCGGCCACGATGGCGCCGCCGCTCGGTGCCAGTTCGTCGGCGTGGATTCTCGGCTTCATGCCGGCGCGGGCACCAGCCTCGAGAATCGCGATCGATTCCTCCGGCGTGAAAAAGCCGTTGTCGCAAAACACGTCGCACCACTCGGCGAGCGGCGCGGCCTTCGGAATCATCTCGTCGATCACCAGCCGCACGTACTCGCGCTGACGGCCGCGAAACTCCGGTGGCACTTCGTGCGCGCCCATGAACGTCGGGATGAGCTCGACAGGCTGCGTCCGGTTGAGCGCCGCGATGACGCGCAGCATGCGAAGCTCGGCCTCGGTGTCGAGTCCGTATCCGCTCTTCGCCTCGCACGTCGTCGTCCCCGCCGCCAGCACGTCCGCAAGACGGCCGCGCGTCGCCGCGGCCAGCTCGTCCTCGGAGGCCGCTCGCGTGGCACGCACCGTTGAGAGGATGCCGCCGCCGGCTGCGGCAATTTCTGCGTACTTCGCCCCGGCCAGACGTTGGCGAAGTTCGTGCCGGCGGTCACCGGCGTACACGATGTGCGTGTGTCCGTCGACAAATCCCGGCACGAGCGACTTGCCGCGCCCGTCGATGATTCGCGTCTTCGGCCCGGGTGGGGCCGCCGCGCGGACCTCGGCCGTTGTCCCCACCGCGATGATCCGTTTGCCGTCGGCAGCGACCGCACCGTCCTGAACGGCCGGGTGATTGCCCTGACGCGGGCCTGCGCGCGGTGCCGGGCCAGCAACCGGGAACAGCTCGTCGAGATGTTCGATCAGAAGTGTCGGCGTGCTCACGACGCTCCCAGCCCGAGCCGCGCCTTGATTTCAGCCTCGTCGAGCGATGTGACTTCGATCGTCTTGTTCCGCGACGTCTCGCCCGAGACGATGCGCAGCGCGCGACGAGGCACGTGAAGCGCGTCGGCGAGCGCCTCAATCGCCGCAGCGTTCGCGGCGCCATCCACCGGCGGCGCCGTCACGCGGACAACGAGCCGTCCATCACGTGGTCCCTCGATCGCCGCTCGCTTCGATCGCGGCACGACTTTGATGACGAGCCGCGCGGTCATTTTTCCTCAGACGGCGGAGGGGTGCGGCGACCGAAAATCGCCGTGCCGACTCGAACGATCGTCGCGCCCTCGTCGATCGCGACTTCGAAATCGTGGCTCATGCCCATCGACAGGTGCGCGAGGCGCGCGGCTGGCACGCCGCCCGCGACGAGGCCGTCCCGGATCTCGCGAAGCTTGCGAAACCACGGCCGCGAATCTTCTGGATTGGTGGGAAACGGCGGGACGGTCATCAGTCCGGCAAGCGTCAGCGCGCGCGCGTCGAGCGCGGCCTTGACGAGATCGCTCACGGCCTGCTCGTCCGCACCGAACTTCGTCGCTTCGTGTGCGAGATCGACTTGCACAAGAATCGTTGGCCGAGTTCCGGCGTCGGCCGCGCCCTGGTCGAGCTTTTTCAAGAGCTCGCGACTGTCGACTGATTCGATCCACGCAAACGCGGCCGCGGCCTTGCGCGCCTTGTTCGATTGCAGGTGACCGATCAAGTGCCACTCGAGACCGAGGTCGCCGAGCGCCTCGATCTTGTCGAGTCCCTCTTGGACGCGATTCTCGCCGAAGCTGCGCTGACCGGCGGCCGCGGCCTCACGGACGAGGTCCGCGCCAAATGTCTTCGAAACGGCGACGAGCTGAATATCTTCGGGATTGCGGTGGGCGCGGTGCGCCGCCGCACTGAGGCGGCGGCGCACGGCGTCGAGGTGTTCGGCAACGTCCGCGCCAGGCGGCATTGCTACTTGATCATCGCGAGCATCGCCTTCGCGGTTTCAGCGTACTGACCGGTCGGCGCAAGCTTCATGTACTCCTCGAACGGCTTCTTGGCATCGGGCAGCTTGCCCTCGTTCACGAGCGCCATGCCGTACCAGTACTGGGCGTCGGCATACTTCGGATCCATCTCGATCACTTTGGCGAATTGCGCTTTTGCGTCGGCGATCTTGCCCTGGTTCCAGAAGATGATGCCCTGGTTGTAGACGGCCTCGGCGCTGCCGCCGCCGGCCGCGCCGCCGGGAGCCGCGCCGGCCAGCTCGCTGGCCTTCGCGCTCATCTTCGCGGCGTCGTCAAACTTCTTCTCGGAGTTGTAGACCGACGCGAGCGCGTTGTAGGCGCCGACCTGCGCCGGATCGAGCTCAATCGCCTTCAGATACGCGGCTTCGGCCTTGGCGAGGTCATCCTTGCGAGCGTCTTCCTTGTCCCTGTCGGCCTCGCCCTTCTTGACATAGTTGTCGCCGATCTTTGCCCAGCAACCCGCGCACTTCGGTACTTCGGTCGCGAGCTGGTTGAGCTTGGTGTTCGAATCGTCGAACTTGCCGGCCTCGGAATCGGCGTCCGCATCCTTGAAGAGCTGCTCGAGCTCGGCCTGATGCTTGTTGGCTTTCTCGACCTCGGCCGCGCTCATCTTGGCATCCGCGGCGTGCGCTTTCGTCCCGCCGGGAACGACGACGATGTCCTGGGTGCGCAGCAGCGCGCCGACCTGGACGACGACGCCCTTGATCGTGCCGGACAGGTTGCCCTTGCTCGCGGTGATGTTCCACGTCCCGCCGCCGGGCGGCATTCCGGCCTTGACCCATTCGCCTTTGCTATCGCTCTTGGCTTTGTATTCGCGGTCGTAGTCGCCGACGAAGTCGAGCGTGATCTCGGCGTCTGGGACCGGTTTGCCAGCTTCATCGATGACCCGGCCGCGCAGCGAACCTTGTTGCGCGCTGGCCGGCGTCGCGTGCGCCGCCATGAGCATGGCGAACGCGCCCACAATCAAAATCCGGACGAGCCGTGTGTTCGTCATGGCCTCACACCTCTGGGAGAAGTCTACACCCGGTGTGACCTTGGCTGTCATCCTCACCGTGGTAGATTCAGGCTCGCATGCGGGCCACGGCCGTGCTCCACGACGCACCAAGTTCGACGCCCTCCAAGGTGCTCGGGCCACCGCTCAAATGGGCGGGCGGCAAGCGCTGGCAGGTGCCGCACTTAGTCAAGTACTGGGAACGCGAGCGGCACCGGCGGCTGGTCGAGCCGTTCGTCGGCGGGTTAGCGGTGGCGCTCAACCTGCAACCTGCGCGCGCGGTCCTCAACGACATCAATCCGCACCTGATCAACTTCTACACGTGGCTCAAGAACGGCCTCGTCATCGACGAGAAGTTCAGCCACAGCGAGAAGGGCTACTACAAGGCGCGGAACCGCTTCAACGACTTGCTCGCGCACGACGGGGCGCGCAGCGCGGAGGCCGCCGGACTTTTCTACTACCTGAACCGCACCGGCTACAACGGCCTCTGCCGGTTCAATCGCCAGGGCGGCTTCAACGTGCCCTTCGGTCAGCATCCGCCGCTCCGCTACAAGTACGATTTCAGGGAGTATCGCGAGGCGCTCGCCGGGTGGACGTTCACGAACTTGCACTTCAGCCAGTTGCGGCTCGAGCCCGACGACTTCATCTACGCGGATCCGCCGTAC
>CAYQRM010000211.1:0-6345 GCA_964419785.1 uncultured Solibacteraceae bacterium | reverse complement strand
TGCAGGAGGAGATCGATCTCGGCGACGGCCGGCGCCTGACGCACTGGAAGCAGAGCGTGCCGATCGCGTCATGGTTGAACGCGCTCGGCGTCGAGCAGTTCGCCGTGCATCACGCGGGCATGGTCAAGGGCGTCGAACTGCAGACGTGGGTCGCACACCAGGATGACCAGGCCGGCCGCGTGTATTTCGAAGGGCCCGCGCGCGAGGCGCTCGAGTTCTACAGCGATCACATTGGGCCGTACGCGTACGAGAAGCTCGCGAGCGTCGCCGCGGCCGGGCTCAGCGGCGGCACCGAGCACGCGAGCGCGATCTTCTACGGCGAGACCGGCATTCGCCCCGACGCGACCGGCGTCGTTCGTCCCGCGACGGGTCTCGTGTATCACGAGGTCGCGCATCAGTGGTTCGGCGACTCCGTCACGGAAAAAGACTGGGACGATGTGTGGTTGAGTGAGGGATTTGCGACGTACTTCACGCTGCTCTGCACGGAGCACTACGCAGGGCGCGACGCGTTCGTCGCCGGCCTGCAGTCGAGCCGCCAGCGCATTTTCACGCTCGAGCACCAGAATCCGGGAATGGCCGTCACGCACGACAACCTCGCGGACATGAACAAGGTGCTCAATCAGATCGTGTATCAGAAGGGCGGCTGGACTTTGCACATGCTGCGGCAGCAGGTCGGCACGGACACGTTCTGGGCCGCGATTCGCGAGTACTACAAGCGCTACCGCGACGCGAGCGCCTCGTCGGCCGATCTCGAGCGCGTGTTCGAGGAAGTGTCGGGCCAACGCCTCGACTGGTTCTTCGAGGAGTGGCTGCACCGGCCGGGCTCGCCGACGATTTCAGGCTCGTGGCATTACGACGCGGCCGAAAAGCAGATCGAGGTCACGCTCGATCAATCTGAGGCGCAGACGAACAAGGTGTACCGATTGCCGATCGACGTCGGAATCACCACCGACGGCACGCCCGCCATGCGCATCGAGGCCGTCGAGCTCGCGCAGGCCCATCAGACGTTCCGAATCGCGTCGGACAAAGCGCCGACGGCGGTCACGCTCGATCCGCAGACGAAGCTGTTGTTTGAGGCTGGTGGCTTCGCAGTGCGGTGAAGGACGTACCTGCTATTGCGGCAGCAGTTGCGCCCTTACCGTCTTGACCCCATGCCCTGAAATCGCCGTCACCTGCAGCCTGATCGGCCCGTAGTCGACGACGTCGCCAGCGATTGGTGGTCGGCCGAGCCGCGCGAGGACCAGCCCGCTCACGCTGTCCACCTCCTCGTGCTCGAGCTCGACTTCGAGACATCGCCCAAGCTCGTCGAGGCGCACGGTGCCTGCGGCGGTGACCGATCCGTCCGCCGCGCGCACGAGCGGCGGCGCCAGGGGCTCGCCCTCGTCGATTTCGCCGACAACTTCCTCGAGCAGATCCTCGATGCTCACGACGCCCGCGGTGCCGCCGTGCTCATCGATCACGACGGCCATATGCGCGTGCGCGCGCTCGATCGTCGTCAGCACGTCGTCAATCGGCCGCGTCTCGGGCACCACCGGAATCTGCCGCACGTCGGCTGCCGTCACGGGCTCGTTGTTCGTGATGCGTCGAAGCAAATCCTTCACGTGAAGCATCCCGACGATGTGATCGAGATCGCCCTCGTACACCGGATAGCGTGTGTGACGATGCCGCGTGAGCAGCGCTCGGATGTCGTCGGGCGTCATGCCGACCGGAATGCCGACCACGCGCACGCGCGGCACCATGACCTGACCCGCGGTCAGATCGCCGAAGCCGAACAGCTCCTTGATCAGATTGCCCGCCTCCTTGCGCAGCGCGCCCTCGCGCGCGCTCTCTTCGACGATGAGCGCAAGCTCCTCGGGCGAGTACGACTGCATGTGCAGCGAGCTCTGCCGCTCGATGCCGAACAGCCGCAGCACGAGTCTCGCCGCGGAGTTGAGCGCGGCGACGAACGGATACGCGACGATGAACATGATCCGCATCGGCCAGTACACCAACCGCGATACGGCCTGCGTTCGCTGCAGCGCCAGACTCTTCGGCACCATTTCGCCGACGACGATGTGCAGGAACGTGAGGAATGCTACGGCGATGGCGGCGGCCAGCCCGTGTGTCACGAGCGTATGCATGACGCCCGGTTCGTCGAGATGCGGTCCGAGATGCGCAGAGAGACCGTGCTCGCCGTACATGCCGAGGCCGAGGCTCGCGATCGTGACGCCGATTTGCGCGGTCGCGATGTAGCGATCCTGCCGCGTGGGCGACCGGAGAATCGCAAGCAGCCGGCGCGCGACCGAGTCGCCCTTCGACGCGCGATGCGCGATCGCGGGCCGCGGCGCGCTCACGAGCGCGAACTCCGCGGCGACGAACAGGCCGTTGAGCAGGATGAATCCCGCGATGATGACGATGAGCGTCGAGATCGGCACCGTCATGCGCGCCCCGCCTCGGCGCCGACGAGCGCCAGGAGCACATCCTGGATGGTGATCAGCCCGACGGCCGCGCCAAGACCGTCGACGACCATGGCCTGGTGCACGCGCCGCTCGCGGAGGATCGTCGCGATGCGATCGGCCGAGAGATCCTGCGTCACGCGCTCGACCGGCCGCATGAGCTGCGAGATCGGCGCCGGACCCTGCTGCACGAATCGGTGCACGAGATCCTTCACGCGCAGCACGCCGATGACTTGATCGCGTCGTCCGCGATACACCGGCAGCCGGCTGAACGGGCTCGCCGTGACGACGCCAACCAGATCAGCCCATGGCAGATCGTCGCGCACCATCGTCAACCGCTCGAGCGGCACCATCAGCTCGTGCGCCGTGCGGCGGCCGAGCCGAAGCGCGCGGTGCAAGCGCTGTTGTTCGTCCGGCTCGAGCAGCCCGCCGTCTCGGCTTTCGGCGAGCAGCAGATCGATCTCGTCGGGCGAATGAATGTGTCGCTGCGGTGCGAGCTCGACGCCCACAAGCTTCAAGAGCAGCCTCGTCGCGCCGTTGATCGCGGCGATGAACGGGCGGAAGACGCGCAGCGACCAGCGCATTGGCAGGACGGTCGCGAGCGCGACCTCTGTCGGAAACCGGAGAGCGACGGATTTTGGAATGAGCTCGCCCAAGACCGCCTGAATCGCAGCGAGCAACACGAGCAGGCCGACCTCTGCAGCGCTCCGCGCGCCGCTGGCGCCGAGCCGATCGGCGAGAAGATCCGCGAGGCCGAGCGCAATCGTTGCTTGCGCGTAGGCGCCGAGCAACAGACTCGAAAAGGTGATGCCGATTTGCGAGGCCGCGACGTACTGGCTGAGTCCGGCCGGCGTCTCGATGAACGGCAACAGCCGCCGCGCGGGCCCGTTGCCGCGATCGCTCATCCAGCGAATTCGGCTGCGCCGCACGCCTACCGCGCCAAACTCCGCGGAGACGTAAAACGCGTTAATCAGGATGAGCGCGGCGATGACCACCCAGACGGCGGCGGACATGGACCCCTAGTGTATCGGTCCCGGTCGCCGGCGCCCGGTTTGGGCGGCCCGGGTGGGGTAGGATGGCACCGGACGCGAGGACCCTTCCCATGTGGAAAGAATTCAAAGCTTTCGTGAATCAGGGAAATGCGATGGACCTGGCCGTCGGCGTCGTCATTGGCGCCGCCTTCGGCAAGATCGTCAGCTCACTCGTGAACGACATCATCATGCCGGTCATCAGCCTGATCACTGGCGGCGTCGACTTCGCGAATCGCTTCATTGTCCTGAGCGGCGGGACGTACGCGACGCTCGATCAGGCGAAAGCGGCGAAAGCGCCCGTGCTCGCCTACGGCGTGTTCATCAACACGGTCGTCGAGTTCTTCATCATCGCGTTCTCGATCTTCGTGGTGGTGCGGCAGATGAACAAGTGGCGCGGCACGCCGGTGCCTCCGTCGAAAGCTTGATCACTGCGATCACGGCGTGATGGGGGACCCACCTGATGCGCCTTTCGCCGATCGTCGTCCTCGCCCTGTCTCTCGCGGCCGGTCACACGTCCGCGCCGGTGGTCGATCAGGGAGCGAAGAGCGTCACGCTGAACAAGGCTGGCGTCCTGGCTGAAGCGACCAACAGTCAAAAACGCCTGATCGTGCCCGCCGCCGGGCAGACGTTCTTGTGGGTGAAAGCGACCGCGTCGGCGGCTCAGACGATCGATCTGACCAAAATCTCGATCGTGGGCGGCGCGTCGAGCTCGACGCTGCTCGGCGTCGACGGCACGTTCGACGGCGATCCGACGCGCTTTGCGATGATCGGATCGTCGACGCTCAAAGGCGGCGGTCCGTCGGCGCCGCTTGAGGAATCGTGGTCGGCCGGCAGCATTGCGTTTGCGTTCACGCCCGGCCAGACGGCAACGCTCAAAATCATTCAGCCGCCGCAGTCGTTTTGTCTCCTGTTCTCTGTGCCGAAGGCGTTTCAAACCGGCCATATCAATGGCCTCGGCCCGGCGGATTTGAGCGTGCCGTCGATCCCGCGCTGAAGACGATGACGATGGTGGCGACTGGATTCACGCTCTTCGACACGGCGATCGGCCGATGCGGTGTCGCGTGGAACGAGCACGGCGTATCGTTCGTGCAGCTGCCGGAACGGAGCGACGCAGAAACGCGCGCGCGTCTGGCGCGAAGCTGCGGGGGCGCGCCGGAAGCCGCGCCCCCGCCCGACGTCGCGCGCGCGATCGCCGGCATGACGTCGCTCGTCGCGGGCGAGCCGATCGATCTCACCGGCGTGCAAATTGATCTCTCGAAGGCGCCGTCGTTTCATCAGCGCGTCTACGAGATCACGCGCGCGATTCCGCCGGGTCACACGCGCACTTATGGAGAGATCGCGAGTGAGCTCGGCGATCTCTCCGCGTCGCGTGCCGTCGGCCAGGCGCTCGGCCGCAATCCCGTGCCGCTGATCGTGCCGTGTCATCGAGTGCTCGCGGCTGCGGGCAGGTCCGGCGGCTTCTCCGCCAACGGCGGCGTGGCGCTGAAGCACGAGCTGCTGGCAATCGAAGGCGCCCTGCCCCGAGAAGGCACCTTGGACTTCTAGACCGTCCTCATCGTACCAAAGGACAATTTCCGCTCGGGTACGCGACAACCTGCGTGCATCAGTTGTACTCCGTCATTTCCACGTCAAAGGACGCGGAAGTCATCTAGCATGGAGACTTCAAAATGGATCGGGCACGTAGCTGTGTAAATGTGACGCGCAGGGTCGTGGCACGGTACCTGCGAAGATCGGTGCAGCACCCCGACCTCTGGAGTAGGTATGAGCACGCTCTCTGGCATCTTCTGGGTAACAGGCGTCTTGGCGGCTTTCGGCGCGCTAATCTGGCTCTCCTCTGGTTGTCGTCATCCGAGCCCGCACTATGTCCGTGCGGAGACGCGGAAGGACGACGTGACCGGTGAAGAAATGATCGTGCGGCCGGCTCAGTACGTTTGTTATGAGTGCGGCAAGATGTGGCTCGCGCAGCAACGCGATCCTGCGTGGACGCCATCAGTTACCGTCAGGAAGTTCAGCGGATACGACGAACGCAAGGCCGTGCGCGGCGCCAAGAGGATGGCGCAGGAAGAGCGTCAGCGTCGCACGCTCGCCGTGCGTCGCGTTCGTCCGGTTGAACCAGCGGCCGCGCCGATCCAGTTCAAGCCCGAGGCCGCGCCGGCCCGCCGCCCGACGGAAGTTGTGAATCTCAGCACGCGCAAGCCTGCCTGAGAGCGTTTCACGTGCCGGCGCGCAGCCCGCGCGCTGGCAAACGGATGGCGAGGTACGGTCATCCGGTGCTCAAGATAGGAACGCACTTTTCCTGCCTGCGGCCGGCGTAGCTGGCACGAACGTCGCAATACCAGACGGGCAGGGAGGTGCGAGATGACTCTTCTCAAAGCCACCGCGCTAGTTGTGGCGCTCGTAGTGGCCTTCGCTCTGGGCCTTGCGCTGCGGCCCTACATCGTCCACCAGCCAGACATGAACGCATCGGCGGTGAGCGTGCCGATTCGTCCCGCGTCAACGACAGAAACGCATCCGGCGAAGCCCGCGGCGATCTCGCTGGAAGCCCGGGCGGCGACCGTCACAGTGACACCGGCGCTCGAGACGCGCGTGCAACCGCTGCTCAAGCAGGGCGCGGACATGAAGCTTGCGTCCAAGGGTTTCAAGACCGGTGAGCAGTTCGCGGCTGTGGCGCACGCGGCGAACAACACGGACATTCCGTTCGTGCTGCTCAAGGATCGCGTGCTTCGTCAGCACATGACGCTCGCGGCGGCGATCCGCGCGTCGCGTCCGTCGCTTCCGGCTGACGTCGAAGCGAATCGTGCGCGCGCCGAAGCGCAGTCCGACGTGATTGCGACGGCGAGCGGCGTCCTGTAGCGCCAAACGCGGTCGCGCGACCGCGA
>CAYQRM010000210.1:0-17910 GCA_964419785.1 uncultured Solibacteraceae bacterium | reverse complement strand
TGTCGGACCATCCGAGCGGGTACTTATTGCCGTCCGGCTGATCCACTTCGAGCCGTTCATCACCACCGTCGTGGACGAGAAAGGAGTAGATATCGTTCTCATAGAGTTTGCCTGGTTTTCTGAACAGCACACGCGTGTTATCGCGTGACCAGACGACCGGGGAACCGGATCCTTCCCCGAGCTGCTGAATCACATCCGGACGAGCGACTGAGATCACATGAAAGACGAGTTTCGACCCGTCCGACCGTGCCACGATCGCGCGGGTCTCATCATTCGACAACTGCACCACCTGGAACACTCCTGGTGTCCAGATCGGCGTCGCGACGGCGCCGCTCCTCGGAAGCCACGCCAGCTGCGATGGAGGAGGAGGAGGTGATTGACGATAGACAACCGCGCTGTCCGACACCGCAAAGGCCGCAGAGCTCAGGTCACTGCCGACGCCCTGCGGCACGACGACGATCGGTTCGCCTGACAGCTGCCAGTGAGTTTCGTCCAGCGGCTGCGCCAGTACGGCCCCGCCACGCCCAAACACCAACATACCGTTGGCGACATACGCTTGCGTCGTCGCGCCCTCGCTCGGCCGGTTCCCGGACTTGACGTAATTCAGTGCGGAAACCCGCGCATCGGCAAGCGATCCGACGTCGATGCTCACGCCATTGTTCGTTGTGTTTTCGACCGTGAACAGAAAGTGCACGCCGTCGGCGAGAAACCTCGGAAACCGATGCAGCTCTGTCGGCGGCGGCAGCGTCACCGGCGTCGGGTCACGGCCGTCGTCGGCTACTCGATGCACCCCGGCATCTTGGTCTGGCACGAACAGGATCGTGTGTTCCGCCCATGTCCCTCCGCGGCCGTTGGGCGCCGGACAGAGCTCACGAATCGCACCACTCTTCACGTCGACCACCTTCAGCTTCCCGTCGGCGAAGAACCCCAGCTCGCGGCCGCTGGGCGACCAGAACGGAAAGATAGGGCTTCCAGCGGTTCCGGCCAGCGGCCGGGCGTCGACTTCGCCTACGTTCCTTACCCAGATAAGCGATGCGCTCTCGTCACGCGGGTGGCCGACGTAGGCGAGTTGTTGTCCGTCGTTCGACAACGCGAGAAAGCGCGCGGCATCGATCCCCTCGGGCAACGTGATCGACAAGCGCGCCAGGTCAGAGGGCGAGCGACGACGTGCATTCCAGATGCTGATCGCGGTCGCGGCGATCGCGATCCCGACGACCACCACTGCGGCTCCCCACGCGATCCGGGCGCGCCAGGCTGTCACGGCTCGCGCCGAGGTTCGCCCGTCGCTTTTTCCGCCCGACTTCGCGATCCAGATCAGCTCGTGCCGGAGGTCTGCCACCGACTGCCAGCGATCGTCGGGTGCTTTCGCAAGACAACGATCGACGACCCGTTGCAGCGCGGGCGAGATGCCGGGGACTACCGATGACAGCGGCGCCGGGTCCGCCTCGAGAATCGCGGCGCCGGTCGCGGTTTCGGATGGGCTGTCGAACGGCGCGCGCCCAGTCAACATCTGATAGAGCACGCAGCCGAACGCCCACACGTCGCTTCGGACATCCGCATCGCCGCCCTTGAGCTGCTCGGGCGCCATGTAACGCAGGGTGCCGAGAATCGTGCCCGCCTTCGTCACGTCGCGCGAAAGAGCGTGCGTGCGCCTCGCAAGCCCGAAGTCGAGCAGCTTGGTGCCCGACTTGGCGAGCATCACATTGCCGGGCTTCAAATCGCGGTGGACGATTCCGACAGCATGCGCCTTGTCGAGGGCGTCGGCGATTTCTATCGCGTAGGCGAGCGCCTTGTCGGTGGGCAGTGGGCCTTTGCGCAGACGATCGCTCAAGAGCTCGCCGTCGACGTACTCCATCACGATGTAGTCGGTGTCCGACTCACGGCCGACGTCGAACAGCGTGCAGATGTGCGGATGATTGAGCGACGCCAGCAACTTGGCTTCGCGCTCGAATCGCGCAAGCCGATCGCGATCGGTCGCAAATGGCGTCGGGATGACCTTGATCGCGACGTCCCGTCCGAGCCGGCCGTCGCGGGCACGGTATACCTCGCCCATGCCGCCCTCGCCGATCTTGGTCTCGATTTCGTAGGGGCCCAGACGCGTGCCTGGCGTCAGCGTTGACGTACCGACGATCCCCGAGAGCGTCGTATCGGATGCGAGCATCTCGAGCAACTCGGCGCGGATTGCATCGTCGGGGCAGCGCTCGGCCAGATACGCGGCACGCTCGGACTCCGGCAGCGCCGCTGCCTCGACGAGCCACTCTTTCGCGCGCTGCCAGGTCTGTGCGTCCATCGTTCCTATTTCATCCTTCGTCCGAGAAAGAACTTCGCGCTCGCGACCTCGCGGCGAATCGTTGCGGGTGAGAGATCCAGGGCGCGTGCGACCTCTTCCTCGGTCAGGCCGCCGAAGTAGCGCAACTCGATGATCTTCGCCTGGCGCGCGTCGAGCGCAGCCAGTTCCTCGAGCGCCAAGTGGAGCGCGAGGATGTCCACATCGCCGCCGGATGCGGGGTCGGCGACCTTGGACACGGACGTGTCGGCGCGCCGTCCGGCGCCGCGTTTGGCTGCCTGGTGCTTCCGCGCATGGTCGACGAGGATCTGACGCATCACGCGCGCAGCGATCCCGTAGAAGTGCGCGCGCCCGTCCCAGGCGACGTCCCCCTCCACGAGCCGCAGATACGCCTCGTTTACGAGCGCGGTGGGCTGGAGCGTGTGGTCCGCTCGCTCACGGCGCATGTAGGCCGTGGCGATCCGTCTGAGCTCTCCCTCGACGGCCCGGACCAGCCGGTCGTGCGCCGCCTCGCCGTCGCGCCAGTGCCGAAGGAGACCCGTGACGTCTTCTCTGGCGAGAGGGTCGGCCACGGCGGCACAGCTTAGCACCGAAATGAGCGGGTTTTGGGTCCCGCGACGCATGTGTCGGTCAGGGAAGAGATGAGGAGGCCACGGTCATGCACGACCATCTCGAGCGAC
Organism: uncultured Solibacteraceae bacterium; assembly: GCA_964419785.1. Taxonomy (GTDB): domain Bacteria; phylum Acidobacteriota; class Vicinamibacteria; order Vicinamibacterales; family SCN-69-37; genus DATEGZ01. Next base: position 14,943 of record CAYQRM010000210.1, on the reverse strand, counting down.
AAGCGCTCGCCCAGGAAGATCGGCTCAAGGACGCCCCAGGTCCGTTGTCTCCCGATCTCATGACGACGCTGGCCGCCTTCGCTGGCGGCCGGTACTCGCTTCTGCGAATGATCGGCGCGGGTGCTGAGAAGATCGTGTACCTCGTGCACGACACGGCGCTCGACCGCGAGTGCGCCCTCGCACTGCTCCGCCGGGAGAACATCAGCAGCGATGCAGCCGAGCGTTTCCGAACGGAGGGGCGAGCGATCGCGCGACTCGGCTCTCACCCCCACATCGTCACCGTTTTTGACATCGGCGAGCACGGAGACGCCCACTTCCTCGTGAGCGAGCACCTCGCGGGCGGCGACCTCGAGCATGCCCTTCGCAACGCGGGCGGTCGGCTGCCGCTGGCGGACGTGGTCGATATCGTTCGGCAGCTCCTCCGCGCCCTGGCGTTCATTCACGAGCGCGGGATCATCCACCGCGATGTGAAGCCCGCGAACATCTGGCTCACGTCGGACGGCACGGTCAAGCTGGGCGACTTTGGCGTCGCCCAGCTCGTCTCGAAGCGCGACACGGTGCGCAGAGTCACGGGGACGCCGGCGTTCATGTCGCCGGAGCAGCTGCGGGGTGACGACCTCGACGGGCGAGCCGATCTCTACGCCCTGGGGTGCACGATGTTCGAGCTGCTCACCGGCGCGCCTCCGTTCACTGGTCCGATCGAGCAGGTGGTGGCGGCCCAACTGTCCGAACCATCGCCCCGGCTGACGACCCCGCCCGGCGTGGAACCCGTCGAGCCGGTCGTGCGTGCGCTGCTCGCCAAGCGTCGCGAGGATCGACCCGCGTCGGCCGCGGACGTACTGCGCATGCTTGATGAAGTGCTGCTCGCTGGCACAACCACCAGCGTCGTCGCTCGGCACCCAGCGCCGGCATGGCAGACGCCCTTCCAGGAGGCGCTCGCGCGGCGCGACATCGGCGCGGCGATTGGCGTCGTGCAGGCCAGCGTGGCCGCCGGACCGGATCCGGAGGCCAGAATGGCGCTCGGGAGACTGCTAACGGTCGTCGACCCGCTTGCCGGCCGGCAAGCTCTGGAGCTCTCGGTGCAGGAATTCGTGAGCGCCGGGCTCAACAAGCGCGCGGCGCTGGCGGCGGCCGCCGTCGGCGCCTGCTACGCGTCGGGCGATGGCAATCGCGTCGCCGCCCGGCCCTGGCTTCAGCGCGCGTGGCGCCTGGTTCGGGACGAGGGACCGTGCGTCGAGCGCGGTTGGGTGGCGATCTTCGACATTGCCTGTAACACCGACGACCCGCAGGTGCTCCGGGAGAACTGCGACATTGCGCTCGAGATGGCGCGCCGGTTTCGCGACGTGGACCTCGAGGCGAAAGCACTCGCCGATGGCGGCTGCGCGCTGACAGAGCTCGGCGAAGTCGACGAAGGCGCGAGCTGGATGGATGAAGCGCTGGTCATGGTGACGTCGGGTCAGCTCACAGATCCAGTGGCGGTTCCACAGATCCTCTGCTCGTTCTTCACGTCGGTGGCCATCACGGGCGACCTGGCCCGCTGTGACGCGTGGAGCCGGGTCTTCCGCGAGCGCGGGCTGGTCGGCGCTGGCGCTCCACCGATCATCACAAGCCACTGCGACAGTGTGTACGGCGGGCTGCTGTGCAAGCTCGGTCGTTTCAGCGAGGCCGAGTCGACCCTCACCCGCGCGATCGCCGATGCGCGCGCGACGATCCACGCGGGCCAATTGCATCCGCTCAGCAGTTTGGCGGAGCTGCGGATCAGGCAGGGTCGTCTCGCGGAAGCGGAGGAGCTCCTGCGAGGACACGATGACTTCATGGAGCCGCTGATTCCCGCCGCGAACCTGCACCTCGCGCGTGGGGCCTTTGATCTCGCCGCCGCAACAGCGCGGCGAGGCCTGCGGCTCATCGGCGCGGACAGAACGCGCGCCGTGTCGCTCTTGTGCGTCCTGGTCGAAGCCGAGCTGGGTCGGGGCGACCTCAAAGCGGCGCAGGCGGCCTGCGCTCTGCTCGACGAGCGCGTTGCCGACACGAAGCTGCCGGCGCTAGCGGCCGAGGCGGCCTGCGTACGGGCGCGGCTGCACGTCGCCACTGGAGACCGAGCCGCCGCGATCACCGAGCTCGAAACAGCACTCGACGCCTGCGGGCCAGCCCAGATCGGACCGTTGACCGCCAAGCTCCATCTCGCGTTGGCCCGGCTGCACGGGGACACCGACCCCGGGGCGGCCCTCGTTGAAGCGCGCGCCGCGGCGGCCATCCTCTCTCGATTGGACGTGGTCGTTCCCGACGAGGATCGCGAATTGTTGATCGCCACAGGCGCCTGGTCCGCGGCGACCTGACCCATAGATGCCACTTTTGGGTAGGGCGTTGCAATACAGGGAGCGATCCCGTGGTATCTGGCTGCCAAGTCGCGCGAGCCCAGCGCGGACCATCAGTGATCTCTCCAGCGTCGACGTGGTGCGGAAGTTGCCTTCTTCGCCGAAATGGCCATCAACACTCCCAACGAAGACGCCCAGGTGACTGCGGGCAAAGATCAGAAATGCGCCCATCCGAGTTGCGCGTGCCTCGTCCCGCCGGATCATCCGTTCGGAAAGTACTGCAGCGAACACTGCGATGACGCCGGCGAGATGGATGAATTGCGCTGTGAGTGCGGACACGACGCCTGCCGTGGCACCGAAGTCACGCCGTAACGGCTATCGCGGCGTCATTTGATGACCACGACTTCGACGCTCGCGGTCTTGCGGATTCGACCGGCCAGTGGCGGGATCGGGCGTGGCACGACGAGGCTCACGCCGACACGACCGCGCCGGCGACGATGCGGATGAGCTCGGGAGCGTTCCACGGCTTGGCCATATGACCGTTGAAGCCGGCCGCCAGACAGCGGACACGGTCGTCAGCCGACGCAAACGCGCTCACGGCGAACACCGGCTTCGCGCGGCCGTTGGTGGCCTCGAGCTGGCGGATTCGGTGCAGGACTTCGAATCCATCCATCTCCGGCATCGCGAGGTCGCACAGTACGACATCGACCTCACGTTCGCGCAAGTACGACAGCGCCTCGGCGCCCGACCCGGCCGTCTGCACGCTCGCGCCGGCGTCGTGCAGGATCCGTGTGACGATCTCGAGCGCGTCCGCGTTGTCATCGACGGCCAGAACCTTGACGCCGTGCAATGCCGGGACGGTATCGGCCACGCTCGCGCTCTGCTGCGGAAGCTCGGCGGGCACGCCCGCAAATTGCGGCAATGTGACGGTAAACGTCGAGCCGAATCCCGGACCCGGACTGTTGGCGCTGACCGTACCGCCGTGCCGCTCGATTAGCTCTTTGACGATGGCGAGGCCGAGCCCGAGACCGCCGTAACCGCGCGTCGTCGAGGCATCGGCCTGGCGGAAGCGCTCGAACACGTGCGGCAGGAAGCGGCTCGAGATGCCAATCCCCGTATCCGATACGGTCAGGTTGAACGCGGCGCCCTCCTCCGTGACGCGCACAAGCACCACGCCCTGCGCCGGCGTGAACTTGACGGCGTTCGAGAGCAGGTTCTGCACGACCTGGCGGAGCCGGTCGTAGTCGCCGTAGACCGAGCACGGCGCGTCGGGCAGGCGCAGGTCGAGCCGAACACCCTTGTCGTCGGCGATTGGTCTGATCAAGTCGATCACCGATTCAACGACCGTGCGCAGATCGACCGGCGCGAGCGTGAGCTCGAGCTTGCCGGTGATGATCCTCGACACGTCGAGTAGATCCTGAATGACCCGATTTTGCGCCTGCGCGCTGCGCGAGAGCGCGGCGACCGCTTTGCGGACGGTCTCGTCCTGCAGATCCGCAGCACCGAGGATGTGCGTCCAGCCGAGGATCGCGTTGAGCGGCGTGCGGAGCTCGTGCGACACCGCCGCCAGAAACTCGTCTTTGAGACGGTTCGTCTCGCGTTCCCGCGCGAGCAGCGTCTCGCGCTCGGCCTGCATGCGTCGGCGCTCGTCGACCTCGGCACGCAGCGACTCGTTCGAGTGCAGCAGGCGCTCGACCATGCCCTCGAAGGCGCGCACGAGCTTGCCGGTCTCGTCGGGCGGCGCGCCAATCGCGGGAATTTCGTAGCGGTCGCCTTGTCCAATGTTGGCCGCGGCCTCGGCGAGGTCCACGATCGGCCGCGAGACGATGCGCTGCAGCGAGTTTGCGAGAGCAAAGGCGAGCGCCGCGGAGAGCAGAAGGATCACGCTGCCCATGAGCAGCGTCACCGTCACTCGCGACGTGAGGTCCGCAAACGTCCGCTCGATGAGCACCGTGCCGAACCGCGTGCCGTTGCGCACGACCGGCACGGCCACATCCAGTCCGCGCCACGTCTGGAGATCGCGCGGCTCGGCCGGGCATTGGTAGCCCGGCCGCTCGAACGCCGCAAAGAGCGAGCCGTCCTCTCGATAGAGGCATGCGAACTCGATGGTCGGCAAGTTGCCGATCGGCTTGAGCAACTGCGTCCCCGCGATATCGTCGTTGAAGGCCAGGGCCGCGGACGAGTTGTCGGCGACGAGCATCGCCAGTGCGCGCACGCCCTCGGTGGTTGTCGTCCGGAACCGCGCGACGTCAAAGATCGTCAGGCCGACGATGGCCGCCAGGAGCGCGACCGTGGTCACGGTGAGTGCCAGCGCCACCAGCTTCCGGTGGATCGGGAGGCGAGCGAACCAATTCCTCACTGGCCGCTGCCTCGCACGCTCATGGCGAGCTGCAACAACTGCGAGCTCAGGCGCAGGCCGGCACGACGAGCCGCCGTCACGTTGACATCGAACCGGACGCGCCCGTCGACGATGCGCAACGCGATCATCCCGCCCTCGTCGACGAACCCGTGCTCGTCGCCGACGGTCAAGACTGGCAGTCGGGCGATCCTGGCCAGCATCGGGCGCAGCTCGCCGGTTGGCACTGACGGCAGGACGAGGACCTGGCAGCCGGTCATGGGGCCATCACGGTTCACGCGCCGCACGATGAGCGCGCGGCCGTTCAGCGATTGGCCCGCGACGAGGGCGTCGAGATCAGCACCGTAGGGGTCAGGCGTGGCGACGCAGATGTCGACGGTCGCGTGACCGTCGAGTGCTTCGGGCGGCCATTCAACGAACTGCGGGAACTTGGAGACGAACGCCGCCTTGAGCCGCGTCTCCGAACTGCCCCCCGGCACATCCTGCGCTGCCGGACGCGCCGAGAGCGCGATCGCCACGAGCGAGATCCCGATGACCCGGAGGTGCCATCCAGTCATGGAGAGGTCGGATGTTACCGCCGCCAGACGACCCGTGCGTAAATACTCCGTTGAATTTCGAGCGGCCCGTCCGCCGGCGCGGGCCACTCGAGGTGGTGCGACGCGAACAAATCCTGCCCGACGATCGACAGCTCGAGCCTCGGCGTCACCGCCCAGCCGAGACGCAGCGTCGACGCGTCGTAGGCGGGCACCGGACCGGCCGGCAGCGCCGACACGTAGCGGAACAGCCAATCGATCGACCACGTTTTCGAGACATCAAAGGACGATCCCAGCTGCGTCGTGTGATGCGGAATCAGACCTTCGTAGCGGCGCTCCTGTGAGACGTCCTTGCCGCCGGGATTCTTCGTCATCTGCACGTTCAAGTACGAGTAGTTCGCCGTGAGCCGCCACCACGGGGCCGGCCGCGCGTCGGCGGTGAGCTCGCCGCCGTAGCTGCTGCCGTGCAGGCCGTTCGCAAAGTCGACCGGCAGAATCAGGCGCGGCGGACTGACGCCGTCGTTCTCGACGAACGGCGTGAGCAGCTCGGTGCTGAGCGTGTCGGTGAGGTGGTTGTAGAAGGTCGACACGGTGACCGAGACGCGCGACGTCGGCTGGCCGCGATAGCCGGCTTCATACGCGACAAGCTTCTCGGAATCAAACACCGGATCGGGAATCAGCCGCACGAACGTCGGCAGCGCGCCAGGCGAAACGAGACTCGTGGTCGTGTAATCGGTCTCGACGCGCGACGGCGTGCGCACCGCGCGGGTAATCGCGGCGAAGATCGTGCGCGAGGGCGCCGGCGTCCAGAGCGCGCGGACGCTTGGCTGCATCTCGAAGCCGGTGTAATCGTTGTGCTCGAATTTCGCGCCGACGATGACGCGCCAACGATCGGGGACGACCATGAACTCGTCCTGCGCGAATGCGGTGTAGAGCGAGTCAGTGCGCGAGGGCGGCTCGAACGCGGTCGGCGCCTGCGCGGTGATGCGATCGCCGCTCACCCGATAGCCCGCGCCCCAGATGGCCGTCTGCCGCGCCCACCGGCGCCACGACTGCTGAAAATCCAAATCGAACGTGTTGCGCGTTTCGGCTACGGGGACTTCCTCGCGGCTCGTCCGATCGAAGTACGTCTGGACTTGAATGTCACTCTTCGATCCGGCCGGCGCGCTGAAGCGCGCGAGGACGTTTCCGCCCGAAAGTGGCGCGTTGACGTTCGACGTCAGCGAGTACGGGGACGTGTAGAGCGGCGTGGTCACGTGCTCGCCCAACCGGCCGTCGTACGCGTCCCCCTGAATCGTGAGCGCGCGCGAATTGGCGAACGTCAAGTCCGATCGAAAGCCGCCCTGGCCTGCCCGCCAGTGGTCGTAGTCCTGGCCGTCGGGATGAAATTCCGGCCCGCGGTCAAACCCCTTCGCGTACGCGCGGTACGCGCCGTCGCCGACCTGCCCGCCGTAGCGCAGGGTGCCCGCCGCGCGATCCTGCGATCCGGCCACAGCCGTCACCATCAGCCCCTGCGTGTCCTTGGCCGCCTTGGTGATGATGTTGATGATGCCGTCCACGGCGTTCGCGCCCCACAAGGTGCCACCGGGTCCTCGAATGACCTCGATCCGGTCGATGTCGGCGAGCACCGTGTCCTGGGTTTCCCAATACGTGCCCGCAAAGAGCGGCGAGTAGACGGCTCGGCCATCGATCAGCACGAGCATCGATCGGGACAGACGGTCCGAGAACCCGCGAATGCCGATGGACCAGGTTCCAGCGCTGATCCGCGCGACCTGGACGCCCGGCGCGAGCCGAAGGGCCTCGGGAATCGACGTTGCCCCCGACCGGCGGATGTCTTCCTGCGTGATCACGAAGATCGCCGCCGGCACTGTGCTGGCCGGCTCGGGCATCCGCGACGGAGTCGTCACGCGGATGTTCAGGAGATCCGAGAGGCTCATTCGCCGGAGGTCTTCGGTGGATTGAGCGGCGGCGGTCGACGCGGACAGGAGGCCCGCCGCCAGGACTGCGAGAAGGTGCCGGCCGATCGCCGGCGTGCATACCTTAATCATGTCGGGCGGCGATGTCTGCAAGAGTGATTCCTAGCAAATCGGCGAAATTCGCCGGCAGGTTGCTCTGAATGTGTAACACATGACCACCCCGGAACTCATCGCATCGTCACAGGCATGGTACCTGGCTTGCAAACTCGACCGGCACGGCTAGAAAGACTCCTCCTCACCGCCCGTCGCGCGCTGCGGACCTCGCCCGTTTGCCCGTGTCGGCCGGCCTCAACGGCCACCACGTCCTGCGCGTCGTCATTGAAACGCCAAGAGGCCTCGTGGCCGTCGACGCCGGCAACGAACGCTACTCGGACATCCGCCGCGTGAGCGACCTGAGCGATCAGTTTCTCAAGGAGCTCGAGGCGTTTTTCGTCAATTACCACAAGCTCGCGGGCGAAGAGTATCGGATCATCAAAGCCGTTGGCCCGAACAAGGCCTGGAAGATCGCCCGCGATCGCCGAAAGAGTTAGCGGCGAACCCCGCAATGGACACGATCAGCGCGTTCCTCGGTCTGACGACGCCGCCGACGGAGCTGACGTTCGTTCAGGTCAGCCTCGCCCTCGCTCGGGCGGTTTGGGCTGCCCCTCGGTGTCCGTGTCGACCGTGTCTCTCTCCTCATCCTGTCCGTCACCGACGCCCATGTCCGCATCGCGGGATCGATCCTCACGCGCGCCGTGGCTCGCTGACGTGTTGGGCGATCCGCCCGGGTTGTGGTCGCTCTGTTTGTGTTGTTTCGTCTTGCTGCCCTGCTGCTTGGTGGTCCGCATGTGATCCCTCCGCCGTCGGGCCGGGGAAATTCCGCACATCACGTCCCTCCATACATTCGGTTCAGTTCGCCTTAGATCAGGTCGAATGAGAACGCGCGGGCAGCAGCGTCGGCATTCGCATCAAGGGAACATGACTTGCACCAGCGGTCGCCTGGGAGCTCCAGCAAGAGGCGAAGTCGCCACGGCGGCTACTCGGCGCGGTCTTGCGGATCGGACACGAGCGCGACGTGCACTTGCCCGTCTCGCTTCGACGCGTACATCTGCTGATCGGCGGCAACGACGAGCGATCGCGCCAGCGCTTCGGAATCGCGCGCGGTTCGCTCGGCCCGCTCGCAGACGACGCCGCCGACCGACACCGTCAGCGCGACCGGCGACACGAAGCCGTGCGCGCGCTGCGCCTCGACATCATTGATGCGCTGGGTAACACGCTGGGCGACGGTCGTCATATCTGCGGCTGACCGAAGCTCCAACGCCGCGACGAACTCGTCGCCGCCAAAATGCGACACGGAGTAGTCGTCCTGCTCGTCGGCCGTCCGCGTGAGCACGTCCGAGGCGTCGCGGTCGAATCGCAGGCTCTCGCGCAGCAGCGCGCCCACCGCCTGCACGGCTTGATCGCCGGCGGCATGGCCAAACGTATCGTTGATGGCTTTCAGCCGATCGACATCGGCGAAGAGCACGCCCACGGCGCCCGGGCCGCCAACCGCGAGCAGCGCGACGAGATGATCGTGAAACGGCCGCCGGCGCGCCAGGCCGGTCTCATCGAAGGCATACGCACGCTCACGGTGCGTCCACGCGCGCTCGATGAGCGCCAGCGCCCGATCGTACTCGACGCCGAGGGGAAGAAATTCGCTGCGAAATGCCTGCCGAAGGTCCGGCGGGAGCGAGCTTGCCCATCTCTCGATCAGCGCCTCGAGGCGCAATGCGAAATCGGACGACGATCCAATGGTCACGATCGCTCCGCGTCTCAACTGGCCTTGCGGCGTTTGTGGCTCGACCGCGCGCCGTGGGAGGTGGTGTGTGTCAGTACGCGTCCCGAGGCGGGAGCACGCTCGCGCACTCGTTCGAGACTGCGCCGCAGCGCGTCTCGAAGATCGACGACCTTCGTCGGCGCGCCGGGCTCGCCCTCAGCCACCTCTTCGACTTCTTTCCGCTCGAGCATCGCGCGCAGAGCTTCCTGATAGTGATCGGTGAACGCTGAAAGATCCGGCGCGTGGTCGAGGCTGGCCATGATCTGCTTCGCCAGACGCACTTCGTCGGCTCTCGGTTTGGCCGCCGCCAGATCGGCGTCTTCAATCCGGGAGAGATCGCGCACTTCGCCCTTCGTGCGGAGCGTGTACAAGCGCACCGCCGAGTCTCGCGCGACCAGCGCGACGAGATACTCACGTCCGTGCAGCGCGACGTGGCCGATCATCGCCGTGTCGCCCAAGGCGTCCCGGATCACGGCGAACGCCGGCGCCGCCGCTTTGCCGTCCGGCAGCACGACGTACGACCGTTCGATGTAGACCGGGTCGAGCGACGCCTCGTCGAGCGCGCTCGAGATATCGACGATCCGCGTCGATTCGGGACGGAGCTTCTTGATCTCCTCCTCCTCGACGATGGAGAAACGTCCCTTGCTCACTTCGTAGCCGCGAACGATATCGGCCGATGTCACTTCCTCGTTGCAGTGCGGACACCACTTCTTCAGTTGGATGGGCGTGTGACACTTCCGGTGTAATTGACGGAATCGCACGTCCGACGCAGGGTTGGTCGCCGGAAACACGCGGATCGGAATTTGGATCAGACTGAGCTTGAGCGTGCCTTTCCAGGTCGAGCGCGGCGCCGGTTCAGCGGCAGCCTCGCGCTCGTGTCGTCGCGCGGCCATGTGGCGGCCAATTGCAAGACCATGGCCAGACAAGCCGGAGCGACAGCCCGCAATTACGCCCGCCTGGGCGCGTGATCTGGCAGCGCGGGCCTCACTGTGTGAATTCGTCTTCCTCATGCGTTCCCCACGCAACGTCGATGGGCGCCGGGAGGCCTGGTGCGAAAGTTGCTGTTCCCTGCACTATGAAGAACCTCCTGCGACTTACGTCCGTTATCACCGTCGGTCTGTTCGTGTTGTGGTCGGGATCGCTGAACGCGAAACCGACGGATGAAATCCAGCGCATCCAGGACTCGCTGGGCGTCCTCCACGATTTGACCGAATCACCTGATCATTCCATTCCGCGGCACCTGCTCGAGCGCTCTGAAGCGATCGTCGTCATCCCCTCGCTCGTCAAGGGTGGCTTCGTCGTCGGCGCCAAGCACGGCCGCGGCGTCATGAGCGCGCGCGTCGATGGCAAGGGCTTCTCGGCACCGGCGTTTGTAACGATGAGCGGCGGCAGCATTGGATGGCAGATCGGCGTCGAGTCGATCGACCTCGTCCTGCTGGTCATGAACCGCAAGGGCGTCGACGATCTCTTGTCCGACAACTTCACCCTCGGGGGCAACGCCTCGGTTGCCGCGGGGCCGGTCGGTCGCAACGCCGATGCGGCGACTGACGCGAAGCTCGGCAGCGAGATCCTCGCCTACTCCCGCGCGGCCGGCCTTTTCGCCGGCGCGTCGTTCGAGGGCGCGGCATTCCACGGTGACAAGGACGCGAACGCGTCGTTCTACGGACATCCGATGACCGTGCGCGCCATCATCGAGATGACCAAGCCCGCCGGGCCGGAAGAGATGTCGACCTGGCAGCAGACGCTGAACGAGCTGGCCGTGCCGAAGGCGCCGGGCCGGTCAGTCGCCGTTCGCTGAACCGCGAAGCCGCGCGGCAATCGCGCGGAGGTCGGCAAGAAAGTCACGGCGCGCTTGTTCCCGGGCAGCCGGGTCGGGCGCGCGCAGCACTGAGGCGGGATGGACCGTCAGCGTCGCAAAGGGTGCCAGCGGCGACGCGACGGCCTTCCCGCGATCGCGCATCACCTTCACCGACGACCCATACAACATCGTCGCCGCGGTCGCCCCGAGCGCGACGAGGATCCTCGGTCGGATCGTCGCCAGCTCCTCGTCGAGCCACATGCGACACGCGAGGATCTCCTCGCGGTTCGGCCGTTCGTGAATCCGCCTTTTGCCGCGTTCGACCCATTTGAAGTGCTTGACGGCATTGCTGAAGTACACGTCCTTCAGATCGAACCCGGCCCGCTCCAGCGCGCGCCGCAGGAACTGGCCGGCCGGACCGACGAATGGACGCCCTTCGCGGTCTTCGCCGTGTGGGGCTTTGGGCCGATCGGGCGCGACAGGAAGCCGAATGCCCATCGCTGGGGCACGGAACCGCGCAGAAACGGCACCTCGCGAAATGCGATGGCACGACGTTCGCCAACGTCGCGTGGCAGCGAACTTGCAGTTTTTGGCAGTAGTGATTCGGCACGGTCTGCACACCGGCACCGTCGATTCCTTCGATAATACGGAAAATTCGCGGGCGGAAGAGCTACCCGGCCACCTCGGCCAAAAGCTGCTGGAGGCAGGAATCACGATCAACGGCCCGCACTCGTGGGATCCTCAAGTCCTTCGGCCTGGAGCGCTGAAGCGTTGCGCGCGCGGCTCACTCGAAGCGGGACGCGCGTACGCGGACGGCGATTGGGAGTGCCTCGCGCTCGACGAGATGGCCGCCCGTCTGCTGCGCGCTGACAAGGAAGCCAGCGCCCTCGCGACCTGGCGAGATTGGTTTTCGCACCTGTCGTTCTTCAACGCGCAAAGCCTCAGCCGAGCCAAGCGCTCGATCGAACGCATCTACGACGGCCACGCGGACATCTACGAAGCGATGCTCGATCCGTCGCAGACATACAGCTGCGGCTACTGGGCGAACGCCGAGACGCTCGAAGACGCGCAGACGGCCAAGCACGAACTGATCTGTCGAAAGCTCGGCATCAGAGACGGCACGCGCGTGCTCGATGTTGGCTGCGGCTGGGGGGCGTTTGCCGCGCACGCCGCGCGCGTGCATGGCGCCGAAGTGACCGGCGTGACGCTGTCGCGCGACCAGGCGCTCAAAGCCGTCAGCCGGACGCGCGGCCTCGGCGTCGAGATCATCAACGACGACTACCGGCGCGTCACCGGCACCTTCGATCGGGTCGTCTCCGTGGGTATGTTCGAGCACGTCGGGCCGAGAAATTACCGCACGTTCTTCAGCAAGCTCCGCGGCTGGCTGACGCCCGACGGGCTCGCGCTGCTCCATTGCATTGGCGGTGACCGCTCGCGTTTGCACATCGACGCGTGGATGAACACCTATGTGTTTCCAGGCGCCGTGCTGCCTTCAGCAGCACAAGTCACGGCGGCGTCCGAGGGTCTCTTCCTCATCGAGGACTGGCACAACTTCGGCGCAGATTACGATCGCACGCTGTGCGCGTGGCATGAGAACCTCGCGCGCGCGTTCCGCGATCAGCTCGTGCACGAGCCCGAGCGTATTCGCCGCACGTGGCGGTACTACCTGCTGACGGGTGCTGGAGTGTTTCGTGCGCGCGCCGCGCAGCTCTGGCAGATTGTCCTCTCGCCGCACGGCGTACCTGGCGGGTACCGCCGCGTCTGCTGACGGCCGTCCAAGGTCCGTTGTCCGGGGTCCGAGGTTCCCGCGTCGTCCGTCAGTCTCGAGTCGCCTCTCACAGAACGGACCGAAGGACCTGAGGACGCCGAACGACACCGGAACTTCGGACCCCGGACCCGGGACCCAGGACCCGGGACCCAGGACGACGACCTCTTTCGTCAGAGTTTGTCGTGGACGACCGCGGTGGGCGCCAAGGCCGTGCGAAGAGGTGGGCGCCGGCCTATGCTGGCCGTCGGCCGCCCCTTCAACCCGGCGACCACCGCCGTGGTCCAGGACTGACCGGAATCAAGAGTCGCATCCGCAGGTGACGCTGGTGTACCAGGCGGCGTACAGGTAGGTAAATTCCTGGCGACATGGCGACGCCAATGCGTCCGTGTCGAGCGTCGCGAGGTGAACCGCATCCAGTGCGCGGATTGGCTCGATGGGGAAGGGTCTCGTCACACGATCGAGGATCTCGTCGGTGACGCCGACGAGATAGCAGCGTCGGCCGAATCTTCCGAGCGCCCGTACGGCAGCGCGCTCTTGGGTCGTCGTCAGCCGGCCCGTCACACGAGCGCGGAGAATCGCGCGTCCCGTCTCGGCGATGGTGAGCGCGGAGATCACCTTCTACCCGCGCCGTCGAATGGACTTCAACGCTCCAGCGTCGTGCTCGAGCAACGCGGCGACCAGCGCGCTCGACTCGATGTAGCGAAGCTCGGCGCCCGCCGCGGATCCCTGCGGGCGGCGCCTACGCGTCGCCACGATCCTCGTCGATCAATTCGGCGGCGGTTCCTCGCTGAAGGCGAATGGCCGGCCACCCTTCCGGCCGTGAGCGGTGATGGCGATGCGCTCACCGGCGTCGATGCGCCGGGAATGCTCGACAGACCCTAGTTTTGTCGCAGGACGACGATCGGATCGACGGCGCTCGCCCGACGGGCAGGAAGGAACGCCGCCAGCGCCGCGACGGCGACGAGCACCCCAACTGCCAGCGCCATGAGACGTGGATCGGTCGGCGCCACGTCGAATAACAAATTCCGCACGACGCGCCCGAGAGCAAGTGCCGCGACGACGCCGACGACGCCGCCAATGGCCGCGAGCCGCAGACTCTGGCCCAGCACGAGCCGCATGACCTGCCGCCGATCCGCCCCGAGCGCGACGCGGATGCCCAGCTCGCGCAATCGCGCTGACACCGCGTGCGACATCACGCCGTAGACGCCAATCGCGGCGAGCAGCAGCGCCGCCGCCGCAAACGCGCCGAGCGTCGTCGCATGGAAGCGCGGGCGCGTCATCGCGTCCGCCGCGCGCTCGTTCATCGTCATGACGTCCTGGATCGGCACACCGCGGTCCACCGCCGCGACCGCCTGACGAAGTGACTGCATCAGCGCCGCGTTGGTGACGCCGCGATCGGCCTTCACCATCACCATCGTGTCTGGGTACGCAAACTGCTGGTACGACGTGTAGAAGTCGTCCGACGGCGGTTCGTCGAGCGTGCCGTACTTGACGTCGCCGACGACGCCGATGACCTCGGCGGCGTGCTCGGCATCACCAAAGCCCGTGCCGCCGCCGAACCAGAGGCGCTTGCCGATCGCATTTTGGTTCGAAAAGAACCGCGCGGCGGCGCGCTCGTTGATGACGACCACCGGCGGCGCGTCAGGCCCGTCGCGCTCCTCGATCGCGCGCCCGGCCCGCACAGGAATGCCGAGCACGCGAAAGTAATCCGCCGACACGTAGTGGCGCTCGATCATCGGCGCAAGCACGTTCGCCGGCTCGCCCGGCAGATGGAGCGTCGTACGGGCGCAGGCGCTGTTGAGCGGCGTGCAGCGGTTGATGGCGGCCATCTCGACGCCGGGCGCCGATTGAATGCTCGCCAAGAACCGCCGAATCGTGGCCGGACCGTCGGCAGGCGCGTAGCGAGACGCCGGCGGAGCGATGCGGAACGTCATCACGCGGTCGGGGTCGAATCCAGCGCGCAGTTTCTGCAGCTCCGAGAAGCTGGCGACGAACAGGGCCGCGCCGGCGACGAGCACGACCGCGACGGCGACCTCCGCGATGACGATCGCACTGAGCACTCCCGACCCGCCCGCGCCCATCGTCCGCTCATCTTCGCGGAGCACGCCGGTGAGATCCGTGCGCATCGCCTCGACGGCAGGCAGCATGCCGAACACCACGCTCGTCACGAGCGTCGCGAGCACGATGAATCCGAGGACGACGCCGTCGATAGACGGCTCCGCGAAGCCGGACACCTGCGCGTAGCCGGTCTGCGTGGACGGCAGCGCGCTTGGTGCGGCGAGCACGACGAGCCGCACGCCCCAGAACGCGACCAGCGATCCAATAAGTCCGCCAGCGGCGGCGAGAACGACGTTCTCAGTGAGCAGCTGGCGGACGACGCGCGCCGTGCCGGCGCCGAGAGC
>CAYQRM010000209.1:0-57500 GCA_964419785.1 uncultured Solibacteraceae bacterium | reverse complement strand
GGTGACGCTGCGCTTGTCGATCTCTTTGTTGCGGCTGTCGCGCACGCGCACGTCGAGCGTCGATCCGGCCGGCAGGAGTCTGATGCCGCTCGGCGTGTCGGCGCGTACGATCGCCTTGACGTGCACTTCCTCGCCGGGCTTGTAGACGCCGCGATCGCTGAAGACCGATCCGCGCAGGATGTCGGTCGCTTCCCACAATCCGTACGCCGTGCCGAACTCCCACGGCGAGATGCCCTCGTTCCAGTTCGATGCGACATACGCGACGTCGCCGTCCTTCTCGGCCGTGACGACGAACGCGAGCTTGTACCACTCCTCGGGGTCGCGAAGCGGCAGCGCGGGCGCCATCGCGACGCCGTCGCGGCCCGTCGTACCTCGCCACAGCTGCTTGTTGTCGAGACTCAGAATCGTCACGCGCGCGTCGGCGACTGCCGCGCCGTTGTCGAGACGCGTGACGAAGACGAGCGTCGACTGAGGACTGTCCTTGACGGTGATCCCAAGGTTCGTGACCTGAACGATCGTCGACCGCTCGTCGTGGAGGACCGGCTTCGATTTCTCGATCGTTTCGCCGTTCTCGATGCCGGCCCACACCAGGCCCGCGCCGTTCGGACCAAGCACCGATCGCAGATCGAGACCGTGTGACTGAATCGCGTCGGGCGTGACATTGAGTCGTCGCGACGTGCCGGCGCCCGGCGGGACGTCAACGAATCGGCTGGCCTCGAGCGCGACGATCTTCGGCACGAGGTCGCTGACGGACAGCGGCGTCAGCCACTGCGTGATGTCCCGGAAGTTGCGCGCGTAGAAGGGCAGCTGCGTGCCGCCGTTCGTCTCCCACACGCCGTGGCCGTCGCCGAAGCTCGTGAACGCACGCTCGTGCCAGTTCTCGACGATGCCAATCCACGGGTAGCCGAGCGTCTGTCCGTCGGCCGCCTGGAGCGACGCGTCGAGGTGATACGCCCACGTATGCGCGGGCGGCTGGCGATCGAAGCCCGCGTCCTCGGCGGACTGCTCGCCTTGCCTGTCGAGCGATGTGGCTTTGACCGGCGACGTCGCCGCGATCGCCAGTTCGTGCGCCGGATCGGTGATGTCTTTGATTGACAGCGCGCGCGCAAACGTGGCGACGTTGACGTCACCGGTGAACGGCACCGGATTGAACGCCGACGGATCGCACTCGCCGCGGCAGGCGAACGAGTCGGCGAAGAACACCGGCTCGAGCGGCATTGAGGATTGCTGGGCGTTGGGGGGATGCTCCGGGCCTTCCGCGCCCGACACGCGATTGTCGATCGTCACCTGCAGCCACGCGCCCGGCGCAATTGGCGGCGCTTCGAGGACGACGAGCCGATCGCTCAGCGGAAACCGCTTGGTGTCCCAGTCGGTCGTAAGGCGCGGCGTCACCGCGTCGGTCCGCCGTGCCGTCTGCTGGGCGGCGGCGATCTTCGCGTCGAACTGACGCAGACCGGAGGGCTCGGTCGCCGCCAGACGCGCCCGTTCGCCGGCTGAGAACTGCGGCAGATCGACGTCGTGACGCTGATATTTCAACGTGACGTGTCTCAGCACCTCGTCCGGCTGCACGTGCTGGTTGAACTCGAGGACAATGACGAGCGGCGTGTCGAAGCGAGGGCCGCGCTTGTACCAACGCGCGGACGTGAGCTTGACGGTCGGTGTCGTGAAGCTGAACTCGTATGGCGCGGTTAGCGTCCGGCCCGCCGCGCTCGTCGCCGACCCGTCGACGTGGACCGTGTAGTGCGTCGAGTACGGCACCGGCTTCGTCGGATCCGGCGTGAAGAGCAGAATCGTCGTCCCCGACCAGCGATACGTGCCGGCGAGTGACGGCGTGATGTGAATCCACGGCGGCGTCGGATTCGACGGCACGCGCCCCAGCGCGACCATCGGCTCCGAGAAGATGACGCGAATTTCGTTCGCGTCCTGCAGCTGATTGATTTCGCCCGTCGGCCCCGCGCTGACGATCGTCAGCTGCGCTTGCTGGCTGCTGACGACGAGCGGGGCAGCGACGAGCGCGACGCCCAGAACCAGACCACCAACGTAGCGACGCATGCGACGCTCCACGTGATCTATATCGGCCGGGACACGACGACCCCTGCGCCGTGCTCGCACGGCGTCGTTCCGCGATACAGCTGGCTTTGTCAGTCTAGATCCACTCTTGGCGGGCTGGGGAGCACATGCGCCTCTGTCAGGAGAGACACCGGCACCGCGGCGGCGGTTCCAACCTAGCGCGCCGGCGGCGAAAACGCTGGATCGAACAGGCTGCCAAACTCGCCCAGGACCATCGCCGTCGCGCCCCAGGTCTGGTGCCCCGCCAGGTCGAAGTGCGGGTAGTCGACGACGACGCCCTCGCGGGTGTGACGAGACCAGCCGAGCCGCGCGGGATCACTCAGGTCGGCAAGCGGGACTTCGAGCAGCTCGGCGACTTCTTTGGGCGCCGGCTGAAACTCCGGCCGAATGTCGGTGACGCCCACGAACGGGAACAGCAAGTGATTGCTCACGACCACCCAGAGCGATGACAGCGCGCCGATGATGCGCACGCGATCGGGCGAGACGCCGAGCTCCTCTTGCGTCTCGCGGAGCGCGGCATCGACCGCCATTTCGCCCGGATCGATCCGGCCGCCCGGAAAGCTGACTTGTCCGGCGTGTTGCGGCAGGTCGTGCCGCCGAACCGTGAGCGGCAGGCGGATGCGATCGCCGCCGGGATAGAGCAGCAGCAGCGCGGCCGCGCGACGTGCCTCGGGCGGCTGCATGTCCGGCCGCCAGTTCTTGCGCGTCGGCCGCGGCGAAAAGCGGAATTGCGCATCGTTGCCGGGCAAGGGCTGCGTCAGGCGAGTGCGGAGAAAGGCCTCGAGCGTGCGAAGGTCGTCGAACGGATCGGACACGTGCCTGAAATCATAAATCGCCGATGGTCGATCGCCAATGTTCTTGATCTGCTCTCATTTTGAGACTAGAGTACGGGAATGGCGCGCGACGCTCGCGACCTCTTGCCGCTCAAGCCCGTCGTGTTCGACATTCTGCTGCTGCTCGCCGACGGAGAGCGGCACGGCTGGAGCCTCGTGCGCGAGCTGGAGCAACGGACGGGCGGGCCGCGAATGCTGCCGGGCAACTTCTATCGCGTGCTGAAGGGGATGCTGGCCGAGGGGTTGATCGCCGAGATCGAGCCGTCGCGCGCGATCCGGGCACAAGCCATGGCCGACACCGGCGGCAACGCTGAACGCCGGCAATATTTTGCGCTGACGAAATTCGGACGCGAGGCCGCACGCGCCGAAGCGCATCGGCTCGATGCGCTTGTGACCGAGTCGCGCGGCAAGCGGCTGCTCGCGGCCAGGGATCGGTAGCATCGATGCCCTCACGCTCACCGTCCGGGGATCGCGTCTACGGTTGGCTGCTCGCCGCGTTTCCTCGCGAAGTACGCGCCCAGTTCGGCGAGGCGATGCTCGGCGAATTTCGCGATGCCCGGGAGGAGCGCCAGGGACGGCCGCTCGCATTGGCGGCGCTGTGGGCGCGTGTGATCGCCGACACCCTCTGGCACGGCGTGCTCGAACGCTGGACCGGCCACGCCCGCGTCACCGATCTCCGGAGAGGCACTCATGTGCAACGACCGTCGTGGTGGGGAGGACTCTCGTCGGACGTGCGGCTGGGCGCGCGGCGCTTGCGGAAGGCGCCCGGCTTCACGGTGGTCGCCGCGCTGACGCTCGCGCTCGGCATCGGTGCCAACAGCGCGATTTTCAGCGTAGTCGACGGCGTCCTGCTCAAGCCGCTGCCGTTTCCCGCGTCCGATCGGCTCGTCGCGCTGGTTCAGACATGGGAAGGGAAGGACGATGTCTTCAGCCCGCCGAATTTTCTGGACGTTGAGAAGCAGACGAAGACGCTCGAATCGGCGGCCGCATACGACACGCATCGGTACGTCTTGACGAATGCGGGCGATCCCATCGCGATTATTGGCGCCGAGGTGAGCGACAGGTTCTTCGAGACGCTGCGCATCCCACCCCAGACCGGCCGCACGTTCACGCGCGGCGACCACGACACCGGCCGGACGAATGTCGTCGTCCTCGGTCACGCGCTGTGGGAGCAGCGGTTCGGCGGGGACCCGGGCGTCCTGTCACGGTCGATCACGATCGACGCCACGCCGTATCAGGTCGTTGGCGTCATGCCGGCGGGATTCGCCTGGCCGCTGGACGCCGAACTGTGGGTTCCGTCCGAATACAACGAGGCGTACACCTCGACGAATCGCGGCGCGTGGTTTCTCGAAGCGATCGGACGTCTGCAGCCGGGCATCGGCATCGAGCAGGCGAACGCGGAATTTGCCGGGCTCGCGCGCCAGCTCGAGCAGGCGTATCCGAAGTTCAACACGAGAGTCGGCATGGCCGTCCGGCCGCTCCTCGACGCGCTCGTCGGCGATACGCGTAAGGCGCTCTTGATCATGCTCGGCGCGGTCGGCTTCGTGCTGCTCATCGCGTGCGTGAACGTCGCCAACCTCGTGCTCGCGCGCGCGTCGGTTCGCGAGGACGAGCTCGCGATTCGCGTCGCGCTTGGCGCTGGCCGCGCGCGACTCGTGCGGCAGCTCGTCATCGAGAGTCTCCTGCTCGCCGGGGTCGGCGGCATCGCGGGACTCGGCCTCGCCTTCGGCGGGACGCGTGCGCTCGTGGCGCTGCGACCGGCCGGCATTCCGCGACTCGAGGGGATCGCTCTGGATACGACGGTTCTGATGTTCACGCTCGGAGCGACGCTCGTGACGGGACTCCTCTTCGGACTCGTGCCAGCCTGGCAGCTCGTGCGTCGCGGAGCGCTTGCCGCGCGGCTCCACGAACGTGGGCGATCGGGCGCGACGAGTCGGCGGAGTCAGCGGTTGCGCAGCGTGCTGGTCGTTGTCGAAACGGCGCTCGCGGTGATCCTGCTGGCTGGCGCGGTGTTGCTCGTTCGCAGCTTCGCGCTGCTCAGTCGCGTCGATCCCGGGTTCGTCGTCGGCCGCGCGATCACGTTCAGCCTGAATCTTCCAGACGCGCAGTACGACACCGACGCGAAGCGCATCGGCTTTTACGATGACATTCGCGCGCGGCTCCGAAGCCTGCCGGCCGTGACGGACGTCGGCGCCGTGCTCGCCATTCCGCCGACTCCGCCAACCTTCAATTTGACGTTTGCCGTTACGGGCCGGCCAGATCCGCCGCCGGGCGACGAGCCAACGCTCGAGGTGCGGGTCGCAGATGCGGAGTACTTCCACACGATGGGCATCGCGCTGAGGCGGGGCCGGATGTTTTCGAGCGAGGATCGCCTCGGTGCCCAGCCCGTCGCGCTAATGACCGAAAGCGCTGTGCGCAAGTTCTTCTCGGGCGAAGATCCGATCGGCAAGCACATCACGTTGGGTTGGCGACGCAACAAGTCCCGTGTCGAGGGCGATGTCGTCGGTATCGTGGCGGACGTGAAATCGTTCGGCCTCGATCAAGTCGCGCCGCCGCAGATCTACGTGTCGCTGTCGCAGGTGCCGATCACCACGATGGCGTTTGTCGTGCGGACCACCACCGACGAGTCGGCGCTCGTCGGTCCGGCGCGTGCGACGATTGCGGCGGTCGATCCCAATCTGCCGCTGAATCGCGTCGAGACGCTCGCCGAGCACGTGCGCAAGTCAATCGCCACGCAGCGCTTCTACATGCTCCTGCTCGCCGTGTTTGCCTCGGTGGCGCTGGCGCTCGCCGCGGTCGGGATTTTCGGCGTGCTCTCGTACCTCGTCACGCAACGCACGCACGAGATTGGCATCCGCGTCGCCCTCGGCGCGGGCCGATCGTCGGTCGTCGGCCTGGTGGTTCGACAGGCGCTCGTGCTGGCTTCGATCGGCGTGGCGATCGGCATCGCCGGCGCGATTGGGCTATCGACGTTTCTGCGGACAATGCTTTTCGAGTTGAGCCCGACCGATCCGACGAGCTTCATCCTCGTGGCGGCGGGACTGCTCACCGTCGCCGCAATTGCGGCGTGGTGGCCGGCGCGACGGGCGGTCGGCGTCGACCCGCTCAAGGCGCTTCGCACCGAATAAACGACCGGCTGATGCTTTGCCGTAACGCAACGGTGTTACTGTCCCGGCATGCGCTCGAACGTGTTCTTTGGGTTGGCCGGCATCGCGCTTGTGATGGCGTCGGCCGCGGGTGTGGTGATCGCCCAGCGTGCGGACCCGCAGCCCGTGTGGCCTGGGACCCTCGGTGGCGGCGAAACGCTGCTGCCCAACGGCTGGCGAATCGCGCCGGCGGGCCGCCACATGGCGATCGGCGACCTGCCGCTCAACCTCGTTCTTTCTCCTGACGGTCGGTATCTCATCGTCACCAACAACGGCTATGCCAAGCCGACGCTGCGGGTCGTTGATCTCGAGCACGGAGTCGTGTCGCAGACGCTCTCGCTCGAGGACGCGTGGCTGGGCCTGGCGTGGCGGCCGGATGGGACGCGGTTGTACTCGTCGGGCGCGGCGGCAAACAGCGTGATCGAGCTGGCGTGGCGCAACGGCCGTCTCTCGATGGCGGGCACGCTGCCGCTCGGGCGCAGTGCGCGCGAAAAGATCGAAGGCTCGAGGGAGACGGTGCCGCAGAGCTTCGTGGGCGGCATCTCGATCAGTCCTGATGGCACGCAGCTTGCGGCCGCTCACGTGCTCGGTCAGGTCGTGAGTCTCGTCGATCTTGCGACGGGCAACATTCGCCTCACTGTCGACGTTCCGGCGGAACCGTACTCGACGCTCTTCTCGAAGGACGGCAAGACGCTCTTTGTGTCGATCTGGGGCGGCGCGCGCGTGCTGATGCTCGATCCGAAAACGCTCGCGACCAAGGGCTCGATCCTCGTCGGCGAGCATCCGAACGCGATGGTGGAAGCGCCGGACGGTCGGCTGTTCGTTGCCTGCGCGAACACGAACGCCGTGTACGCGATCGATCCGTGGGCGATGAAAGCGGTCGAGCAGATTTCAGTCGCGTTGTTTCCGCAAGCGCCGCCGGGATCGACGCCCAACGCGCTCGCGCTTTCGCCCGACGGTAACAAGCTGCTCGTCGCCAACGCCGACAACAACACCGTTGCCGTGGTCGACGTGTCGAAGCCGGGAGCGGGTCGGGTGGCCGGGTTCATCCCGACCGGCTGGTATCCGACTGGCGTCGCCTTCAGCGCGCGCGGCGAAGCGATTTACATCCTGAGCGGCAAGGGCCTCGCGTCACAAGCGAACCCCCGTGGGGCGCAGGCGGGCATCCCGGCCGCGGATGGACAGGCCCGAGACTCACTGATTCAGGGCTCGCTCTCGATCCTGCCGACACCCGACGATGAAACGCTGCGGCGATATACGAACACCGTGTTTCGCGTGACGCCCTACAGTGACGCGACGCGGCTCTCGCCGGCCGCGCCTGCCGGCGACAATCCCATTCCCAAGCACGTCGGCGATCCGTCGCCGATCAAGCACGTGTTCTACGTGATCCGCGAGAACCGGACGTACGATCAGATTCTTGGCGACCTCGATCGCGGCAACGGCGATCCGACGCTGGCGCTCTTCGGCGAACAGATCACACCGAACGCGCACGCGCTCGCGCGCGAGTTCGTGACGCTGGATAATTTTTATGTCAACTCGGAGGTCAGCTACGACGGCCACGAGTTTTCGACCGGCGCGATCGCGACCGACGTCGTCCAGAAACTCTGGCCGGTGAACTACGCCGATCGCGGCGCCGCGTACCTCAGTGAAGGCGGGGGCACGATGCGCAACGCGTATGGGAACCTCGCCGCGCCGCAAAACGGCTACATCTGGGACGCCTGCATCCGTGCTGGCAAGACGGTGCGCAGCTACGGGGAGTACGCGGAGGGCGACGCGTCAAAGGGCGGCATGAGGGCGGGGGTGCCGGGCCTCGACGGTCGCGTCGCGCCTTATTACGCCAGTTGGAATCTGCACCTTCCAGACGCGAAGCGCGTCGACGCGTGGCTCGACGAGTTTCAGAAGTTCGAGGCCGACGGCACGCTGCCCGCGCTCTCGATCGTGTATCTGCCCGACGATCACACGTCGGGCGTCTCGGCCGGGTATCCGACGCCGCGCGCGATGATTGCGGAAAACGATCAAGCGCTCGGCCGGCTGGTCGACACGATCAGCCACAGCAAGTACTGGAACGACTCGGCGATCTTCGTGCTCGAGGACGACGCGCAGAACGGGCCCGATCACGTCGACGCACATCGATCGATCGCGCTGGTCATCAGCCCGTACGTCAAACGCGGCAGCGTCGACAGCACGCTCTACACGACGTCGGCAATGCTGCGGACGATGGAGATGATTCTCGGTCTTCCGCCGATGAGCCAGTACGACGCGGCGGCGCACCCGATGTACAACGCGTTCACCAACACGCTGGCGCTCGCGCCGTTCACCCGACGCGACGCGCGCGTCAAGCTCGACGAGATGAACGGCGGCGCCGGTCCCGACGCCCGCGCGTCGGCGGCGATGAACTTTGCGCAAGCCGACATGGCTCCGGAGATCGAGCTCAACGAAATCCTGTGGCGATCCGTCCACGGTCCCACCGCCGTGATGCCACCCCCACGTCACGCCGCCTTCATCCGGCCAACGCCGTTCGGCGACGCCGACGCTGATGACGATGACACGCCGAAGACGCCGCCACCGAAGGCGCACAAGCGGTAGGGCACGCAGCCCTCGTCGCCCTCACTGGCCGATTGGGGAAGGCTGTCCGACAACGTGAGCTGCGGAGCTCACAACGCCGAATGGGGAAGGCTATCCGACAACGCGAGCTGCAGAGCTCACAACGCTCGCGTTGTCGGACAGCCTTCCCCATTCGGGTAGTGAAATCGGTCGCACTGGTCAGCGCGCTATGTCCTCGTTTGGCTCCATGGAGCGAATCTGCGGCGCGGCGATGCGTTTGGCGGGCTAGAGGCCGATTGGGAAAGGCTGCCCGGCAACTCGAGCTGCAGAGTCCACACCGCTCGCGTTGTCAGATAGCCTTCCCCATTCGGAAGCTATTGCCAGCCGCGGGACACGAGCCGACGGTTTCAAGTGGAGCGTCTGTCGTCGCCCGGACTTGATGTCCAACAAGTTGACTCCTGCCAGCGGTAGGGTGGACGCCGCGTTTTCGATCTTCGGGCTCATCGCGATGCGCGTCGAAAGCCGGAGCCCGATTGGGGAAGGCTGTCCGACAACGAGAGCGTTGTGAGCTCTGCAGCTCGAGTTGGCGGATAGCCTTCCCCAATCGGCTCTAGCCTTGGTTTCTCGCTCGCCACCCTCGACGCGCCAGGCGCAGCCGGGCACTTCGTTGTACCCCGCGCGCGTTCCGCGTAGAATCGCTGGGCAAAACGGAGGCGCGCCGTGAAGCGATGGATGGCATTTGTTGCCGGAGTGTCCGTGGTGCTGTCGACGCCCGCTGGTGCGCAAGGTCCGGCGGGGCAGCCGTGGGACGCGGTGTTCCGCGGGCTGCCGAAGGCGGCGAACATCGAAGCGTCGATGAAGCGGCTGAGCGCGCGGCCGCATCACGTCGGCTCGCCGTACGACAAGGACAACGCCCTCTGGATTCAAACGCAATTCAAGCTGGCTGGCTGGGACACGACGCTCGAAACCTTCGACGTTCTCTTTCCCACGCCGCGCGAGCGCGTCGTCGAGCTCGTCGCGCCGGTACGGTTCAGCGCAAGACTCGAGGAACCGCCGGTGCCCGAGGATCCGACGTCGAGCCAGAAGGACGAGCAGCTTCCGAGCTACAACGCGTACTCGATTGACGGCGACGTCACGGCGCCGCTCGTCTACGTGAACTACGGGCGGCCCGAGGATTACGAGACGCTCGACCGGTTGGGCATTTCCGCGCGAGGCGCGATCGTCATCGCGCGCTACGGCAGCTCGTGGCGCGGCATCAAGCCGAAGGTCGCCGCCGAGCACGGCGCGATCGGCTGCCTCATCTATTCCGATCCAAGAGACGACGGCTATTTCGGCGAGCCGACGTTTCCCGACGGGCCGATGCGGCCGAAAGACGGCGTCCAGCGCGGCAGCGTGATGGACATGCCGCTCTACCCGGGCGATCCGCTGACGCCGGGCGTGGGCGCGACGAGCAACGCGACGAGAATCGCCATCAAGGACGCCCCGACGCTCACGAAGATTCCCGTGATGCCGATTTCGTACGGCGACGCGCAGCCGCTGCTCGCCGCGATCAAGGGTACGGTCGCGCCGGAGGCGTGGCGCGGCGCGCTGCCGATCACTTATCGCGTCGGGCCCGGGCCGGCGCGCGTGCACCTGAAAGTCGCGTTCAACTGGGACACCAAGACGATCTACGACGTGATCGCGAAGATCCCCGGCCGCACGTTCGGCGACGAGTGGATCGTGCGCGGCAACCACCATGACGCGTGGGTCAACGGCGCCGAGGATCCCGTGAGTGGCGTGTCGGCGATGCTCGAGGAAGCGCGCGCGCTCGGCGATCTGCGCAAGCAAGGGTGGGCGCCGAAGCGCACGATCGTCTACTGCGCGTGGGATGGCGAGGAGCCGGCGCTGCTCGGATCAACCGAGTGGGTCGAAACGCACGGCGCCGATCTCCAGCGCCACGCCGTCGCATACCTCAACACCGACGGCAGCGGGCGCGGGTTCCTGTCGGTCGGCGGATCGCACTCGCTCGAGCACTTTCTGAATGACGTCATGCGCGACATCGGCGATCCCGAAGCGGCCGTGAGCGTGTGGAAGCGCGCGCAAGCCCGGGCGATGGCCAAGGCCAAGACTCCCGAGGACCGCGCGAAGATCCGCGATCGCGCCGACCTGCGCGTCGACGCGCTCGGATCGGGCTCCGACTTCAGTCCGTTTCTTCAACACGCCGGCATCGCGTCGGCGGATTTCAGCTTCGGCGGCGAGGACGCGGACGGGATCTATCATTCCGTCTACGACGACTACTACTTCTACACACATTTTCTGGACACGGACTTTGCCTACGAGCGCACGCTCGCGCAGACGCTGGGAACGGCCGTGATCCGGCTGGCCGACGCCGACTTGCTGCCGTTCGAGTTCACCAACCTCGCCGACACCGTGCAGACATATGTGCAGGAGCTGCGCGATCTCCTGAAGTCCAGGCAGGATCTCGTGCGCGATCGCAATCGCGACCTCGTGGACGGACTCTTCGCGGCCATCAACGATCCCCGTCGTCCGGAGATCGCGCCGAAGCCGGATGTCGTGCCGCCGGCCATCAACTTCGCACCGCTCGAGAATGCGGCGAGCGCGCTCACCGAGAGCGCGAGGCGCTACAACGAAACCGCGGGCTCCTCGAAATCGAAGCTCGCCGGTAACCCGCAGGCGCTCCAGGCGATCAATCTAAAACTGCAGCAATGCGAGCAGCAGCTGCTCGATCCGGCCGGGCTGCCCGGTCGAAACTGGTACAAGCATCTGCTGTACGCGCCCGGTTTCTACACCGGCTACGGCGTCAAGACGATTCCGGGAGTGCGCGAAGGCCTCGAACAGGGCCAGTACGTGCAAGCCGAAGCCGAGGCCGCGCGCGCGGCCGCCGCGATCACCCGGCTCGCGACGTTCATCGACTCGATTACGTCGGACAT
Organism: uncultured Solibacteraceae bacterium; assembly: GCA_964419785.1. Classification (GTDB taxonomy): domain Bacteria; phylum Acidobacteriota; class Vicinamibacteria; order Vicinamibacterales; family SCN-69-37; genus DATEGZ01. The sequence continues at coordinate 45,977 of CAYQRM010000209.1, read as the reverse complement.
CCTCCGCGTGCCAACCAAGAAATGACGCCGGGTGTTTTTTTACACATTTCGTAAAAAAACACCCGGCGTCATTTTCCAGCCTTATTTCTGCCCATTACCCGATGAACTTATAGCCCATCCCGTGTACCGTGAGTAAGTACTGCGGGTGTTTCGGGTTCGGTTCGATCTTCTGGCGCAGCCACGCGACGTGCACGTCGACGGTGCGCGTCGACGGCATCGAGTGGTAGCCCCACACTTCGTTGAGGAGCTCGTCCCGCGTGAGGGTCGCCTCGCGGTGCTCGATCAAATACTTGAGCAGCAGAAACTCGCGTGCCGAGAGATCGAGTGGCTGACCGGCCTTGGTGACCTCGGCCTTGCGGACGTCGAGCACGATGTCGTCAAACCGGTACTGCGTCGGACTCGTCGTCGAGGCCGCCGCCGCGTGGCGCCGCAACTGGACCTCGATGCGCGCCATCAACTCCATCATGTCGAACGGTTTGGTGAGGTAGTCGTCGGCGCCGAGCTTCAGACCCAGGACCTTGTCGACGACTTGTCCGCGCGCCGTCAGCATGATGACCGGCGTGGTGATGCCGCGCTGGCGGAGATCGCGGCAGACGTCGAAGCCGCTCGCGCCCGGCAGCATGACGTCGAGCAGGATCACGTCCCAGGGCTCGCGCGTGCCGCGCTCGAGCCCGGACGGTCCGTCCGACGCGCATTGCACGTCGTACCCGTCGCTCTTCAGTCGGTCGGAGAGCGTGATGACGAGCCCCGGCTCATCCTCGATGAGAAGCACCCGTTTGGACCTGGGCCGGGCGTCGGCCATCACTGCAGCGTCCCGCCGGATTCCGCCGCCGGTTGAACCGGATCGGGCGACTCGGGTCGCGCCCAGCTGCGCTTGGTGCGCTCGATTCTGAGCGGCGCCGGCAGCGTGATCGTGAACGTCGTCCCCGCCCCCGCTTCCGACGTGACGATGACGCGGCCGCCGTGCGCCTCGGCGATGCGCTTCACTAGGCTGAGGCCGAGGCCGTTGCCGTGGATCTGCCGTTCGATCGCGTATCGTCCGCGATAGAACGGCTCGAAGATGTGCGCGAGATCGTCGGCGTCGATGCCGCGGCCGCGATCGCTCACCGAGATTTGCACTTCGTCGCCGCCGCGCGCGAGCGTCCGGCGCACCGTGACGCCAATCCAGCGACCATCGCTGCCGTACTTCACGGCATTGCCGATGAGGTTCTGAAGCGCGCGGCGCAGCGCGCCTTCGTCGCCGGCCACACGCGGCAGGTCATCCGGTATCTCGACCGCGAACTCGACGTTCGCGGCGTCCGGCATCGACGACGCCGACGCCACGACATCGCGAATGAGCTCGCCGACGTCGATCGGTCGGGCGTTATGCGCGTGCCACGTCCCAGACATGCCCGCGTACTCGAGCACCTGCTCGACCATGTCGGTGAGCCGCCGGCCTTCCGTCTCGATCAAATCGCCGTACTGCCGCGCCTGCGCGGCATCGTGGACGACACCGGCCGAGAGGTTTTGCGCCGCGGATCGAATCACGGTGAGCGGCGTTCTCAGCTCGTGCGTGACCGTCGCGACGAAATCCATCTGCTGAGCCGCAAGCCGTTGCCATCGCTCGGCGCTGACGACGATGAGCACCACGCTCGCGGCAAGCACAGTGAGAATGCCGAAGCTCAGCCAGAGATTGCGGCGGCGCGCGGCGCCGACCGCCGCATCGAGCGATCCCGCCGAGTGCTGGAAGCGCAGCTGCCAGGCGGCCGAGCTCGCGTTGAGCTTGACGTCGGTACTTGACGTGCCCCGCGAGTCGATGAAAACCGACACGCTCGAGCTGCCCGTTCCTCCAGCGGCGGCAACGCGGCCTCCACGCCCGCCCACCGGAGTCGCGCTGACTCCCGAGGTCTGGGACAGCCAGAATCGATTCACGACCTGAGACGTCAAGTCGAGCCGCACGGCAAACAGCGGCACGCTGGCGTCGGCATGTCGGGCGTCGATGATCGCGTTATTCGACAGACCGCGAGCGTAAACGACCCGATTTCCATCCCTCGTGTCGATGACGTCGAACCGATAACTGTCGGCGTCGCGTTCCGGAAAATATCGTTCAGCGAGCGCGGGCAGGATCGTGCCGGTGATTGTCGGCTCATCGAGCTCGGCCACCAGATATTGGTGATCAACGCGCCAGGTGGTGCCGCCGCCGGTCACGCTGCTGATGAACGTCGGCAACGACACGATGATCGCTGGTACCGAGGCGACGATCGGATCGCGCGCGGTCACGATATGCCGGAGCTGTTCGACCATCGCCGAGCCAGTCATCGTGTTCTTGTCGGAACCTGCGGGCGTGATGATGGCCGGTGGCGGCGGCGGAGGCGGTACGGACCTCGCACCGTTGATCATTACCGGCCCGCCTCCCGAAGGGGCCGTGGTCTGTGTGAGGCGCTCGGTCACCGGCGCCAACGATGCGGGCCATGGCGCCGCGACGAACGTCTGCGTGTCCGCGTCGTACTTCTTGGGCGCCGCAGCAGGCGCCGATCCGTCGGTGAGGTATACCGCGCGGAGCATCTCGGGAAAGCGCGCGCTCTCACGCCAGCTGTCGTAGCTACGCGCGAACCCGGCGAAATCGCCGCGATCGATCGCGCTGCCGTCGACCTGCAACGCCAGGTACAACCGGAGGATCTCGCGATCGAAGTCGTCCGCAAACTCTGACGAGCGTTGCGCGAGCGATGTCTGTCGACGATCGCGCTCGGCTTCGCTCACCTGGCCGAGCCAGCGGTACTGGAGCGTCGCGAGAATCGCGACGAGCAGCACGAGCGACGCCGGCACGATCAATCGGAGCGGCAGCCTCGACCGCATGCGACGAGTCTAGCACGCGAGATCCACTCGACCCTGTCCGGAAGTGACTGATTCTGATGGTTTTACCTTCTTAACAATCTCTTTGCGATCGCTTAACCACTCGCATGCGACTTCTGCCGACGATGACTACGTCAAAGACACACGTGCGTAGCGAATCGGTTCCAGGAGGACTCGTCATGAAGCGCATCTTCAATCTCATCGTCGTCGCCGCGCTCGCGTCGCAGGCGCTCGTCGTCGGTCAAGGGTCGGACGCGAACAAGGTGCTCGCGATGGTTCGCGACGCGCTCGGCGGCGAGAAGAAGCTCGCGAGCGTGAAGACCCTCTCCGCCACCGGCACCTCGACGAAGGTGAATGGCGACACGAGCGGCGCGCCCGGAGACTACGAGCTGGCGTTCGAGCTGCCCGACAAGTTCGTGAAGAAGGAAGTCGTCGCCACCATCGGCCCGAACGTGATCTCGCGCACGAGCGGGTTCAACGGCGAGGGCGTAATCGAAGCCACGGACACGCCGCCATCGTTTCCCGGGCAGGTGTTCGTCAGGATGGGGCCGGGCGGCGCGGCTCCGGGCGCGCAGGCCACACCGGAGCAAGCGGAGGCGATGCGAAGATCCGCGCTGATGGCGGCGCACGAGGAATTCGCGCGCTTCACGCTCGGGATGTTTGCGACGTCATTTCCCGCGTTCCCGCTCGAATTCAGCTACGCCGGCGAGGCCCAGTCGCCGGACGGCAAGGCCGACGTCATCGCCGTCACCGGCGCCGACGATTTCACCGCCAAGTTCTTCATCGACGGCTCCACGCATCTGCCGCTGATGCTGAGCTGGATGGCCAAAGAGCCGTTGAGAGTGACGTCCACGAATGGCCCCGGTGGCAGCGGCACGAACACGCAGGTCGTGCAGTTCGGCGGCGGCGGCCGTTCCATGACGCCCGAGCAGCGCGATCAAATGATGAAAGACATGCAGGACCAGATGAAGGAAGCGGAGGCGAAGCGCCGCATGGTCGAGTACCGCGTGTATTACGCCGACTATCAGGACGTCAGCGGCATCAAGCTCCCGTTCAAGATTCAAAAGTCGATCGACGGCAAGCCGAGCGAAGAGGTGACGCTCGAGAAGATCAAGGTCAACCCGAAAATCGATCCGAAGAGATTTGAGGTCACGAAGTGACGGGGTGCCACAACCTTCTGACCGCAATCGCGCTGGCGCTTGTCGCGGGCATTGCCCGGGCGCAAACGCCGGACGCGGGCCGACTCATCGTGACCGTCACCGATCAATCCGGTGGCGTGATTCCGAATGCGACCGTAAGCGTTCGGCTCCAGGACGGCGCGGCCGCGTCGACCGGGACGTCGCCGCGGTTGGCAACGACGTCGGAAGGCGGCCTCGCGACGGTCGAGGGCCTCAAGCCGGGCCGGTACACCATCGACGCGACGTTTCCGGGCTTCGAGCCCGCGTCATTGCGCGATGTGCGCGTGGGCAGCGGCAGCGTGAAGCGGACGATCGTGCTGCCGATCAAGAAAGTCGCCGAGAACGTGACGGTGGGCCGCGACAAGCAATCGTCAGCCCTGGATCCCCAAGGCCACTCATTTTCGACCGTGCTCACGCGCGAGCAGATCGCGGCGCTGCCCGACGATCCCGACGAGATGGAATCCGTGCTCAAGGCGATGGCGCCGCCCGGCGCGCAAATGCGCGTGGACGGCTTCACGGGCGGCAAGCTCCCGCCCAAGTCGCAGATCCGATCGATTCGACTGCCGCGCATGGATCAGATCGCCGCGCAGAACCATGGCGGCCTGAACGGCCTGCTCTTCATTGACGTGATGACGCAGCCGGGCAATGGCCCGCTGCGCGGCTCGCTCGATTTCACGTACCGCGACGATGCGCTGAACGCGCAGAATCCGTTTACGCCAGTGAAGGGCGACGAGGGATTGCATCAGGGCGGCTTCGGGTTGAGCGGATCGATCGTGCCGAACAAATCCTCGTTCTCGCTGCAGATTCAGGGAGCGAATCAGTTCGATTCGACGAACCTGCTGGCCGCGCTGCCCGATCAGACGGTCGCCGCGCCGATTCGGCGGCCGACGGATCGGACGAACGTGTACGCGAGATTTGACCAGGGCATTACGAAGGATCACATGGCGCGCGTGACGTTTCAGCGCGCCGCGAGCGAGACGGACAACCTTGGCGTCGGCGGCTACGATCTTCCGGCGCGCGCGTACGGCATGACGTCGACGGACAATCAGGTCCGCATCACGGAGAACGGTCCGCTCGGCCGACGGTTCTTTTCAGAGTCGCGGCTGCAATTGCACTGGACCGACGCATCGTCGACCTCCTCGGTGGAGCTGCCGACGCTGCGCGTGCTCGACGCGTTCACGAGCGGCGGCGCGCAGCAAGCCGGCGGCCGGCACGCGCTCGAGTTCGAAGCCGCGAGCGATCTCGACTACGTGCGGGGCACGCACTCGTTCCGTACGGGCGTCCTGCTCGAAGGCGGAAGCTACCGGACCGACGAAGCCGTCAACTACCTCGGCACGTACACGTTTGCGAGCCTTGCGGATTACGACGCCGGCAGACCGTCGACGTTCACCCGCCGGACGGGCGATCCGTTGATCGCCTACGACAACCTGCAAGTCGGCGTCTACGCGCAAGACGACTTTCGCCTCGCCAAGAGCCTCATGTTGTCGTACGGCTTGCGGTACGAGGCGCAGACGCTGATTGCCGATCAGCTGAACTTCTCGCCACGCGTGACAATCAGCTGGTCGCCGCGAAGAAGCGGCGCCACCACGTTCAGGGCGGGCTACGGACGATTCACGGATTGGCTCGGCCTGTCGACGTACGAGCAGACGCTGCGCATCGACGGCGTTCATCAGCAGGAAGTCAACATCATCGATCCCGCGTATCCGACGCCGGGGACGATCGGCACGACGCCGCCGACGAATCGATACTTCCTCGATCCGTCGCTCGTTCTGCCGGAAAGCCAGCTGGCGAACGTCGGCGTCGATCAGACATTCGGCAGCGCGCGAGTGAGCGCGACGTACACGATGCGCCGCGGATCGAAGCTGCTGCGCGGACTGAATCTGAACGTGCCTGTGAACGGCGTCCGTCCCGATCCCGAGTTCGCGAACGTCATCGACGTCGTCGGAGATGCCGCGCAGCGCGGATCGACCATCGTCGTCACCGCGTCGTTCATCAAGCTCGATTGGCATCAGACGTTTCTCGCCGGCTCGTACGCGTTTTCGACGAACGAGACGAACACGACTGGCGCGTTTGTGCCGCCGGCGACCGCGGACCGGCTCGATCTCGAGTGGGGACCGATTGCGCCGCGGCATCGCGCGGGCGGATCGATCAACACCTCGCCGATTCGCAACCTGAGCGTCAGTGCGAATGTGCGCGCGCAGTCGGGCGCGCCGTACAACGTCACGACAGGCGTCGACACCAACAATGACGGGATGTTCACGGACCGGCCGGTCGGCGTCTCGCGAAATTCGGCCCGAACGGCCATGCAATGGGACCTTGGCCTGAGAGTCGGGTACACGATTGGGTTCGGTCCGCGGCCGGCGACGAGCGGTGGTGGGGGACCGCAGGCCATCGTGATCAACGCGGGGGGCGGCGGGATGCCGGGCGGTTTCTCAGGCGGCGCCGCTGATCACCGTTACCGAGTCGAGCTCTACGCCTCGGTCCAGAATGTGACCAACCACGACAACTACATTGGCTATAGCGGCGTCATCACTTCGCCGTTCTTTGCTGAGCCGACCAACGTGCTCAATCCGCGCAAGACCGAGCTGGGCCTGAGATTCGCGTTTTGACACGTTTTTGCACCGCCGGTAAGCAACACCCACCCAGCCGGTGTCTTACTACGTCTAAAGCCTCGGTTTACCGATAAAGGAGTGCCGGTGCGCGTTTTCGGACACGCGATCACTGTTGTCCTCTGCCTCGGGCTCGTCGCGGTCGGCCCTCAGAAGGCTGATCCAGCCAAGGTGGCGGTGGTGCTCTCGAGCGCGCGCGAAGCGCTCGGCGGGGCGAAGCTCTTCGCCGTGAAGACCTTTGTCGCCACCGGTCGGACGCGCCGGTTGAGCGGCAACAATCTCGTGCCGATCGAGTTCGAGATCAACGTCGAGCTGCCGGACAAGTACGTCCGCAAGGATGAGATTCCCGCGCAGGAGAACGAGCCGACATCGCTCGGGTTCAACGGCGCGAGCCTGATTCAGATTCCACAGCCTGCGCCGCCGACGCCGCGACCGGCGCGTGCCGGGGTGCCGCCACCGACACCTGAAGCGCTCGAAGCGCAACGTCAGAACGCGCTGAAGGCCCGCGTGACGACGGCCAAACAGGACTTCGCGCGTCTCATGCTCGGACTCTTCGCGAATTCGTTCAGCGGCGCGCCGCTCACGTTTACCTACGCCGGCGAAGCGGAAGCGCCACAGGGCACGGCCGATGTGATTGACGCGAAAGGCGAGGGGACGTTCGCGCTACGGCTGCTCGTCGCGAGCGACACGCATCTGCCGATCATGGTGAGCTGGCAGCAGCCGCCGACGAGCGTCATCCTCAAAGTGCCCGGTCAAGCCGCGCCGGCGAACGTGCCGGCCGGCGCCGTGATCGTCGACGCGCCGGCACCGCCAGCCGCGGGCGCGTCGCAGGAAGAAAAGGACAAGTACACGAAGGACGTCGGCGATCTTCGTCGCAAGACGATGGCGCAGACCATCGAAGCGCGGCTCTACTTCGCCGACTATCGCGACACCGACGGTCTCACGTGGCCGTATCGGATCCGCCGGGCGATCGGCACCGACACCAACGAGGAAACGACATTCGATCGCTTCCGGCTCAACGCGAAGATCGATCCCAGGAAATTCGAGGTGGTCAAGTGAGGCGCGTGATCGCGATCGCCGCCGCCCTAGGTCTGTTCCTCTTGTGTTCACTCCCGGCGCGCGCGCAAACGACGCCGGACGTGAAATTGACGATCACCGTTGTCGATCCCAGCGGCGCCGTCGTGGCCGACGCGTCGGTCACCGTCGTCGGCACGGAAGCGGCGACCAAAGCGCTCACGATCAATCCGCTCAAAACGACCGACAGGGGCGTGGCGTCGTTCGACAAATTGGTCCCCGGCAAGTACTCGATCTCGGCGACGTTTCCGGGATTCGAGTTGGGTCTGCTGCCGGACGTCCGTCTCAAAGCCGGTGACAACAAGCACGTCGTGGTGCTGCCCCTCAAGAAAATGGCGGAGAGCGTGAGCGTGACTCGCGACGCGCAGGCGGCCGCGGCGGATCGCTCGACGACGTTCGGCACGGCGCTCACGCGCGAGCAGATCGATCAGCTGTCTGACGATGCCGACGAGATGGCGCAACAGCTGCAGGACATGGCGGGGCCAAACGCGAAGATCCGCGTGGACAGCTTCGAGGGCGCGCAACTGCCGCCCAAGGCGCAGATCAAGTCGATTCACATCACGCGCAGCACCTTCGCTGCCGAGAACCATTACGTCGGATATACGTTTGTCGACATCGTCACGCAACCGGGTGTCGGGCCGATGCGCGGCAACGCGAACGCGGCGTTTCGCGACGGCTCGATGAGCGGTGTCAACGAGTTCACGGGCGAGAAGTCGCCGGAGCAGATCCGCCGCTACGGCGGCGGTCTGCAGGGAGCGATCGCCAAAGACAAGGCGGGGTACTCGATTTCATTCAACGGCTACAACAACTACGACACGCCGAACGTCAACGTCGCAACGCCGGGCGGTGGCAACGTCTCGCAGGCCGCGCGCGTTCAGACGCCGCGCGACTACGCCGGAACGTATGGCCTGTTCGATTACGCGGTGACGCGCGATCAAACGATGCGATTCGCGTTCAATCAGTCGAGAATTACGCAGCGCAACCTCGGCATCGGCGCCTACGATCTGCCGGAGCGCGGATACGGTACGGATCAGGACGCGTTCGGCTTCCGCGTGCAGGAGGCCGGCCCGATCAAGCGGCGCTTCTTCATCAACACGCGCGCGTTCGCGAATTTCCAGGATTCGACGTCGCACTCGGTCCTCGAGGCGCCAACCATCGTCGTGAACGATGCGTTCACGTCGGGGGGAGCGCAGCGCGCGGGCGGCCGGCACGCGCACACCTTCTCCATCCAGTCGGATCTGGACTACGTGCACGGCATCAACTCGTGGCGAACGGGCATCCAGCTCGATGGCGGCCACTATCGATCGGATGACGCGACGAACTACCTGGGGACGTACACGTTCACCGACATCGACGCGTTCAACGCCGGCACGCCGGCGTTCTTCACGCGGCGAATCGGCGATCCGCTCGTCGAGTACTGGAACGTTCAGATGGGGGTGTACCTGCAGGACGATATCCGCGTGCGCAAGAACCTGACGCTGAGCCCGGGCATCCGGTACGAGGTCCAGTCGCTCCTGCACGACTACAACAACGTGGGACCGCGGTTCGGCGTGACGTGGGCGCCGTTCAAGAACGGCAAGACGAGCCTGCGTCTGGGCGGCGGCGTGTACTACGACTGGTTGAGCACGAACACGTACGAACAGACGCTCCGCGTCGACGGCGTGCGCCAACAGGAGATCAACATTCCCAATCCGTCGTATCCGATCCCGGGTCAGATCGGCCAGGTGCCTCCGACGAACAGGTATCTGCTCGGCCCGGACTATCAGATGGCGCGAAGCACCGGCCTGCTCACCGGGATCGACCAGACGATCAACGCACACGCGCGCGTTGGCGTGACGTACAACTACACCAAGCAGGCCCGCCTCGCGCGTGGCAACAATCTGAATGCACCGATCGATGGCGTGCGACCCGATCCGACGCTCGCCAATGAGATCGAGACCGTGTCGGACGCCGGATCGACCTCGAAGGAGTTCGAGGTCAACTTCGGCTTCAACCTGCTTGCGCCGTCGCCCACGGTCGGCCAGGCGCGGTTCAACTGGCGCCGCTTGAATTTCAACGGCTACTACGACTTCAACCGCTACCGGAACAACACCGACGGAGCCTTCAGCCCGCCGCCGAACGGCACGATCTCGACCGAGTGGGGCCCAACGTCATTCGACCGCGGCAACCAGCTCTACCTCAGCATCAACAGCAACGCGATCAAGAATTTCGGGATCAACATCTCCGCCAACATTTATCAGGGCACGCCGTACAACCTCACCACCGGCCTCGACAACAACGGTGACCAGATTCTGAACGACCGGCCGATCGGCGTCGCCCGCAACAGCGCGCGCCAGCCGTATCAGCAGTCGATCGCGGCGCGGTTCAGCTACACGTTCTCATTCGGCAAGACGCCGGCGTCGACGCCTGGCGGAATCGGCATCACGATGAACGGCGGCGTGATGGCGGCGACGACCGTTGCGGCACCGCCGAACCGCTTCCGGATGGCGGTATACGCCTACATCACCAACCTGACCAATCGCGCGAATCTGACCGGCTACAGCGGTGTCATGACCTCGTTGTTCTTCATGCAGCCGACGGCCGTCGCCAATCCGCGCAAGGTGGATTTCGGCATCAATTTCTTCTTCTGAGACCGTCGCAGTAAGATCGTCGGACGGTCCGTGTCTTCACCAACCAAACTGGATGTCGGGGTGTTGGGTGCGACCGGCCGGGTCGGCCAGCAATTCGTGGCACGGCTCGACGGGCACCCCTGGTTCAAGCTCGCGTGGGTCGCCGCGAGCGAGCGATCCGAAGGGAAATCGTACGCGGAGGCCGCGCCATGGCGGCTGCCGGCGTCGATGCCCGAGGCGAGCCGGGCCTTGCGGCTCGATGCGTGCGTGCCGGGACGCGGTCCGAAGATCGTCTTTTCCGCGCTCGACGCCACGGCCGCTGATGAGCTCGAGCACGCCTTCGCCGCGGCCGGCCACATTGTCCTGAGCAACGCGCGCACGCACCGGATGAATCCGCTCGTGCCGCTGCTCATTCCCGAAGTCAACGCCGATCATCTTTCGCTCTTGCCGGCACAGCGACGAGGGACCGGCTGGTCTGGCGCGATCGTCACGAACCCGAATTGCGCGACCATCGTGCTCGCGATGGCGCTCGCTCCGATGCGCGCGTTCGACCTCCGGCGCGTGCTCGTGACGACGATGCAGGCGGTGTCGGGCGCCGGGTATCCGGGCGTGCCGTCGCTCGACATTCTCGGCAATCTCATTCCGTACATCGGCGGCGGCGAAGAGGACAAGATCGAACGCGAAACCGTGAAGATTCTCGGCAGCGACGGCGGCCGCTCGATTCATGCCGCGGTCATCAGCGCGCAGGTCAATCGCGTGCCGGTGATTGACGGGCACACGATGACGGTATCAGTCGAGCTGGGGTCGCGTCCGAAGCCGGACGATGTGATCGCGGCACTACGCGCATTCTGCGGCAAGCCGCAGACGCTCGGTCTGCCCACGGCGCCAGATCCGCCGATCGTCGTCATGGACGATCCCGCCCGGCCTCAGCCGCGGCTCGACGCCGATCTCGGCAACGGCATGGCGGTCTCGGTCGGACGCGTCCGCGCGTGTCCCGTGCTCACGCACAAGTTCGTCGCGCTCGGTCACAATACGATTCGCGGCGCCGCGGGCGCGTCGATCCTGAACGCAGAGCTGATGAAAGCAGAAGGCTTGTTGTGAAGAGCCGAGGGCCTGAAGTGAGAGCGGGGTCTGGCCCTGACGGCGTAAGCCGGGCCTGACCCCCGGCGCGTTCGAAGCAGAACGCTCAACTGGATCAATTGCATGCTTGTCATGAAATTTGGCGGGACGTCGGTGGCCGATCGCGCGGCCATCGAACGGCTCGTGAGCATCGTTCGAGCCGCACGGCAGGCGGCCATCCAGCCCGAGAGCGCCGATTGGCGCGGGCCGGTCGTCGTGGTCTCGGCGCTCGGCGGCGTGACCGATCGGCTGCTCGGTGTCGCGGCGGAAGCCGGCGCGGGTGACGTCGAAGGCGCACTCGAGAACATCAAGGCGCTCGAGGCTCGGCATCTGGAAGTCGCCGGCGTTGTGACCGACGATGGCGAGCGGCACCGGCTCGAGGCGCTCATTCGCGCCGAGTTCGACGAGCTCGAGCGCGTCGTCGGCGCGCTCGGCGTGCTGCGCGAAGTCACGCCGCGCTGGCTCGACGCGATCGCCGCAACGGGCGAGATTCTCAGCAGCCGCATGGTGACGGCCGCGCTCGCGTCACACGGGCTGCCGTCCGCATGGGTCGACGCCAGGCGCGTGATGGTGACGACCGCGGATCACACGAGCGCCGCACCGCTCGAGGCGGAGACGACGGCCGCGCTCACGGCGACCGTCGACCCGCTGCTCGCGTCCAGAAAGATCCCGGTCATCGGCGGGTTCGTCGGCGCGACCAAGTCGGGCGTGACGACGACGCTCGGGCGCGGCGGGTCGGACTACTCCGCGTCGATCGTGGGCGCGTGCCTTTCCGCCGAGGAGATCCAGATCTGGACGGACGTCGACGGGATGTTGACGGCCGATCCGCGCGTGGTGCGCGACGTCCGCGTCGTGCCGCATCTGTCGTTCGCGGAAGCGTCGGAGCTCGCGTACTTCGGCGCCAAAGTCCTGCATCCGGCGACGATTCAGCCTGCGGTCGGCCGGAATATTCCGGTGCGGATTCTCAACGCCCGACGCCCGGAAGATCCGGTCGGGACATTGATTACGCGCGACCGTCCCGCGTCGGACGAACCGTTCACGGCGATCGCATCGAAGACCGGCGTCACCGTCGTCGACATCACGTCAACGCGGATGCTGATGGCGCACGGCTTCCTCCGGCGCATTTTCGAGGTGTTCGAGCAGCATCGCATTTCAGTCGACGTCGTCACGACCTCGGAAGTGAGCGTGTCGGTGACGATTGACGATGCGCGCCGCGTGCCGGAGGCGCTGGAGACGCTGCGCGGCGTCGCGGATGTCACGCGCGAGGACGGGATGGCGATTCTGTGCGCCGTCGGCGAGGGCCTGCAGAACGATCCGACGCTCGTGACCGAGCTGTTGGGCGCGACCGGTGGCGTGCCGATCCGCATGGTGTCGCAGGCCGCGGCGCGGCGGAACATCACGCTGGTCCTGCGTGCCGAGGACCTCAACTCCACACTCCAGCGGGTCCACGAGCAGTTCTTTCGGGTACGTCAGGTACATCAGGTACGTCAGGTACATTAGGTACGTCGGGTACATTAGGTACGTCGGGTACATTAGGTACGTCGGGTACCGTGAACGAGCTGGCGTTCGCCAGCCTGCTTGCCTTTCAAGAATAGAATGTTGACCAGCGATAGCGCGTTCCTGGGACCCGACGTACCTGTCGTACTTGACGTGCCGACGAAAACTGCATGAAGTTACTTCTTGTTGGCCGCGGCCGGATGGGCCGGCTCGTGGAAAGTCTCGCAGCGCGGCACGGCGATCTGTCGATCGCGGGCGTCGTCACGACCGCGTCTGGACCTGGCGCGATCGAGTCGATTGGTCCGGCCGACGTCGCCATCGACTTTTCGACGCCGGCGGCCGTCCCGGTGAATTTTCCGCGGCTCGCTGCGCGCGGCATCAACGTCGTCATCGGCACGACGGGCTGGCAGGCTCACGAGGAAGCGATTCGCGCCGAGGCGGAGCGGGCGGGCATTGGCGTCCTGGCGTCGGCGAATTTCTCGCTCGGCGTGTACGTCTTCCGGATGCTCGTCGAGGATGCCGCGCGGCGATTCACGCCGCTCGCTGAGACTGGCGCGTGGATCCACGAGCTGCACCATGGCGCCAAGAAGGACGCGCCCTCCGGCACGGCGTTGATGCTGCTCGCCGCGATGCAACACGCGGGCTATCCGCGGATGATTGACGTGTCGTCCACGCGCGCCGGATCGATTCCCGGCACGCATATTGTCGGCTTCGACGGGCTGGCGGACAGCGTCACGCTCACGCACGAGGTGCGGGATCGCGCGGTGTTCGCCCATGGCGCGCTCGAGGCGGCCCGTTGGATCCAAGGCAAACGCGGCTGGTTCACCATGGACGATCTCATGCGCGCGCCTTAGCGGCGGGCAATTGAGACCGGCGAGTGATCAAGAATTGATTGAGGGAGCTGCAATGCGTACTGCATTCACCGGCGTCGGCACCGCGCTCGTCACACCGTTCACGAAAACCGGCGCGCTCGATGAAGCCGCGGTTCGCCGCCTGGCCCGCCGCCAAGTCGACGCCGGCGTGCACGTGCTCGTGCCGTGCGGCACGACCGGCGAAACGCCGACGCTGTCGTCCGCCGAGCGGCGTCGCATCGTCGAGATCGTGGTCGAAGAGGCGAAAGGGCGATCGCTCGTGCTGGCCGGCGCCGGCGGCTACGACACGCGCGAGGTCATTCACGCCGCGCAGGAAATGGCCAAGGCGGGCGCCGACGGCCTGCTGTCCGTGACGCCGTACTACAACAAGCCGACGCCTGAAGGGCTCTACCAGCACTACAAGGCGATCGCCGAAAGCACGTCGCTGCCGATCGTGTTGTACAACGTGCCCGGCCGCACCGGCTGCAACATCGATCCAACTACTCTCGCCCGACTCGCCACGATCAAGAACATTGTCGGCGTGAAGGAAGCGTCCGGGAACATGACGCAGATGGCGGAAGTGCTCCGCGCCGTTCCGGACGATTTTCTCGTCCTGAGCGGAGACGACGCGCTGACGCTGCCGCTGATGGCGATTGGCGGACGAGGCATCATCTCCGTCGCGTCGAACGAAGTGCCCGCCGAGATGGTGCAGATGGTCGAGGCGGCCGAGCGCGGCGATTTTGCCACCGCACGCCGCTGGCACCAGAAGCTGCTGCCCCTGATGCAGGTGAACTTCATCGAGTCGAGCCCGGGGCCGGTGAAGTTCGCGATGGTGGCGATGGGTCTGTGCGAAGACGCGTACCGGCTGCCGATGGTGCCGCCGCGGCCGCCGTCGCAGGAAAAGATTCTCGGCGTTATGCGCGACTTCGGCCTGCCGATCATGTCCGCGGACGTGGGCCGCGTCGCGTCGTAGCCACCATTTCATGGACCTGCAGTCGTCGATCGCGCGTCTGTTCGCCGAGGGCGAACGGGCGGACAAGGCGGCCGCGCGCGAAGCGTTCTTCCAACTGCAGCGCGCGCTGGGCCTCGGCGAGGTGCGTGCAGCCGAGCGCGACGCCTCGGCGCCATCCGGCTGGCGCGTCAACGCGTGGGTGAAGCAAGGCATCCTTCTCGGCTTCCGATTCGGCGACGTCAAAGACGTCTCGGCGGACCACGGCAAGTGGCCGTTCTACGACAAGGACACGATGACGCTGAAAAAACCGGGCGTCGACGCCGGCGTGCGCATCGTGCCTGGCGGATCGACGATCCGCGACGGCGCCTACGTCGCGCGGTCCGTCGTCTGCATGCCGCCGATGTACGTGAACGTCGGGGCGTACGTCGACGAAGGCACGCTCATCGATTCGCACGCGCTCGTCGGGTCCTGCGCGCAGGTCGGACGCCGCGTGCACGTGAGCGCGGCCGCGCAGATCGGCGGCGTCATCGAACCCGTCGGCGCGCTGCCGGTCATTATCGAGGACGACGTGCTGATTGGCGGGAACAGCGGCGTGTACGAGGGCGCGGTCGTCAAATCGCGCGCGGTCATCGCCGCGGGCGTGGTGCTCACGGCTTCGACGCCGGTGTACGATTTGCCGCGCGGCGTCATCATCAAGCCCGAGCCAGGCGCGCCGCTCGTGATTCCGGAGGGCGCGGTGGTGGTGCCAGGCGCGCGCGCGGTGACCGTCGGCGCCGGCCGCGAGTGGGGGCTGTCGCTTGCGACGCCCGTGATCGTCAAATATCGCGACGAGAGTACCGACACGCGCACGGAGCTCGAAGCGTGGATCCGCTGACGCAGATCGCCCTGACGCGCCAGCTGATCGATATCGATTCGACGACCGGGCGCGAGGCCGAGGCCGGCCGCTTCCTGGCTGGGACGCTCCGACGGCTCGGCTATGACGTGACCGAGCAACCTGTCGTCGGCGATCGATTCAACGTCGTCGCGTCGATCGACACGCCGCGTGTCGTCTTGTCGACCCACTTCGATTGCGTCCCGCCGTTTTTCCCAAGCCGCGAAGTGAGGGGCGTGCTGTTCGGCCGCGGCTCGTGCGACGCGAAGGGCACGATCCTCGCGATGATCGCCGCAGTCGAGCGGCTGCGCGCGAAAGGCGAGCGCCGCGCCGGATTGCTCTTCGTCGTAGGTGAGGAACGCGGCAGCGACGGCGCACAGGCCGCAAATCGCATCGCACCGGGTTCGCGGTTCTTCGTCGACGGCGAACCGACCGACAACCGGCTGGGCGCCGCGACGCGCGGCGTCTACCGCGTGAAGCTCATCGCGACCGGTCGCGCCGCACACTCGAGCTTGCCTGAGCTCGGCGTGTCCGCGATCGAGAAACTGCTCGACGCGTTGACGATGATGCGCCAAGTCGAGTGGCCGGAGGATCCCGTGATGGGCCGGACGCACTACACCATTGGATTGATCAGCGGGGGTGTCGCGCCCAACGTGATCCCGCCCGCCGCCGACGCTGAGGTCATGTTTCGAACGGTCGGTGATGTCGCCGACGTCAGGCGGTTGCTCGAGCGGCATATCGGATCGCTTGTTGCGCTCGAGGACGTGCTGGTCGTGCCGCCGGTGCGACTCAAGACCGTCGCCGGCATCGAGTCGGCGTCATTCGCGTTCACGACGGACATTCCGTGGCTCGACCGTTGGGGCACGCCGCTCCTGCTCGGTCCTGGCTCGGTCAGCGTGGCGCACACCGCCGACGAGCACGTGGCGATCGCTGAGTTGCATCGGGCGGTCGATCTCTACGAGCAACTCACTCTCACTTTGATGTCGCAAAACGGATAGCGAAGAACATCGGCGATCGGCGAATGTTGGATCGCCGAGGTTGAAATGCTTGATACCCACACTCTCTGGAACGCCGTCATCGAGCGTGATCACGCTGCCGACGGCCTGTTCGTGTACGGCGTGACGTCGACCGGCGTCTACTGCCGGCCGTCATGTCCGAGCCGGCGGCCGCGCCGCGAGCGCGTCGAGTTCTTCCCCGCGCCGGCGATGGCCGAAGCGGGCGGCTTTCGGCCGTGCCGGCGGTGCCATCCTGAAGCGCGCACGAACGGCGCCGATACGACCGCGCGCGTGCGTCATGCCTGCGAGGCGATCGCCATTCGTCCCGACGCGCGATGGACGAGCGCCGCGCTCGCCAAGGCCGGCGGCACGAGCGTCGTTCAGCTTCAGCGCGCGTTTCGCCGCGTGCTCGGCATCGCGCCGCGTGACTACGTCGCGGCCTGCCGCCAGCGGCGGTTCCTCGACGCCGTGCGCAACGGACATCGCGTGACGGACGCGGTCTACGAAGCGGGTTACGGATCATCGAGCCGTGTCTATGGAGCGGTGACGCTGCCGGGCATGACGCCGGCGACGTACGGTCGAGGCGGCCGCGGCGCGGAGATTCGCTGGCTTGCTGCGGACTCGCCAATCGGTCGCGTGCTCGTGGCCGCGACGCCGCGCGGCCTGTGCGCGGTCCGCGCCGGAGCGAGCGACCAGGTGCTCGTTCGCTCGCTCTGCGAGGAGTTCCCCGAGGCGACAATTGCCAGCGCGCCGGCACCAGAGCTCGCGCCGCTCGTCGACGCAGCGCTCGCCATCGCCCGCGCGACCGACGTGGCTGCCGACATCCCGGTGGATATTCGAGGTACCGCATTTCAGTGGCGCGTGTGGCGCGCGCTGACGCACATTCCGCGCGGCGAGACACGCACCTACTCCGACGTCGCTCGCGCAATCGGCAAACCCGCGTCGGTCCGGGCCGTCGCGCGCGCATGTGCGACGAATCCCATCGCGCTGATCGTGCCCTGCCATCGCGTGCTGCGGCGAGACGGCCATCTCGGCGGGTACCGCTGGGGCCTGAAGATGAAGGAAGCTCTTCTCGCCGCCGAGGGAGCGCGGAAGCGCACATAGCACGTAACACTTCGCATTGCACCCAGCACTCAGCCTCCGGCCCCCAGCACGTGCTGAGCTATGCTTCTGCCATGCCAGGTTACGGCTCGCGCTACTGGGCCGAGCGCACCGCTGACAACCGCCGCCGCGCGTATCCGAAATTCAAGGGCGATCACACCGCAGACGCCGTCATCATCGGCGGCGGTCTGACCGGCGCGACGACCGCCTACGTCCTCGCCCACGCGGGACTCGACGTCATTCTGCTCGAGGCCGATCGATTGGCCGCGGGATCGACGGCCGCCGGCCTCGGCGCGATTCTGCCGCAGCCCGACGCCGTGTACCGCGCGGTCTAACAGGCCGCAGGCCGCCGAGTGGCGCGTGTCGCCTGGGCCGAGGCGCGGCGAAGCGCGCGTGAATTCGGACAGGCGCTCAAGAAACTTCCCACGAAATCCGACCTCGCGGAGACGGCGCTCATCGTCAACGCGCGCACGGCCGACGAGGGGCAACTGTTGAGGCGCGAGCAGGCCGCGATGAAGGATGCCGGACTCGACGCGCCGTGGCTCACGCCAGCCGCGACACACGCCGATCTCGGCACCGAATCATCTGGCGGCCTGCGGCTGCGCGATGCCTTCACCTTCGATCCCGTGCGAGCCACTCTCGGCCTGGCCGGGGCCGCGGAAGCGAAGGGCGCGCGGATCTTCGAGCAGTCTGCGGTCCGGCGAACGCGCTTCACTCGAAGAGTCGCAAGAGTCATTCTCGGAGCCGGCTCGATTCGTACCACCGGGGTGATCGTCGCGACGGGCGAGCCTGGCCAGCTCTTCGGGCAACTCCGGCGTCACGTGCGGCGACAGGCTGGCTACGCCGTCGTCACGCACCCGATGACGGCGCCGATGCGACGTGCCTCCGGCAAGCGGATCAGCATCGCGACCGACGGCGGCGTCAATCCGTATTACTGGCGCTGGCTGTCCGAGGACCGCGTGCTCATTGCCGGCGCGGCGTCGCGTCCGCCGGGTCCCCGTCTCGTCGACAAGGCCATCGTCCAGCGCACGGGTCAGCTGATGTACGAGCTTTCGCTCCGCTATCCGGAAATTTCAGGATTGCCGGCGGAGTGGGGCTGGGACGTACCGGTCGTGTCGACTCCGGACGGTCTTCCGTGGATTGGGCCGCATCGCAACTACCCATTTCACTTCTTCTCGATGGCATTCGGTTGGCATGGAGATGGGTTGGCATGGCTGGCCGCCAAGGCCGCGTTGCGGTTCTTGCGAGGGGAGATGACGCGCGATGATGAAGCGTTCGGGTTCGTGCGACACTTGTGACGGCGGTCGCCGCCGCACGGTCTAACTCTCGAATAGAACGATGGCAAGCCTTGCTCCGCTGGTCGAGCATCTGCTGCGCCGGGCGGGATTTGGCGTCGGCACGGCAGAAGTCTCGCGATACCAGCGGCTGAGCTTCCTCGCGGTTCTCGACGACCTCCTCAACTTCGATCCGTCCCAGACCGATATCGACACGCACATCGGCACGCCCGGCTACGTCGGCATCACGACGAAAGGGCAGTTCTCGCCGAACCAGGTCATCAACGATTCGCGTCAGCGCTGGCTCTTCAGGCTGGTGCACTCCCCGGCACCGCTGCAAGAGAAGATGGCGCTGTTCTGGCACCAGCATTTCGCCACGGCGTACAGCAAGATTCAGAACATCATGGGTCCGACCGACGCCGCGCGCATGATGGCGGCCAAATCGTCGGAGGATCCGGGTCAGGCGCGCGGTCAGCTCGAGCTCTTCCGTCAGAACGCGCTCGGCAACTTCCGGGACTTGCTCATCGAGGTCGCGAAAGATCCGGCCATGCTCGTCTGGCTCGACGGTCGGCTCAACACAAGATCCAACCCGCAGGAGAATTTCGGGCGCGAGCTGATGGAGCTCTTCACGTTCGGTCTCAATTATGTGGAGACCGACGTGTACGCGGCGGCGCGCGTCTTCACGGGATGGAATCTGACGACAACGGGCACGCGAGGGACGGCGTCGGCGTACTACGCGTTCAACTACAATCCGGCCGCGCACGAAACGTCGGCGAAGACGTTCAGCTTTCCCATCTATCCGGATGGCAGCAAGACGATCCCCGCGCGAAGCAGTACGAACGGCATTCAAGACGGGATCGATCTCATCAACGCGCTGGCGATGCATCCCGAGACGGCCAAGCGGCTCGCGAGCCAACTCTGGACGTTCTTCGTCGACGAGGTGAGCGCTCCCGACGACTCGTTCATCCAGTCGATGGCGAACGCGTATCTGCAGAGCGGCGCCGATATGAAGACCGTCGTGCAAACGGTGTTGTCTTCGAGTCAGTTCCTCGACACCGCGCGGTACTTCCATCGGTACTCGTGGCCCGCGGAATACGTGCCGCGCGCGCTGAAAGAAGTCGGCTACCTCGGCTTCTCGGTGAACGATGCACTCACGCCGATGCTGAACATGGGCCAGCAGCTCTTCGAGCCGCCGGACGTCGCGGGATGGGAGCTCGGCCCAGGATGGTTTTCGACCGGGCGGATGCTTGCGCGAATGAACTTTGCTGCGCAGCTGGCGACGAATCAGAAATTTGCGCTTCGGGATATGTCGAAGCCGTACGCGCTCACACCGGAGTCGCTCGTGAACTTCGTCGTCGACACGCTCAACGCGCCGTCGCCGTCGTCGGACGTGTACGCGGCGCTTACGAACTACGTGCGATCGGGTGCCCCGTGGAGCGGCTCTGACGCGCAGGTGCTCGCGAAGGCGGGCGGGTTGTTCCACCTCGTCGTCGGATCCGGCGATTACCAGTTCCTGTAAAGGGTCCATGGCATGAAGGTGACTCGACGGGAATTCATCCAGGGCGGCGTCACGGCGTTCACGGTGGGGTTCGCCGCGCCGGCTTTTCTGTCGGATCTGGCGATCGCGCAAGGCGCGTCGAGCCGTAATCTCGTCGTCCTGTACCTGCAAGGTGGCAACGACGCGTTGTCCACGCTCGTGCCGTACACGGACAATTTTTATTACAGCCGGCGGCCGACGCTCGCCGTGCCGGCGGGCACCGTCATTCAGATTGGCCGAGACAGCGCCGGCAATTCCCTGGGCCTGCATCCGCGGCTTACGGGACTCAAGCAGATCTTCGACGCCGGCAGCCTCGCGATC
Source organism: uncultured Solibacteraceae bacterium (assembly GCA_964419785.1). GTDB lineage: Bacteria > Acidobacteriota > Vicinamibacteria > Vicinamibacterales > SCN-69-37 > DATEGZ01. The sequence goes on along the minus strand of CAYQRM010000209.1, from coordinate 25,157 downwards.
GTGCAGCGCAGCGGCTACTCGAACTCGAGCCGGTCGCATTTTCAGGGTACGGATATCTGGTCGACGGCCAATCCGGCGAGCTCGGTCGGTCCCGGCTGGCTCGGCCGGTATCTCGACACGCTGCCGTCGCCGGTCGATCCGCTCGTCGGCTGGTGCACGACGGGCGAGGTCCCGCACACGTTGATCGGCCGGCAGGTCAGCGTGCCGGCGATTTCGAATCCGAGCGCGTACGCCTTTCAGAGCCCGAACACGGGGATCGAAGCGACGTACTCGCGGACGGCGATGACGGCGATCGCGTCGCACCTGCCGGCGGACCAGCCACACGTCTCCTTCGTCAACAGCACGGCCGAAGCGGCGCTCGCGACGCTCGATCGCGTCGCGAAGGTCACAGCGTACGCGCCGTCCGTCGCGTATGCGGGTGATGGACTCTCGCAGGCGCTCAAGACGGTCGCCGCGGCGATGGTGCAGGGCATCGGGACGAAGGTGTTCTGGGTGCAGATCGGCGGCTTCGACACGCACGCGACGCAGAACGTCAACGCAGCCAATGCCGGCTACGCGAATCTCATGGGTACGCTCAGCACGGCGCTCCTCGCGTTTTACACCGATCTCAAGAATCAGGGCCTGTTACAGAGCACGCTCGTGGTCCAGTTTTCGGAGTTCGGCCGCCGCATCACCGAAAACGGCAGCGCAGGCACCGATCACGGCGCGGCCGGGCTGATGCTCGTCATGGGCGGCGCCGTCCACGGCGGACTCTACGGCACAGCCGCTTCGCTCAACCCCGCCGGCGGCAACCCCACGCTCGAGAACAACGGCGCCGACGTCACCTACGAGACGGACTTCCGCTCGGTCTACGCGCGCGTGATCGACGCGTGGCTCGGGGCCAACTCGTTGCAGGTACTCGGGGGGGATTTCAGGAAGAGCACGCTCAACTTTATTTAGGTTCCGCACGGGGGTTCCTCACGGGGGTTCCGCACGAGGGTTCCGCACGGGGGTTCCGCACGGGGGTTCCGCACGAGGGTTCCGCACGGCGGTTCCCTACGGCGGTTCCTTACGGGGGTTCCTCACGAGGGTTCCTCACGGGGGCGCCTGAGTTCCGCGGACCGGTTTCGTTTTCGCCGTGCGCGAGCCTCCTGGCCATGGCGTCGAAGGTCGTGTATCCGATCTGGCGGCAACGATTCGAGGTACAGAATCAGGGCCGCCATTGCCTTCTGTCCGCGCATTGCGAGCCGGATAAGCTCGCCGACTTCTTCGACGGACGCCAGCTCGAGGCCGACGACGTCGTCGAGGTGGTCGACGATTTCCTTCAGCGAGCCTTTTGCGATCTGAAGGTAGCGTGCAAACTCGAGCGGATAGAACTTTCCAAAACCTTCAGAGGTGCTCGTGCATGCGGTATTCGCCGCGCGACGAAGCTGGGTCCGTAACCAAGAATGATCCGAGAATTCCCTGCGACGAGTGATCCGTCGGAGCAATGTGCGGACGTTGTGAGCTCGCTGCCAGCAGATGAGTTCGCGATGGTGATAAACGCCCATGGGCGGGGTACCAACCACAAACGGTGCCATTTGTTCTTGAGGAAATAGCGGCAATACCGGAACACATTGAAAAAGCTGCGATCTTCGACGGGTTCTGGATTTCAGATTGTTCAACACTCAGCCCGGAGCTCGGAAACCGTCGCCAGGAACCGTCGGGCGGAACCCTCGTGAGGAACCCCCGTAAGGAACCCTCGTGAGGAACCCTCGTGAGGAACCCCCGTAAGGAACCCCCGTAAGGAACCCTCGTGAGGAACCCCTCGTGAGGAACCCCTCGTGAGGAACCCTCGTGAGGAACCCCCGTGAGGAACCAATGTGAGGAACCTGAATTACTTCGCCTCAAGCGCCCTTCTCTGTTCCCTGACCTTCTTGAGCCAGCCGAACTCCGTGTCCGCGTGCTCCCACTGCTTGAGCATCGCGTCGAATTGTTCCTTCGCGGCGGCGATATCGCCCTTCTTGGCGAGCATCTGAGCGAGCGCGTATCGAGCGGCAGTGACGACGGGATCGAAGCCGAGCACATTGGCCGCGCTGAGTGTGGCGCGGTACTCGATCTCCGCGCCATCGAGGTCGCCGCTCAATTCCCGCAAGCGGCCCATGTGGAAGTGCATGTAGGTCCCTTGCGGGTAGTCGACGAGGATCGCTTGTAGATCTGCGGCGCCCTCGCGTCCGAGGCCGCCGGCGGCGCGCTCGTAGGCCTTCGTGACGGCGACGGGCATCCACACACCGGCATTCTGCTTGCCGAGCGCCTCCAGCTTGGCCGCGATGGGCCGTGCCGCGTCCATCTGGCCGAGCGCGGCAAGCGCCATGGCCGTCTGGGCCTCGGCGACTGGGTCCGTCAGGTGCGGCACGAGGGCTTTGAGCTCTGCCACCTTGTCATCGAAGATGGCGCCGATGATGTGGCTGGACGCTTCGTACGCCTCGGCGATGTCGTCATGATGGGTGGCCTTGGCGTGCGCGATGAGCTCGTCGCGCAGCGGCGCGTATGCAGCGAGTCGTCCCTGCCAGATCGCCCAGCCGGCCTCGGTGGCCAGCAAGTCGTCGGGCGTCCCCATCTTGCGTGCGACCGCTTCGTACTTCGGCGCGTCCGGATCGCCCCCGCGCAGCGCGGCGCTCCAGCGCATCAACGCGATCGAGCTGTCCGGTCGAATCGCCAGCACTTTGTCGACCATGGCGTTGGCTTCCTGGCGCCGATCGAGAAAATAGAGCGCGAACGCGAGGTTCTTGATCGGCAACGGCTCGTCTGGCGCGATGTCCATCGCGGCCTGATAGTGCTTCGCGGCTTCCGCGTACTCGGCGCGGCCGGTGTAGTAGACGCCGATGTTGTTCTGCGCCGCGTAGTCGCGGGGGTACGACGCGATCATGAGCTCGAGCGACTCGAGCTGCTTCTTCGGATCGCGAAGGATGCGCGTGTTGTAGTTCCACGTGATGTAAAGCCGCTCGTACTCGCTCACGCGGTCCTTCATGTCGTACGCCTTCTGCGTGTACTTGACGGCATCGTCCATCTGCCCGAGGTTGGAGCAGACGACGGCGAGTTTGGCGTAGGCGAGCGCGAAGTTTGGATCGAACTCGATGGCTTTCTGAAAGAACGGGATCGACGCTTCGTCGCCGCGCGTGAGCCGGGTCTTGCTGGCGAGTCCGTAGGCTTTGAGCGCGTCGAGCGACGCAGTCGTCGCTTCGGTCACCGGCACGTCGTACTTCTGGATTGACGCCAGCGATTCGCCGAGCCGCCGGCGGACGCCCGTCGCGGCGTCGCCGAGCTTCGAAATGACGTCCTCTTTCCGCGCGGCCTGCGTCTGCTGCTCGGCAATGGCTTCGCCCGTCTGGCAGTTGTGGACGCCGAGCGTCACGACGTAGCTCGAACCGAGCGAGGCGATCGATCCTTCGACCGTCGCTTTCGCGCCGACACGCTGGCAGATCTCGCGCGCGACCTGCCGCGTGATGGGCTGATCCGCCTGACGCTGCATCAGCATCAGCGTCCGCTGCACGCGAAGGTCCGGCAGCACCGTGATGTATGGCGTTTGCTGCAGCTGCACCAGCAACGCCTGGCGCAGCGCATCGTCGAACACCCCGTCGCCCGTCGAGTTGGCGAAATCGGCGACGACGACCGTGTCCCGCTCGGTGAATGCCGGCGTCCGGTTGGCGTTCCAGAGGTAGTAGCCCCCAACGAGCGCGACGATCGCCGCCGGCACGCCGAGGCGCCACCAACGCGTCGATGCCGGACGCACCTGCGGCAGCGCTGGACCGACCGGCGGGACGACGGCGGTCGCGCTGGTTGCGAGCGTGCGGCCGGTGGTATCGCGGCGGATGCGCGAGAGCTCCGCGAGCATGTCCGCCGCCGTCTGAAATCGCAGCTTGCGATCCTTTTCGAGCGCGCGCTGGATGACGCGCGCGAGCTCGTCGGGAATCTCCGGGTTGGTGAGCCGCGGTTCGGGCGGCTGTTTGTTGAGGATCGCGTCGAAGACGACCGCCGTGGTCTGGCCACTGAACGCCTGCCGGCCCGTCGTCATCTCGTAGAGCGCGACCCCCAGCGAGAACAGATCGGTCCGGCCGTCGAGATCTTCGCCGCGCGCCTGCTCGGGCGACATGTAGTTGATCGATCCGACGGCCATGCCCGGTGACGTGAGCACGTCGGTCGCGCGCCTCGTCTCATCCGACGCGACGGCCGCGTGTCGATCGCCGCCGAGCTTCGCGACGCCGAAATCCAGCAGCTTCGTCTGACCGCGCTTCGTGAGAAAAATATTCGCCGGTTTGATATCGCGATGGACGACGCCTTTCGCGTGCGCCGCGTCGAGGGCATCGGCGATCTGACAGCCGGTGTTCACGACGAGATCGAGCGGCAGCGGCTGCGCGTGAATGCGATCGCGCAGCGACTCTCCATCGAGCAGCTCCATCACGATGAAGCGCCTGCCGCCGTGCGCCGTGTCCTCGCCAATGTCGTAGATCGTGCAGATGTTCGGATGGTTGAGCGACGATGCAATCCGCGCTTCGCGCTCGAAGCGCTCGACAACGCTGGGCGAGACGACGAGTGATTCGGGCAGAAACTTCAGCGCGACGTGGCGGCCGAGACGCGTGTCCTCCGCCTCGTAGACGACGCCCATGCCACCGCTGCCGAGCTGGCGCAGGATACGGTAGTGTTGGACCTGTTCGCCGATCATTCAGCGCATTATAGAGGCTTCATGTACGAGCATCACTCCGCGCGGTTGCTGACGAGGCGACAATTTGCGGGCCGGATGGCGCAGCATGTCGGGTGGATCGCCGTGCTCGTCGGCGTCTCACTCGCGATCGGCATGGCCGGCTACATGTCCCTCGGGCAAATGCGGTGGGTCGACGCGTTCCTCAATTCCTGCATGCTCCTCGGCGGAATGGGTCCGGTGGGCGATCTCCCGAGCGACTCCGCGAAGATCTTTGCCGGCCTTTATGCGCTCTACGCCGGACTCGTCTTCATCGCGAGCGCGACGATCCTCATCGCGCCGGTCGCGCACCGGGTGCTGCACATCCTGCACCTCAGCCGAACAGGCCGCTGACGTCTAACTTTTGGCGGTCCAGGTTCGTCTAACTGGCATCTCCGGAGGGTCGGGCATGAACCGAGTGTCGGTCGTCGATGCGCTGTGGCGTGACGTCAAATACGCGTTTCGCGTGCTGCGGCGCGCGCCGGCATTCACGATGACGGCAATCGCGACGCTCGCGCTCGTGATCGGCGCGAACACGTCGGTGTTCAGTCTGGCGGATAGCATCCTGCTGCGCCCGCTGCCGTATCCGCAGCCCGATCGACTCGGAATGGTGCAGGTCGAGGGCCAGTCGACGAAGGGCTCCGGCGTCTGGCAATCGCATGACGGCACGACATGGGAGCTCTTGCGCGATGGCGCGACCGCGGTCGACGTCACCGTCATCGGCTCCAGCTTCGGCCACGATGTCAATCTCGTCGTCGGCAACTCGGCAATGCCGGTGAGCCAGGTGCGTGTGGGGCCGGGATACTTCCACGTGCTCGGTGTCGCACCCGCGATCGGCCGCGACTTCACGCGCGATGATGACCGACCGGGCGGACCGGCGGTGTGCGTGATCAGCTACGCGCTATGGCAGCGCGTGTTCGCCGGCAATGTCAACGCTGTCGGCCAGCCGCTGTTGCTTCGGGGTGAGCGATACGACGTCATTGGCGTCATGCCCAAAGGATTCGAGAATCCCGGCGACGCGGCCGACGTGTGGACGCCGGTTCGTGCGGCGCGCACGGGCGAAGGCGGCGGCACGAACTTCGGGATCTACGCGCGCGTGAAGGACGGCCACACCTGGCAGGAAGCGATCGCCGCGATGCCCGCGCTCGACGCCGACTTCTACAAGCGCGTGACGGGCAGCGACAACACCGTCAATTTCACCGGTCGCTTCACGATGGTGCCGCTGCAGGAGACGCTCGTCTCCGACGTGCAGCAGCCAATCGTGATGCTCGGCGGCGCCGTGTTCACGGTGCTCCTCATCGCCTGCGTGAATCTCGCGGTGCTGCTGCTCGTCCGCGGCGGCGCGCGCACGAAGGAGATCGCGACCCGCATGGCGCTTGGCGGCGGCCGTCGTGATGTGCTGCGGCAGCTGCTCGTTGAGAGTCTCGTGCTCGGTCTTCTCGGTGGCGCGCTCGGCTTGGTGATCGGCGCGCTCGGGCTCGAGGCTCTCAAGTCGCTCGGCGGCACGACGTTCTCCCAGTGGACGCACGCGACGCTCGACGCCCGCATGGTCGCGTTCACGCTGGGCCTGTCACTCTTCACCTGTCTGCTCTTCGGCATCGTTCCCGCGATGCAGGCGAGCCGCCTCGACGTGCAAGCCGCGCTTGCCGAAGGCGGATCGCGCAGCATCGCCGGCGGGTCCAAGCCGTGGCTCCGGCGCATCCTCGTCGGGGCCGAAGTCGCGCTCGGTGTCGCTCTGCTCGTTGTCACGTCACTGCTGATTCGCGCGTTCGTCAATCTGCGCAGCATCGATCCTGGCTTCGATCCAACGCACGTCGTGACGACGAGCGTGTCGCTGCAGGACGCGCGGTACAAGAGCGCGGCGCAGATGAATCAGTTGTTCGATGAAACCGTCCGGCGGCTGGAACAAACGCCGGGAATCGAATTCGCCGCCGTCTCGCTGGAGCTGCCGTACCGCCGCCTGCTCAACATGGGCTTCAAGTTCACGGACGATGCGGCCGACAAGGGCCATATCGCGAACGTGATGTACGTGACGCCGGACTTTTTCAAGACGTTGCGGATCCCGCTCGTAGCTGGCCGGACGATCACGACCTCGGACGTGCCGGCGTCGCCCAATGTCGTCGTGGTCAATCAGGGATTTATGAGATTCGACTCCGACGGAAAGGATCCAATCGGACGTCGTCTGCGCTTGAGCGGCGCCGAGCGCGAGATCGTCGGCGTTGTCGGCGATGTGAAGGTCACGAGCTCGGGATTCTTCCTCAACGGGATGATGAAGGGCCCGATCACGAGCGGGCCGCTGATCTACCTGCCGGCCGCACAAACGCCGGACGGTTTTCTCGGGATGCACATCTGGTTTTCGCCGATGTGGACGGTGCGGACGTCGAATCCGGCCGTCGCCGAAGAAGCGCTGCAGCACGCCGTGAGCGCGGCGGATCCGATGCTGCCCCTCGGTCGGATCCAGCGGATGGTCGACATTCAGGCCGCCGCCACGGCGAGGCAGCGACTGCTGATGATCCTTGTCGGCGTGCTGGGCGGCGCGGCCGTCCTGCTCGCCGCGATTGGCATTCACGGGCTGATCGCGCATTCCGTGCAGCAGCGGACGCGCGAGTTCGGCATCCGGCTCGCACTTGGCGCGACGGCCGGCGGAACGATCCGCGACGTCGCGATGTCTGGCATTCTGATCGCCCTCGGCGGAGCAGTGGTCGGCGTGGGTCTTGCGGTGCTGGCCGTGCGCGTGATGGAGAGTCTCGTCAGCAGCGACTACCTTTGGGGCGTCAGCAGCCGCGCGCCGGGAACCTACGTGGAAGTCGCGCTCTTCCTGCTGGCCATCGCCGCAGTCGCGAGCGTGCTTCCCGCGCTGAGGATCCTGCGCGTCGATCCGGCGGAGACGCTCAGAGCGTAGTGCGCAGTGCATTCAGCACTGAGCACTCATTCAGCGTGCTTCGCCCAGCTGTCTTTGAGCGTGACGGTGCGGTTGAAGACGGGCGCGCCGGCCTTCGTGTCCGGGTCCACGCAGAAGTACCCGAGCCGCTCGAACTGAAATCGCGTACCCGGGGGGGCGGCGGCGATCGAGGGCTCGATCTTCGCGTCGCGGATCGTCTCGAGCGACTGCGGGTCAATTTGCGTCAGAAAATCCGTGTCGCCGGCGCCTGGATTCTCGACGCCGAACAATCGGTCGTACAGCCTGACTTCGGCCGTGACCGCGTGCGCGGCCGACACCCAGTGGAGCGTGGCTTTCACTTTCCGGCCATCCGGAGCATCGCCGCCGCGCGTGGCCGGATCGTACGTGCACCGCAGCTCCACGACGTTGCCCGCCGCGTCCTTGACGACGCCCTGACAGGTGATGAGATACGCGTTCCGCAGGCGAACCTCGCGGCCGGGCGCGAGTCGGAAGAACTTCTTCGGCGGGTCTTCGCGGAAGTCGTCGTGCTCGATGTAGAGCACGCCTGAGAACGGCACCTTGCGCGTGCCGGCCGACGCATCTTCAGGGTTGTTGACGACGTCCATCTCTTCGGTCTGGCCGGCCGGGTAGTTTTCGAGCACGATCTTGAGCGGCCGAAGCACCGCCATGGCTCTGGGCGCGCGCTTGTTGAGATCCTCGCGCACGAAGTACTCGACCAGGCCGATGTCGACGACGTTCTCGCGCTTGGCGACGCCGATCGCGTCGGCGAATCTCCGGATCGCTTCGGGCGTGTAGCCGCGGCGACGCATGCCGGAAATCGTCGGCATGCGCGGGTCGTCCCAGCCAGTGACGTGCTTTTCCGCCACGAGCTGCAGCAGCTTGCGCTTGCTCATGACGGTGTAGTTCAGATTGAGCCGCGCGAACTCGATCTGCTGCGGCTTCCCTGGCAGCGGCAAATGGTGAATCAGCCAGTCGTAGAGCGGCCGGTGCGCCTCGAACTCGAGCGTGCAGATCGAGTGCGTGATGCGCTCGAGCGCGTCCGAGATCGGATGCGCGTAGTCGTACATCGGATAGATGCACCACGCGTCGCCGGTGCGGTGATGGTGCGCGCGCCGGATCCGGTAGAGCACCGGATCGCGCATGTTGACGTTCGGCGATTGCATGTCGATCTTCGCGCGCAGCACGTGCGCGCCGTCGGGAAACTCCCCCAGGCGCATCCGGCGAAACAAATCGAGATTCTCGTCCACCGATCGCGTGCGATAGGGACTGTCTGTGCCCGGCTCGGTCAGCGTGCCGCGGTGCGCGCGGATCTCATCGGCGGTCAGGCTGTCGACGTACGCGAGCCCGTTCGAGATAAGCGTCTCCGCGCACCGGTACAGCTCGTCGAAGTAGTCCGACGCGAAGTACAGCCGGTCGTCCCACGAGAAGCCGAGCCAGCGTACGTCCTCCTTGATCGACTCGACGTACTCGACGTCCTCGGTCACCGGGTTGGTGTCGTCGAAGCGGAGATTGCACGTGCCGGCAAAATCGCGCGCGATGCCGAAGTTCAGGCAGATCGATTTGGCGTGCCCGATGTGCAAGTAGCCGTTGGGTTCCGGCGGAAATCTCGTGGCGACGCGTCCACCGTGCTTGCCCGACGCGTTGTCGGCGACGACGATTTCACGGATGAAGTCGAGGCGCTCGGCGGCACCGGGCGTCGGGGAAGACATTCGAATATTAGAGCATGAAGGGCACGTTCGTGCCCTTCAGCCCGTCCTAGAAGCCGACGCGTACGCCAGCGGACACGCCGTTGGTGCTGATCGCCTGGTTGTCCGTGAAGATGCGGACGTAGTGGTAGCCGATGTCAATCGCGGACCGCTTGCTCGTGAGGATCGACACGCCGCCGCCGAGCGACAGCATGGGTTTGGTTTGGTCCTGCGTGAGATCCGAGGCCGTGATCAGCTGACCGCTCACGTCCGTTCCGTTCTGATCGGCCGTGAGATGCGTGGAGACCATCGCGAAGCCGAAGCCGCCGTCCACGAACGGCGCGAGGTTGTTGTGCTCTGTGCCGATCACGCGTACCGATCCGAGCCCGTACGTACTGGGCATCGCCGCGGTGAACGAAAACGGTACCGTGCCGCCGTCAGTGAAGTTTTCGGCCGCGCTGTTGATCTGATCGGACGTGGTCTTCGGCATCACGTTCGACATCCGGCCGAACTCACCGATGATCTGCAGGTGCTGTCTCGGGGCGACGGTGATTCCCGCCGCCGCCAGCCCGCCGGCCTCATTGCCGAACGTCATGCCGCCGCCGGCCGTGAGATACGCCCGCGGAGTGTCGGACTGCGCCGCCGCGTACGATGCGGTGGCGAGGAGTACGAGGACCGAGAACAGCGGAGTCAGGCACTTACGAGTCATAGATTGCGCTCCTCGAAAAATGGCGCGCGACCCGCGACGTTCGTCGCGTCTCGGACAGGCTGGCTCCACAAGGTATGACTGTCGCGGACTGCGGAAGGTTTAGCCGTACGTCGCGGTCTGCGATACCATCGGCGCGCGGAGATCATTCATGTCGCGTACTCGTGCTCAGCTTAGTGTTCTCGTCGCGGCGCTGACAGCGTGGCTGTTCGCAATCACGCCCGCGAGTGTCGTCGGCCAGCAGACTGCGCCGCCGCCGGCGCGCGGACAGCAGACGACACCGCCGCCTCCGGCCGGGGGACGCGGACAAGGCGGCCAGCCGAATTTCGAGGCCGCGCTCCAGCGCCAGGTCCAGACCGACGCGACGTGGCGCAAGGCGAGCGAAGGCGTGATGAAGATGACGAAGACGAGCTACAAGAGCCGCAACGGCGGGCTCGAGATTCCGGTCTTCGTCTTCGAGCCGCTGAAGCTGCGCGGACCGAAAGGCCACCCCGCGATCGTCTGGGTGCATCCCGACATTCGCGGTCACCTGTACGAGTACTACATTCCGTACGTCAAAGAAGCTGTCTCGCGCGGCTACGTCGTCGTCGCGCCGGAGTACCGCGGCAGCGTGGGGTACGGCCAAGCGTTTTACGACGCGATCGACTACGGCGGCGCGGAGGTCGACGACGTACTCACGGCCGTCGATTTCATCAAGTCGACGATGCCGCACGTCGATCCGGCGCGCATCGGCATCATCGGTTGGAGCCATGGCGGGATGATCACCCTGCTGTCGATTACGCACGAGCCGACGACGTTCAAGGCGGCCGCAGCGCTCGTGCCCGTGACCAATCTCTTTCAGCGGCTCTCCTACAAGAATCCGCAGCGGTATCACCAGCAGATCGACCCCGCGAATCGCATCGGCGGCTTGCCGGGCGACAGCGCGCAGGTGAATGCGGTCTACAAGGAACGGTCCGCGATCTACCAGATCGACAAGCTGCAGATTCCACTGCTCGTCCACATCACGCGAAACGATCAGGACGTGAACTTCGAGGAGGCGCAGCAGCTCGTCGACGCGCTGAAGGCGCGCAAGTCCAATCTCGCCGAGACCAAAATCTACGACAATCCGCAGGGCGGCCATCTTTTCGATCGCCAGTGCCCGACGACGGAGCGCAACGCTGATGCGACCGATCTGGCGAACTTGGCGCCGACCAACACGACCGAGCAACGCGATTCGTGGGCGCGCGTCTGGGCGTTTCTCGACTACAACCTCGACCCGTATCACGACGCGAGCGGCAAGTAGCGTCGGCACGATCGACGGGCATGACCGATCGCCATCTTCCGTTTGCCGACGAGCGCATGGAGGCCTACGCGCGACGGATGATGGTCGACGGCATCACGCCTGAGGAATTCGCCGCCCGGTACGCGCACACGATCGCGACGTTCTCGATGGATAACTTCAGCTATCGCGAGCCAGAGGTCGAGGCGTGGATTCACCGGCTTGGCGCGATCCTCTGGAACAAGCCGGGCGCGCCGAAGCTCGCCGACCTCCGCGCACGGTACCTCACCGACGAAGAGCGTCGAACGGTCGCCGAGGCCGAAGCGGAACGTGAGTTCTGAAATGAAGATGGCGAAGAGGCGCTAGCGCAGCATCTCAACGACGGCGAAGGCCGCGCTTTGCGGGTCGGCGAGGATCGCGCAGACGTTTTCGACCGATCTCCCATCCGAACCAGGAGCGGGATTGTGCACGTGCGTAGGCACTGAGATTGATGAGGCAATTGGGCAATGAATGGGGTGGCAAGCATGCTGCATTCACGCATTGCCCCAATGCCGCATTGCCTCATTTCGTGATCTCCGCCAGTACAGCGTCCGCGTGTCCTTCGACGTTGACCTTGTCCCAACGCTTCGCGACTTTCCCGTCAGGCCCGATGAGATACGTCGTGCGCACGATGCCCATGTACTCGCGGCCGTACCGCTTCTTCTTCTGCCACACGCCGTACTTTTCTGCGATCTCATGATCGGCATCGGCCAGCAGCGGGAAATTCAAATCGTACTTCTTCGCGAACTTCGCCTTGCTCTTCTCGTCGAGGATGCTCACGCCGAGCACCGCCGAGCGGCCCTTTACGAACTTCGGCAGGTTGTCGCGAAATGCGCAGGATTCGGCAGTGCAACCCGGCGTGTCGTCTTTCGGGTAGAAATACAGCACCAGCGACCGACCGGCGTAGTCGGACAGCTTGTGCGTCTCGCCGTTCTGATCCTTGAGCGCGAACGCGGGCGCTTTCTTCCCGGGGTCGATGAGTGACATGGCAGCATCGAAGCATAGCCGATGCGCGTGTCAATTCACACGCGCGCGGCAACGGCGTCGCCGAGGCGCTCGAGATCGGCGCGGTCGTTGTAGATCTGCGCCGACACGCGCGTCCACAACCGGCCGTGACCCGAGTGGACTTGCACTTCGATTCGATCGTCAAACAGCAATCCGTCGCGCAACTGCGCCGCGTCGGCAGGCGTCGAGCCGAGCCGTGCCGGTAACGGCAGCGTCACCATCGCGCCGATGTCGCTTCGCCGGACGCCGAGCGTCGTCCCCCAGCGGTCGCACAGCAACATCGCCGCCGTCCATGCGAGATCGTGGTTGTACGCGCGCACGTCCTCGTAGCCGAGGTCATCGAGAAACCGAAGGCCTTCCGGCGCGGCGAGCCATGGCGATGGATCGCGCGTGCCAACCCAGTCGAATTCGGCGGCAAATCCCAGGTCGAGACCCCAGGAGATGACCGCAGGATGCAGCGGCGTCTGTCGCGACGGATGCGCCCAGAGAAAGCCCGAGCTGCGCGGGGCGTGCGCCCACTTGTGAAGGTTCGCGACGTACCAGTCGACGCCGAGCGCAGGCACGTCGAGCGGCAGGACGCCTGGCGCGTGGGCGCCATCGACGAGCACCGCGACGCCGCGCGACCGACACGCGTCCGCGATCGCTTTCAATGGAAAGATCAGTGCCGTTTCCGACGTGATGTGATCGATCACTGCGACGCGTGTCCGCGACGTGATCGCCCCGGCTATCGCGTGGCCGAGCTGATCGGGATCGAATGCCGGATAGGGCACCGTCACCGTGACGACGCGTGCCTGCCGTTCTCGCGCAACGAACGCGGCGATCCGCGCCGTCGCGCCGTAGTTGTGATCGGTCAGCAGCAGCTCGTCCCCCGGCTCGAACGGCAGCGATCGCAGTACCGCATTGACGCCCGTCGTCGCGTTATCGACGAAGACGACGTCCGGCTCGCGCGCTTTGATGAACTTGGCGACATGCCCGGCCGCGACGCGCATGAGCGTCGGCGTCTGACTCAATTTGCCGACGAGACCCGAGACGTCGCGAAGCAGGAATTGCGATGGCCGGCGTTCGACTTCGTCGCGGATCGCCTGCTGCGCGGCGAGGACGCGCCGCGGGACCGCGCCCACGGTGCCATGGTTCAGGTACGTGATCTCCGGATCAAGTGCCCACTCGGCGAGCATCGTCCGACCGAACGCCATGCTGGTCCTCCGAACGCGTTCTATCGTACTGGCACCTGCGACATAATCGCGCGGGGTTTGTCCCAATCAAGGAAGAGGCACCGATGAGTACAGAAGCACCTGCCGCCACGCCGGCTCAGCAGCTGGCATCCACGTTTTCAGGCCGTGTCATCGAGCCGACCCACGACGCGTACGACACGGTGCGCCGGGTCCACAACGGCCTCATCGACAAGCGGCCAGCCCTCATAGCCGAATGCCGGGGCGTTGCCGACGTCGTGGACGCGGTGAACTATGCGCGCGCCCACAAGCTCGAAATCGCAGTGCGCGGAGGCGGACACAACGTTGGAGGCCGCGCGACCGTCGACAACGGGCTGATGATCGATCTCTCACAAATGCGTGGCGTCCAGGTCGACGCCAGGTCACGGATCGCGCGCGCCGAAGGCGGCACGACCTGGAAGGTTTTCAACCGCGAGACGCAGGTCTACGGCCTCGCGACCACCGGCGGGGTCGTCGGCTCGACCGGCATTGGCGGGCTGACGCTCGGCGGCGGGTTCGGCTGGCTCATGCCGAAGTACGGCATGGCGCTCGACAACCTGCGCTCGGTCGATCTCGTGCTGGCGACCGGGGACGTCGTGCGCGCGAGCGCCGACAGTCATCCGGATCTCTTCTGGGCCGTGCGAGGCGGCGGCGGCAACTTCGGCATCGCGACGTCGCTCGAATACACGCTCCATCCGGTGGGACCGATCGTCCACGGCGGCCTCGTTGCGTGGCCGTTCGCGATGGCGCGTGAGGTTGCGCACCTGTTTCGCGACATCACGGCGAAGATGACTGACGATGAGATGATCGTCTGCGCGCTGCTGACCGCGCCGGATGGCCAGACCAAGCTCGTCGGGATCGGCTACGGCCACTTCGGGTCAGAGGCCGACGCGATGAAGGCGATGGCGCCGATCAAGAATTTCAAGACGCCGGTGCTCGACGCGATGGGACCGACGCCGTACGTCGCGCTCAACGGGCTGCTCGACGCGGCGTTCCCGGTCGGTGCCCGCAATTACTGGAAGTCGGTGTTCGTGACCGATCTCACCGACGCCGCAATCGACACGGTGATCGATCGCTACGCGAGCTGTCCGACGCCGATGGGACAGATTGTGATGGAGCGATTCCATGGCGCGCCGACGCGCGTGCCAGTGTCGGCGACCGCGTACGCGATGCGCGGCGCTGGTTTCAACATCCCGATCGTCTCCGAGTGGCTCGACCGCGCGCACGACGACACGTGCATGAAGTGGGCGAGGGAGGCGCATCGCGCGATCGCGCCGCACGCAGGCTCCGCGCGGTACATGAACTACATGGGTCATGACGAGCCGGCGAACGAATCGCTCGTCGCCGCGTACGGCCCAAACCTTCCGAGGCTCCGGCAGATCAAGAAGCAGTACGACCCGGAGAACGTGTTCCACCTGAACGTGAACATTCCGCCGGCTTGATGGTCTATCCTCTGGTGCGGCTCGACCGTGCCACAGTCATCAGTTGCCATTGTTCCCGCGGCTGGCCGCGCCGAGCGGTTCGGCCGTCAGAAACTCCTCGAGGACATCGGTGGCGAGCCGTTGGTCAATCGAACGATTCGCTGCTTGCTCGAGGGCGCCGTCGGTCGCGTGATCGTCGTGGCACCGCCCGGCGAGCAGTTCACGTCCGTGCCGCTCGTGCGCGACGAGCGTGTGCGGCTCGTCGAGAATCCGGATCCGTCGCGCGGCATGTTCTCGTCGATCCAGGCGGGTCTCGCTGCGGCGCCCGAAGGCGATCCGATTCTGTTTCTTCCCGGCGACATGCCGTTCGTGGCGCCGCCCACGATCGCGGCCGTGCTCGCGCAGCCGATCCGCCCGGGCCGGGTCGTCATGCCGCGGTTCAACGGGACGCGCGGTCATCCCCTCGCATTGCCGCGGTCGCTCGGAAATGAGATTCTGAAGGCCGATGCCCGCTCGAATCTGAGCGAGCTGCTGACGGCGCTCGGTATCGAGCGCGATTACGTGGACGTCGCCGATCCGGGCGTCGTCCGCGATGTGGACGTTAGAGGAGACCTGGATCGATGACCGCCGCTCTGTACCGGCGATTGCGCGAGCTCGAGCGCGACGGCGCCCGCGTGGCGATCGCGACCGTGGTGCGCACGCAGGGCAGCACCCCGCAGGTTGCCGGGGCGAAGCTCATCGTTACCGACGATCCTCGAGCGCGGCCGGCCGGCACGCTCGGCGGCGGGTGCGTCGAAGCCGACGCCGTTGACGCGGCGCGCGAAGCGATCACGGCTGGCGGGCAGTCGGTTCGGGCCTACGAGCTCACCGAAGAGCTCGCCTGGAACACCGGGCTCGTCTGTGGCGGGACGATGTGGATTCTGGCGGAGCGGGCGAGCGACGCGCTCAGCGTCAACGGCCGGTCGATGCTCGGCGCGCTGGTCGACGCGGCGTCGGGCGGGGTGCCGATCGCGATCGTCACGCGTCTTCATCGCCGCGGCCGTGAGCTCTCATTCGCCGGCCGTGTGTTCGTCGATGCCGACGGGGAGGTGACCGGAACATTCGACGGTCACGTGCCGGCCGCGCGCATCATTTCTGCTGCGGCCGATCAGCTTCGACACGGCAACCCGCGCGTGATTGCCGAGGACGATGAACACGACGTGTTCATCGAGCCCGTGACGCCGCGACCGCGGATCATCGTCGCCGGCGGCGGTCACGTCGCGCTTGCGATCGCGCGGCAGGCGCAGCTCATCGATTTCGATGTCACGATCCTCGAGGATCGGCCGGAGTTCGCCGATCCCGCCCGTTTCGGCGGCGCCACGGTTCTCCAGGGCGATGTACCGCAAACGATTGCGTCGCTCGACTACGGATGGAACAGCTATCTGGTTGTGGCGACGCGCGGCCACAAGCTGGACGCCGATTGCGTGCTTGCCGCCGCACGCACCAACGTTACATACATCGGGCTGCTCGGCAGCCGTCGCAAGACGGTGCTCATCGCCGAGATGCTGCGGCAGGAAGGCGTACCGGACGAGCGCATTCAGGCCATCCACGCGCCCGTCGGACTCGATCTCGGCGGCCGCACGCCTGCGGAGATCGCGCTCTCGGTGCTCGCCGAGATCACCAAGCAGCGCTATCAGGCGTCGGGCCGTCCGCTCGGCCAGCGACTGCAACACGAAGGCACGCGCGGTCAGGACTGATCGCCGGGTCACGCTGCCGTCGGAGATCGCCATGGCTGAACCTGCCGCGCTACCCGCTCACTGGTTTCAGATTCTCCTGGCGCTGGCCGACCAGGACCTGCACGGCCTCGGGATCACCAAGGACGTGTTCGATCGCACGAACGGCCGGATGCACCTGTGGCCGGGCGTGCTGTACGGCGCCCGGCGCAAGATGACCGACGCCGGATTCGTGGCTGAAACACGTCCGCCCGATGACTTCAGCGCCGGCGGCGGGCGGCCGAAGTTCTATCGCATCACCGCGCTCGGACGACGAAACTGCGCGGCCGAGGCCGAGCGCCTGGCGGCCTTTGTCGATGCCGCACGCGCCAAGCGTCTGATCAAGTCGATCGGACGGCAACCGACTCGCCGCACGCACTCGTCTTGAGTCACATCGATGCTACGCCGCCTCTACCGCCTCGTGTTGCTGGCGTCTCCTCCGGCCCTGCGCCGCGATCTCGGCACGGACATGGAAGACGGATTTCTATACGGCGTCGACCTCGCGTCCGCTGGCCGCGCGTGGCCGATTCGCGCCGCCGCGTGCGCGCGCGGGCTGGGTGATGCGCTGTTGTTTGCCGTGTCGACGCGTTGGGCGCGCCTCAGGAGAGGCTTTCCCGCGGTTCAACCCGTCCGTGTGTGGAGACCTCCGATGAGAAAGCAGGACGTGATCGCCACATGGCGCTTCGTGCGCAAGCAGCCTTGGTTCGCCGGCGCCATTGTCGGCATGCTTGCACTCGGCATTGGCGCGACGACAGCGCTGTGGTCTGTCGTCTACGGCGTCCTCTTGAAGCCGCTGCCGTTTCCCGAGCCCGACCGCATCGTGCAGGTGTGGGGCGCCAGGCCCGACCGCGGATGGGATCGCGTGTCGTTCACCGAAGCGAACTTCTGGGACGTGCTCGACATGAATCACTCGTTCGAGCAATTTGGCGCCTGGCACAACGCGAGCGCCATCCTGCTCGGCGGCGATGCCCCCGCAGAAGTGGACGCTGCGCTCGTGAGCTCGGGGTTCTTCCGCAGCCTCGGCGTCACCCCCGTCGTCGGCCGTCTGTTCACGCCCGAGGATGACCAGGCGGGAGGGAACACGAGACCGGTCGTGCTGGCCCATTCACTCTGGGTTAAACGCTATGGTGCCGATCCGTCAATCGTTGGCCAGACGATCTCGTTCGGCAGCGGACCGCGCACGGTGATTGGCGTCGTGCCAGCGGGCACACCGTGGCTCGACTCGGCTGAGGTGTTCGTGCCGTTCGTCCGGCGCGCTGACGCCGACCGCGGCAGCTTCGAGTACACCGTGATCGGGCGGCTGAAGCCGGGCGTGTCAATGCAAGCTGCGCGAGCCGATCTCGAGGTCGTGTCCGCCAATCTTGCACGCCAGTATCCGGCGACCAACGCCGGGCTCGGCGCGGCCATGGCGTCCTCGCGCTCTTGGCTCGCGGGCGACGATCTCAGGCGCGCGTTGTGGATGCTGCTCGGTGCGGTCGGATTGCTGCTCGCGATCGCATGCGTCAACGCGACCAATTTGCTCCTGGCGCGCGCGGCCTCGCGCGTGCGCGAAAGCGCGATGCGCGTGGCGCTCGGAGCGAGCCGCGGCGACATTGTCCGCGAATGGCTGGTCGAATCGGTCGTCTTGAGTCTCGTCGCCACCGCATTCGGCCTCCTGCTCGCCGCCGGCCTGTTGTCAGTGATCAAATCGCTCAGTCCAGGCGACGTGCCTCGCCTCGACGACGTCGCACTCAATGGCTGGGTCTTCGCCGCCGCCTGCGCGCTCGCGCTCCTCGTCGGACTCGCCACCGGAATCGTGCCTGCGCTCCAGGCGTCGGAGCGCGACGTGCTGCCGGCGATTCATCGCGGCCAGCGTGGCGCCAAGGGCGATCGTCATCAAACGCGCATTCGCAACGTGTTCGTCTGTGCCGAGGTGGCGCTCTCCATCACGTTGCTCGTTGGCGCGGGCCTGCTCGTCCGCAGCCTCGGACACGTGCTGACCGTCGAACGCGGCTTCAACACTGATCATCGGCTGATCGCGAGAATCAGCATTCCTGCCGCTTATCCCGACGCGCGGGCCCAGCAGACGACGAAGGACGTGCTCGATCGCATTGCCGGAATGCCCGACGTCATTTCAGTCGCGACCGTGAGCGGACGGATGCTGGTCGGAGGCGGCACCGGACTCGGCCTCGCGGCCGCCGATCGTCCCGATGTGGCGGGCTCGGCGGTGCCTTGGGCCTCGTGGCGCGCCGTGAGCCCTGGCTACTTCGAGACGATGGGCGTGCCGTTGTTGCGCGGGCGCACGTTCACGTCTGAGGAACTCATCGGCAAGCCGTGGCGCACGATCATCAGCGCGCGCGTCGCCGACTTGTTTTGGCCGGGCCAGAATCCGATCGGCCGCACGATCGTGCTCTGGAAGGGACAAGGCGGCAATCTGGCGGAGGTAATCGGCGTCGTCGGCAACATGCGTGAGGAAACACTCGAAGCCGATCCGACGCTGGCGGTGTACTTTCCGTCGGCCGGCCGCACGTTAAGCGCCGAAGAGGTCGTGCTGCACACGCGTCGGCCGCCGGAAGACATTGTGCCCGAGCTTCGCGCCGCGATTGCGAGCGTCGATCGAAACCTGCCGCTGTCGAACGTCAGGTCGCTCGACGAGCTGGTGACACGCTCCGTGGCGACGCGACGGTTCACGATGTTTCTGTTGGCGGCGTTTGCAGCGCTGGCCGTCGTGCTGGCGCTCGCCGGCGTGTATGGCGTGCTGGCGTACTCTGTGGCGCGGCGGACCGGAGAGATTGGCGTCCGTCTCGCGCTTGGCGCCGCGCACTCCCAAGTGCTGCGACTCGTCGTCGCGCAAGGTTTGCGGCCGGTCTTCGTCGGGGTTGCGCTCGGTCTTGGAGTTGCGGCGCTGATGTCACGTCTGATGGCGAGCCTGCTGTTCGGCGTCACGGGCACGGACGTGGCGACGTACGTGCTCGCCGCGGTCGCGTTCGCGATCACGGCCGTCGTCGCGTGCTACGTGCCGGCGCGGCAGGTGCTGCGCGTCGATCCCGTCGTCGCGCTCCGCGTGGAGTAGAGTCGGCGCGCCCGCCGCAGCGGGCAGCCAGATCGACCGCGCCACGGCCTGCTGGCCATTAGCTCTTGCGACACGCTGCCACGAGCGCGGCGTCGATTGCCGGATAGCGGAACTTGAATCCGAGCTCGAGTGCGCGCTTCGGAACGACGCGCTGGCCGTTGATGAGCCCCGCATCGGCGAGCTCGCCAACCATCACCCGCAGGGCAAAGCCCGGAACTGGCAGCCAGCTCGGACGATGGATCGCGCGTCCGAGCGCGTTCGAGAACGCGGCGTTCGTCACCGGTTCGGGCGCTGTGCCGTTGAATACGCCAGACGCGCCGGCTGTCGTCATCGCCCATATGACCATGGCGACCCAATCGTCGAGCTCGATCCACGACAGGTACTGTCTGCCGGACGCGATCGGGCCGCCCACGAAGAACAGGAACGGCGGCAGCATTTTCTTGAGCGCGCCTCCGCCTCGCGCGAGGACGACACCGTTGCGCACGATGACGAGCCGCGCGCCGAGTGCTTCAACGGCCCGCGCTTCCGCTTCCCAAGTGAGGCACAGCTGCGCGAGAAAGTCCGATCCGGGCGGCGACGCCTCGTCGAGAAACTCGTCGCCCGCGATGCCGTAGTAGCCGATTCCCGAGGCTTGGATGAACACGCCCGGTCGACGTCCCGTCGCGCGCACCGCCGCCACAAGACTGCGCGTGCTCAACGTGCGGCTCTCGAGCAGCGCCTGCTTGCGCGCGTGCGTCCAGCGTTTGTCCGCGATGCCTTCACCTGCGAGATTGACGATCGCGTCCGCGCCATCGATCTCGGCCGCCCAACCTGTCGCCCGTCCCGCATCGACCGGCGTCGCGGAGCCCTCCGGCCGCCACGTCACGCGCCGCAGGCGGCCTTGCGACGAGTTCGACTGTCGAGAAAGGACGACGACGTCATGACCGTCTGCGATGAGACGCATCGTCAGCGCCCGCCCAAGAAACCCGGAGCCGCCAGCCACGACGATCTTCACGAGCGCCTCCGCTGGATCGCGTCAAGCGCAAATCCGCCGGCGAGCGCGACCAGACCGGTCACGACCAGCGCCACGGCCCACGAGGGCTTGTCGAACCACTGCCGATGATCGGCAATCAGATACAGCGCGAAGGCCGCGTTCACGAGGCCAGCATAATAGAAGCTCTTGCGCTGGCGCTGATGGCTGACGAACGCGATGCCGATCGCCAGCGCGAGGTACACCCAATCGACCCGAGGCGAGTACTCGGCCGTCTCGCAGAGGTAGGCGAGCGGTTCGAGGATCGAGAACGGCACGATCGTGAAGAGCAATTGCGCCGCGGGCGATGTGGCGTCGGAGCCGCGCCGTTCGACCGCCCACGCGACGACGTAAAACAGGATGCCGTTGAGCGTGAGCGCGCCAAGCGTGTCGATGAGGAGCGGGTTGGTGACTGACGAGGACTGCAGGCGATCGAGCGACACGCCGAGGTACTGAAACATCCGGCCGTCGAGCGCAAGGAGATCGAGCGTCGCGACGAGCGAGACGACGGCCGCGACATAGAGCGGCCGGGCGAACCAGGCGCGATCGCCTCGGTCGAGCGCGAGGCCGCCGGCGGCATAGAGCAAGACGAGCGGCCACGCGTGCAGCGACAGCTGGTCGTACCGGTCGTTGTCAATCCACGATCGCAGGCCCAAATCCGCCAGGATTGCGAACACGAACAGACAGGCCAGGAGTGTGAAGACCGTGCTGAGCGCGCCGGTACGCGTCCGCAGCGCGAGCCAGCCCGACCACAGGCACGCAATCAGGATCGTGATCTGGAGCTGACGATTCGAGACTGATCCGTCACTGAACAGCTGTCCCGCGGTGTTCTTTGCGACGACCCACAAGCCTGTTTCGTGAAACCAGATCAGAAGGAAGAGCGGCAGCAGGCTGATGCCCGCCAGATAGAACGCGACGGCGACGGCGCGATGGTCGCGTCCGTACAGCCAGCGGCCAGCGGCATTGAGTCCGAGAAACGGCAGCCCGAGGATGAAAAA
Organism: uncultured Solibacteraceae bacterium; assembly: GCA_964419785.1. Lineage (GTDB taxonomy): Bacteria > Acidobacteriota > Vicinamibacteria > Vicinamibacterales > SCN-69-37 > DATEGZ01. Next base: position 3,427 of record CAYQRM010000209.1, on the reverse strand, counting down.
CGGCCGGACGACGCCGCGGACGGCATCGTAGAAGCGATGCGCGGCGAAATAGAACAGGCTGCCCGCGAGCAGGAAGAACGCGCCGAGGTAGAGCGCAATCTGCGAGTACGACAGCGCGCGGCTCGCCGCGATCCAGTCGTCCTCGTGCGCGTCGAGCTGTCGGTACGCGGCGTGCAGCCGGGCGGCCTCGTGCGGGTAGATCAGTTTGAGCCGGGTCCACTCGTCGATTTGCTCGCGATGCGGGCGGACACGCGCGCCGAGCGCGGACGTGTACTGCACCGGCCGCGCGGCGACCGGCCGGCCCTCGAGATAGCGCTCGAGGTCTTGCGCCATCTCCCGCGCCGACGCGTACCGATCCATGGGCCGTCGCGCCATGGCTTTGAGGGCGACGCGCTGCAGAGCGTCCGGCACGTCGCGATTGATCTCCGCGGGCAGCCGCGGGTCTCCGGCCTGAATCTTCGCCGCGACGTCGGCATCGCTCGCGCTCGCGTACGGTACCGTGCCGGTCAGCAACTCGTAGAGGATCACGCCGAGCGCGTACACATCGGTGCGCGCGTCAATGGGCTGCGCCGGATCGAGCTGTTCGGGCGCGAGGTAGTGCAGCGTGCCGCGCAGATGCCCGGCGCGCGGATCGTCCGCGGCGAGGCCGAAGTCGAGCACCTTCGGGGCCAGACGTCGGTCGAGCATGATGTTCGCGGGCTTGAGGTCGCGATGCTGGATGCCGAGGTCGTGCGCGCGCTGGATCGTCGCGCAGACGTCGCGCAGAATCGCCGCGCGCTGCCGGATTTCGAGCGACGGCCCGATGCGGCCGAGCTCAAAGCCCTCGACGAACTCCATGAGAATGACCGGCGGCGTCGCGTCGGCGCGGAACTCGAAGATGTGCACGACGCCGGGATCGGAGAAGAGCGCCAGCGACTGGGCCTCACGCAGGAATCCGGTGAGGGTCGTGCGGATCGCCGGATCGCGTCGCAACACTTTCGCGGCGACGAGGCGATCGAGCGTCAGGTCCTGCAGCTTGTAGACCTCGCCGACGCCGCCTCCGCCCAGCCGCTCGATCGTGCGAAAGCCATCGAACGTGGGCAGCGCCTCGCTCGACGACACGGACGACGATTGATCCGCCGGCGCGGCGTCGAGGGTCGAGGAAATGGCGAGGTAGCTGTCGGCAAGGGCGCCAAGCGCGGCCAGCTCCTCTCGGTCGGCCGTGACGTGATCGAGCGACGGCATCGTGCCGTGGCGCACGTGGTGCTCGATGAGCTCTGCGAGCCGCGCTTCGAGATCGGATCGATCCATCATGACCGGCCAGACAGACGGAGCGTCAGCGCCGCCATCGCCCGCGCGAACGCCATGCGGCACGCGTCCTCGCTCTTGCCGAGCCGGCGGCCGATCTCGGCGAAGGGGAGTTCTTCGAGTTTGCGGAGCACGATGATCTCGCGCTCGGCGAGCGTCATCGACTCGAGCGCGTCTTCGACGCGCGCCAGCTGCTGGTTGGCGATCGCCTGGCTGAGCGCCTGACGGATCGGCGCCGGCACGTCGGCCGCGTCTTCGAGCGGTGCGCGCCGCGCGGCATCGCGCATCTGCCGCTGTCGATAGTCGGCCTGATCGCGAATCTCGTTTTCGGCGATCCGGGCGAGCCACGCCATCACCCTGCGCGGGTCCTCGACCTGATCGAGTCGTGGCACGGCTTTGAGCATGACGGACTGCAAGACGTCGCGCGAATCGATTTCGGAGCGGAGCGATCGGCCCATGCGCAGCCGAATCAGCGGCAGCAGCTTGCGGGCGCAACGCTCGTAGAAGGCGTCGGCCGCGCCAGGCGCGCCGCGGCGCGTTTCCAGGAACAATTCGCTGGTTTCTGCCCCCGGCACGGCCGTCACGTTAGCACGCTTGTTCGGTCCGCCGGGCGGATGCCGTCCTTACCAAGAGAGGGAGGGCACCATGGCGGCCCGATTCGTTCCAGTGGTGATGGCGGCAGCGGTACTCGCCTCCGGTTGTCTTCGGAAAGACACGGCGGAAACCTGGTATGTCGGCCCGAAAGGCGCGGTGACGTGGGTCGTGACGGAGTCCGACGTGCGCTCGGACGCGCAGTCAGCCGGCGATCGGCAAAGTGAGGAAGCGACGTATCGGCTCGCGTTCGAGCGGCAGGATCAACCTGTCGCGCGCGGCCTCCGCGAGCTCGGCCTCGGCGACATCCGGACGACGGTGATTCGCAATGAAGTGCCGTTCACCGTGCGCACGGAAGGGAAGGGACTGACGATCGACGTGCTCGGTGTGCACATCATCACGCGGGCTGGACTCTCGGGCCTCTCGACGCTCGAGCACGACGGCGACGTGTGGACCTGGAAATTCAGCGCCCGCGATCCGCACGCCCCTGACGCGACCTCGAAACCGGACGATGATCTGTCGTCGGTGCTGAACGATCTGGATTCACTGAAGGTGGTGCTGATCGACGGACGCTTTCACTCAGCGACGGGCTTCACGCTGAGCGATGACAATCGCGTGGCGACGATCATCGCAAACGATCACAACACGCCGAGCGGTGGCGACGACTCGACAATGGTCCTCGAGCTCAAGTGGGTGAGCGCAATGATCCAATAGCCCAATAACGTGGCTATTTCGTGACTTTCACGTCCCCGCTGAACGTGTGGAACTTCAGCGTGCTCGTGCCAGATCCGCCGGAAAGGGAGCCGCTCGTCCGGTGTTTGCCAATCGATGTCACGGTCAGCGGAATCTCGCTGTCGAACGAACCGCTGAAGCTGTCGAAGCTCACTTCGCCTTTGGCGTCCCCAGCAAGCCGGGCGTTGATTCGGCCGCTGAATGTTTCGGCATTGAGCTCGGGCGACGCGCCTGCGCTCGTGAGATTGATGTCGATGCGTCCGCTGAACGTCTTGGCGCGCACCGCCGACTTCGCCCCCTCGACAGTGATGTCGCCCGAGAATGTCTCGAGCTTCTCGTCACCGGTGATCCCTTTGATATCGAGGTCGCTCGAGAAGCCGTAGATGTCGAGCATCGCCGCCGCCGGCACCTGGATGTCGAACGTGGTCTCGACGACGTTGTCGTTATGATCGCGCCACGCGTCGTCGCGTTTGTTCGCATCGATCACGATCGAGTCGCCGGTCGTCTGGATGTCGAGCTTGATGTGATCGAGCTGCTCGCGCTTCGCGTTGCGGACGGCCTTGATGACGACGTCGTTGCCGCTCGCGGCGGTCAGGTGGACGTTGCCCGAGAAATTCTTGAGCTTGAGCGTGCCGTGCGCGGGCAGCGCGACCGTCTTGTTCACGGTCTCGGTTTCCTTCTGGCCCGCCGCGGCGCTGGCGGGGATCGAGAGCGCAAGGATCGCGGCGGCGAACACGGGCTGTCCGAATCTGGTCAGGCGCATGGCGTGACTCTCCTGCCCGGATAGACGGGCCGGGCGAGTCGAAGGTTGCCCGGC
>CAYQRM010000208.1:0-29498 GCA_964419785.1 uncultured Solibacteraceae bacterium | reverse complement strand
CATCGAGCGATGTCACGAACGATGTTCGAAGGGCGGGGAGCGATCGGCGATCGGCGATGTAGGATCGGCAATCGCATCGAGCGATGTGACAATCGATGTTCGAAGGGCGGGGAGCGATCGGCGATCGGTCATCGATCGGCGATCGGCGATGCAGGATCGGCGATCATCGATCGGCGATGCCCTCGCAGATCTCATATCGCCGATCACCGATGGCAGGAGTTGCCCATGAATCGCCGCGAGTTTCTGGAGGCGTCAACGGTCTTGACGGGCGGAGCGCTGCTCGCCGGTGTGCCGGTCGCGGCGCCGCGGGCGCGCGCGGCCGACGCCGCCGCCGCGGCCGACGCGCGCATGGTTGGGATTCAAGCGGGCGCCGTGTCGTTCGTCGACGAAGGCACCGAGCGGGTGCTCGATACCTTCCAAGAGGCCGCGTCGATTAACACGATCTTCCTCGCGACGTTCACCTACGGCCGCGGCATCGCGGGGCGGCAGCTGCCGTCACAGCCGCTGCCCGATCACGGCAAGCAGCAGTACGACGCGGACACGTTCCACGGCGGCAACTACGCGACGCCGCATCCGCAGTATTACCGCGACACGGCCGTCGTTCCGGAAAAGGCCCCCGACCATCCAGGCTACGACGTGCTCGCCGACGTCTTGCCGGCCGCGCACAAGCGGGGCATGAAGGTGATCGCCTGGTTCGAGGACGTGTTGCGGTACACGGCGAACATCGCGGCGCCGGGATTCGATCGCGCGCAGGAGGTGGTGCTCGCGGGTCCTGCGTCCGGCTTCGCGTGCTCGCGCAATCCCAACACGCGGCATTTCTGGCTCGGCCTGGTCGAGGACTACCTGCGCTCGTATGACGTCGACGGGCTGATGTGGGGGAGCGAGCGGCAGGGGCCGCTCGGCAACACGCTCGTCGCCAATCACGGCGGCGCGGGCGCGGGCGGACGCGTCGCGTGTTTCTGTCAGTACTGCGAAGCCGAAGCGAAGGCGCGCGGCATCGACGTCAAGCGCGCGCGAGCCGGGTACACCGAGCTCATGGCGTGGGCCGATGCGGTCCGCGCGAATCGCAAGCCGGCGGACGGCGCGTTCGTGACCTTCTGGCGCCTGCTCGTGAAGTATCCGGAAATCCTCGCGTGGGAGAAACTCTGGAACGACGCGCTCAACGATACGTACCGCGACATGCATCGGCTCGCCAAGTCCATCGCGCCGGCCAAGGGCATCGGCTGGCACATCTGGCACAACAATTCCTTCTCGCCGTTTTATCGCGCCGAGCAGGACTACGTGGACTTCCAGCCGTACTCGGATTTTCTCAAGGTCGTCATGTACAACTTCTGCGGCGGCGAGCGCCTCGCGCAGTACGTGCGTAGCACGCAGCGCTCGATTTTCGCGGACCTCACGCCCGATCAGGTTCTCGAGTTCACCTACGACGTCCAGCAGTACCACGACCAGCCGCTCGACAAGCTCGCCGCCGGCGGGCTTGGAGCCGACTACGTGCGGCGCGAGACGGTCCGCGCGGTCGGTGCGGCCGGGCCGTCGATGAGGATCTGGCCCGGCATCGACATCGACATCCCGACGGCCGCGTCGAGCAAGAAGACGACGCCCGAGGACGTGTATCAGTCGGTGCGCGCGGCGTTCGAGGCCGGCGCGCATGGCGTGCTGCTGTCGCGGAAGTATTCCGAGATGCGGTTGGCCAACTTGCGCGGCGCCGGCCTGGCGATCCGTGAGACTGCCGGCTCGCTGTTTTCAGCAAACGACGAGAAGTAATCGCTCTGGCGCGGCGGCCTCCACGGTCTGGCCCACGGATCCCAAACTCGTGACTCGTGGAGGCGACGCGCCCGCGATAACCGTTCCTACCTAATCAACGGGAAGCTGAACTCAACCAGGAATGACTTCGCCGGGTGTCCTTTCATCTCATCGGGCCCTAAAGGCACGGTCGCGCCTGTCGCGCCGAAGTTCGCGAGCGTGAGCCCCTGCGGGAAGAAGTACATCCCGAAGCGAATCTCAACGGACCGTTGTTTGAAGCCCATCAGGTTAAGTTGCTCCGCTGTCAGCGCCGGCGGTGGCGGTTTGTTGGTCGCAAACGGTCTATACGCAATATAGAAATTGAACATTGTCTTGTTAAACGCGGTGCCGGTCTGCCCCGAGAATCTCGCGAAGCCGACTGAGCCGCCAGCATCGAACAGCGAATTTAATCGTGCTCCGCCTGTGGCGCTGACCGTTTGTACCGTGATGTGTGGCAGAGGTTCCGCGCCCGCTGGATATGTCAGCTTGTTTGGACCCCAGCCGGTCGAGAGGTCCATGCCGTAAAAGCGTTTGATTCGTTTCCACGTGAGCGGATCGCGGTCGCAGAAGAGGAACTTGTAATCCGTCCGGCGGGTGTCCCAAGCCGTCTTGAAGTCCTGGTCGCTTCTCGTCTTGTCAGAGCTGTCCGGCACGCAAAGCATGGTGAGGTGAATGCCTACGTTGCCAAAATCTCCCGGCGGGCTCAACTCCTCGAGCCACTTGAGGAAAAACCACTGCGCGTCGGCGGGGCGCGCCGCGCTGAGCAGCATGCCCACCGCGGTCAGCGCGATCAGGACGTAGCGTCGCATCGTGCCCTCCCTTGGTCTGACCTACTGTTTCGCCGCCGTCAGATCGCGGCTGAAGATTCGCTTCATCGTGCCGCCCGTGAGATTGAGATCGCGATCGTCCATGGTCGTCGTCAGAACCGCGGTCGTCGCCCCGGGACAATAGAGCAGCGTTCGCTGCTTGTCGGCGCTGATGCCGGTCTGGAAACAGGGACGCCCGCGATAGGTGATCTGCGGCGCCTCGCTCTTGTAGAACGCGCGGTACGGCACCGAGATCGCGAGCAGAAACAAGACCATCGTCGCCACGCCGGCGGCAATCGTGGGGCGCGGAATCGACGCGCGCCACGCCGGCGGCCGCAGCAGCCTGAACCACCCGACGGCCATCACCGCGAGCATCGATGTCAATGTGACGCGGTAGCTGAGGAGCAGATGGCTGTTGGGATCGAGCACGTCGAGCCACGCCGGATATTGCGCCTCGACGGTGAGCATCATCGCAAAGATCAATTTGTAGAACACGACAATGCCGAAGACGACGCAGATGACCTGAAACGCGAGGAGCATCTCGGCCGCCCCGGCAGGATTTGCGCCCGTCAGCCGCGAGGTCGACCGAAGCAGGAGCGATCGCGCGCGTTCGTTCGCGCGGCCGAGCGGCGGCGCGAGCCGCTGGAGGAGATGCCACAATGTACCGGTTGCCCACACCAGAAACGCCAGCATCGTCACGTAGATCGCGGGCGTCTGCAGCGCCTTGAAGCCCCAGTACGTCCAATCGCTCGGACCTTCGGTGGTGAACTCGGCGGTTCGCGCAATCATCCGGTCGTACTGCGCGCACGTCAGCGCGCCAAGGAGCGGCACCGCAAGCAGGCCGAGCAGGACCCGAAGCACCAGCGTCGCCGGCGCGGTCGTCGGATGAGCGATCGCGTCAGAGTCGGCCGCTGCCGCGTCCGCGCGGCGAGTCGCCGCGGCCGCGGGCTCGATCGCGTCGGCAAGGTCGGTGATCATTTCGCCCGCGCTCTGGTACCGCTGATCCGGCGTCGTCGCCAACGCGCGCTCGACGACGCGCACGAAACGCGGCGGAAGGTCGGGCCGGAGATCGGCGAGCCGGCGCCGCTTGCCCTGACGGTGCATCTCGATCACGTCGAGTAGACTCGCGCCTTCGAGCGGGTACTTCCCCGTGACCAGATAGAACATCAGCACGCCAACGCTGTAGAGATCGGACGCCGGTGTCGCGAGTCCGCCGGTCAACAACTCCGGCGCGAGATACAGCGGCGTACCGACGACCTCGTGGTGCCTGCCGGTGCCGTCGACGTCGCGGCCGGCGCCGAAGTCCATCAAGACGATGCGTCCGCCCGCTTCACGCATGACGTTCTGCGCTTTGACGTCGCGGTGCAGGAGTCGCACGCCGTGCACGGCGGCCAGCGCCTGACAGACGCGAATGCCAATCGTTGCGGCTTCATCGGCGCCGCGCGGGCCGTTCTGGCGGACGTCCTCCGCCAGCGTCCGTCCCTCGATCAGCTCCATCGTCAAGCCGACTTCGTTGTTGATTTGCTGGACCGCATGGACGACGACCACGTTCGGGTGGCGCACGCGCGCGAGCATCTGACCCTCGCGCAAGAGATCGGTGCGGCCCGGCTGGCGGACCGGGATGATCTTCAACGCGACCTCGCGTGCGAGCCCCTCGTCCCATGCGCGGTACACGCGGCCGAATCCGCCTCGGCCGAGCGGGGCGATGAGCCGCAGGCCGCCCCATTGCGTCGCGGCCGAGAGCGGGCCGGTCGAGACCTCGCGCGGCACGCCGGGACTCGTCTGCTCGGAGCGCGAATCGGCGGCGGTCGGGCGAACGGGCTCGGACGGATGCGCCGACGCGAGGCGGTCGCTGATCTCGGCGGCAAGATCGAGATCATCGGCGCAGGCCGCATCGAGAAACGCCCGGCGCTCGGCGATGCCGAGCGGCAGCGCCGCGTGGAAAAGCGCGTCGGCTCGCCGTCCCCGTTCAGCATCCATCTGTCTTGGTCGAGCCATCTTACGCGATTCCTCGGAGAGCAGCGCTCCGGGGCGTGCTACTGTCACGCCAGCCGGAAAGGTCGATTGAGGACAGGGGGTCCGCGATGCGCGTGTGGATGCTTCTCGGGGGTGTCGCGTTGGCGATTGGTGTCGCCGGGCAGACGAGGTCCGCGCCGGCCGCGCCGTTCTCGGTCGTCGAAGCGACGATCACCGACATGCAGAAGGCGATGCAGGCGCATCGAGTGACGTCACATGAGCTGGTGCAGCAGTATCTGACGCGCATCGCGCTCTATGACAAGCCGATCAACTCGGCGATCACGATCAACCCGCACGCGCTCGAGGATGCGGACGCGCGCGATCGTGAGCGCGCGCAAGGACACGTGCGCGGGCCGCTACACGGGATTCCGATCGCGCTCAAGGACAACATTCACACGGTAGACATCCGCACGACAGGCGGCGCGCTGGCGTTCGCGAACTTCACTCCGCCATTCGACGCGACGCTCACGAAAAATCTTCGTGACGCCGGCGCCGTGATCATCGCGAAGACGGTGCTCACCGAGCTCGCCAATTGGGTGTCGGGTGCGCCGACGCCGATGCCGGGCAACTACAGCGCCGTTGGCGGCTTCGCGTTCAACCCCTACGATCCGCGACGCGATCCGCGCGCGTCGAGCGACGGCGGCCCGGTGATGAGCACGGGTGGATCGAGCTCGGGCGCGGGCACGGCGGCGAATTTCTGGGCCGCCAATGTCGGGACCGACACGGCAGGCTCGGTCGTCAATCCGGCGAGCCTGACGATGCTCGTCGGACTGCGGCCGACGACCGGCCGGATCAGCCGGCACGGGATCATTCCGATCACGGCCGATCAGGACACGGCCGGGCCGATGGCCCGCACGGTGACCGACGCGGCGATTCTCTTCGGCGTGCTCGAAAGTCCGGCGCCCGATCCCGATGACGCCGCGACAAATCGTTGCATGCCTCCGCCGGGGCGCGACTACACGCGGTTCCTCAACCCGAACGGTCTTCGAGGCGCGCGCATCGGCATTCCGCGAGGGTACTACTACGACCGCATCGCGCCGGCAGGCGAGACTGCGGCCGCGCCGACGCCCGCACCGCCAGGTGGAGGACGCGGTGGTCGTGGAGGCGGCGGCGGACGCGGCGGGTTGAACGACGCGCAAACGGCGCTGATGAACGATGCAATTGACGTCCTCAAGCGCAACGGCGCGTTGATCGTCGATCCGGCCAACATGCCGACGGTCCTCGAGACCGATCCCGCGAAGAACATTCTGTCGTTCCCGATCTGCTCCGGCCTCAACAACGCGAAAGGGAAGGACGATGCGTGCTCGGTGGTGCTGAAGTACGGGATGAAGCGCGACTTCAACGCCTACCTCACCTCGCTCGGGGAGGCGGCGCCGGTCAAGACGCTCTCCGACTTGCGTGCGTGGAATACGGCGCACGCGCGCGCTGGCGCGATCAAATACAACCAGGCGAATCTCGATATCTCGGACGAAATGGACGTCGTGCAGGATCGCGCGCGGTACGAAGCGGATCGCGCCCGCGACCTCGCGCTCGCCGGCGATCAGGGCTTCAAGGCCGCCATCGTCAACAACAAAGTCGACGCGCTGATGTTCCCAGGCTGGGCGATCTCGAATCTTGCGTCGCGGCCGGGCTATCCCGAGATCGTGGTGCCGATCGGCGTCACCGCTGGCGGCGGAGGCGGCGGAGGCGCCAACCCGTTTCCCGCGGGCTTCACGCCGAAACCGTCACCTTACAGCGCGGCGTTCGTCGGACTGCCGTGCAGCGAGCCCAAGCTGTTCGAGATTGCGTACGCCTTCGAGCAGGCGACGAAGAAACGCGTGCCGCCGGAACTGCCCAGCAAGTAGTTACTTGAAAGTCGAGAAGTCGAGAAGTCGGGAAGTCGGGAAGTCGGGAAGTCGAAAAGTCGAGAAGTGGAGCCTACTTTTCGACTTCCCGACTTTCAACTTTCTAATGTCTGGCGAACAGCTCGATCTGTACCCGCGCGTCGTTGAAGCACGCGCCGCCCGACAACTCCTCGAGCGTGTCAGGCGCGAGCGCGGTGGCGGTTGCGCCGTTGAGCGTGCTGCGCGCCCAGAGGCCTTTGGGCAGTGCGAGCGTGCCCGGGCGCGTTTCCGGGGTGACCGACGCTTCGCAGTGCACCTCGCCGAGCGCGTTGAAAATTCGCACCGTGTCGCCTTCGGAAATGGATCGCGGCGCGGCGTCATCCGGATGGATCTTGACGCGCGCGACGCCCGGCCGAAGCTCACCGAGCGTCGAGGAAATCGTGTGCTCGCTCGCCGGTGAGATGAGCGCGAGCGGATACGCGCTCGTGCCCGGATTCGGCTGATAGCGATAGAGCGCGCCGCTCGCGGCGAGCGTCGCTGGATACAAGTGCGCGATGCCGTCCGGCGTTTTCGGGAGCACGTCGACGAACTGAATCGGTCGGCCCTGACCGGGCGCCGGCGCGGGCTGGCCTTCGGCGAGCGCCGCAGCGAGCGGTCCCGGCATGCGCGGCAGCGCGTCGATGAGCGCGCCGGTCTCGCCGATGTCATCGCCCGCCTCCGACAGTTCGAGCCGCGCGCCGAGCTCGCGAAACACTTCGTGATTCGGGCGGGCTTCGCCGACGGCCGCGATCACCGGCTGCACGACCTGCAGGTGATAAGCGCCATAACCTTTCGCGATGTCGTAATGCTCGAAGTACGTCGTCGCCGGCAGAATGACGTCGGCGTAGGCCGCAGTGTCCGTCATCACCTGCTCGTAGACCACAGTGAACAAGTCGTCGCGCTCGAGGCCGCGCCGTACCAGATTCTGATTCGGCATCGTCGCCAACGGATTGCAGTTGTACACGAACAGCACGGAAATCGGCGTCGCCTGAGTTTCCGTCAGCGCCTTGCCGAGCTCGTTCATGTTCACTTCGCGCGTGGCCGTCTGCGGGACGCCGATGAGCGCTTCCTGGTCGATACCCCAGGCTTTGGAGTTGCTCATCGTGTAGCCGCCGCCGCGCACGCCGAACTTGCCCGCGACCGCCGGCAGCGCGAGGATCGCCATCGTCGACGAGCAGCCGTTCTGATTGCGTTCCTGGCCCCAGCCCGAGCGAATCACCGCGGGCGAAATCGTGCCGTACCACTCCGCGAGCGTCTCGAGATCGCGAGCCGGCACCCCGGCCTCGGCTGCCGCACGCTCGATCGTCCAGGCGTCAGCCGCGCGACGCAGCTCGGCCGCGCCGGTCGTGTGCGTCGACAGGAATTGTTCGTCCGCGCGTCCGCGCTCGAACAGATCGCGAATCATCGCGAGCGCCACGGGCAGATCGGTGCCGGGCCGGACCGGCAGGTAGAGGTCCGCGTGGCGAGCGAGCGGCGTCCGGCGCGGATCGATGACGACGAGCCTCGCGCCGTGCTTCTGGGCCTTCTTGATGTGCGAGACGATGTGGATGCCGGTCGCGGGTGGATTGCAGCCCCAGACGATGATGAGCCGCGCGTCTTCGTAGTCGGGATAGGCGACGCCGGCCATCTTGCCGTACATCTCGGTGGCCGCCAGGCTCGTCGGCGCGGCGCAGACCGTGCGCGCGAGGCGCGACGCGCCAAATCGGCGGAACAGGCGCGCGTCTTCGAGCTCGTTGGTGAGCACGCCGTTCGATCCGCCGTAATAGAAGGGCAGCACCGACTCGCTGCCGAACGCGTCGCGCGCGTGTCGCATGCGGGCGGCGATCACGTCGAGCGCCTCGTCCCACGTCACGCGAGAAAATATGCTCTTGCCCTTCGGGCCCTGACGAATCGCCGGATAGAGAATCCGATCGGCGTGATAGACGCGGCGATCGAAGCGCCGCACTTTGCCGCAGATGTACCCGCCGGTGGACACCGCGCGGTGATTGCCCTCGATCCGCACGAGTTTGCCGCGTTCGATCGTGACGTCGAGGCTGCAGGCGTCCGGACAATCGAGCGGGCAGGCCGTCTGGACGGTCGAATGGCCCCAGGAGCGAGGTGGGGTCACAGGCGTGTCAGCCATGGCCCAGTGTAGCAGTGGTTCGTTTGCGCGACCTGACGCGTATACTGCTGTGTCCGCAGCCGACCGGTCGGACGGCGGACGGGAGGACACCACCATGGCCGATAGCACCGCAGAACAACCCCCCAAGGACTTGATGGGGTTTCTCGACTTCTACCTGGTCAAGAAGGCGCCGTTTCAGATTCCCGATGCGGGCCGCGAGCTTCTGGTGAAATTCGGTCCGTGGATCATTCTGATCCTGTTGGTGCTTTCGCTGCCGGCGTTGTTGCTGCTTCTCGGCATCGGTTCGGCGCTCGTGCCGTTCGGTGGCGTGGGGTACGCCACGGGGTTCGGGCTTGGCGCGATTTTTCTGATCGTCGTGCTCGGCCTCGAAGCCGCCGCGCTTCCCGGACTGTTCGCGCGAAAAATGAGCGGCTGGACGCTGCTGTTCTACGCGCGCATCGTCAGCTTTATCTACGCGCTGTCGGTGTATGCGGTGATCTCGGGGATCATCGGACTCGTCATCGGGCTCTATCTTCTTTTCCAGGTCAGGTCGCTCTATAAGTAAGCGACATAGATCCGCTCGATGCCGCGTCCGCGTGTCCTCATCATCGGCGGCGGCTTCGGCGGACTGAACGCCGCCAAAAGTCTGCGTCGCGCGCCGGTCGATGTCCTGCTCATCGACCGGCGCAACCATCACGTCTTTCAACCGCTGCTGTATCAAGTTGCGACCGCCGGGTTGTCGCCCGGAGACATCGCATCACCCATTCGCTGGATCTTGCGCAACCAGCGCAACGCCGAGGTGTGGCTCGGCGAAGTGACGAAAATCGACGTCGATCACAGAACTGTGGTGCTCCGAGACGGGCAGACGACGTACGACTACTTAATTGTCGCTGCCGGCTCGTCGCACGCGTACTTCGGCCACGACCAGTGGCAGCGCTACGCGCCAGGTCTGAAGACGTTGGAGGATGCGCTCGATATACGACGTAGGGTTCTCCTCGCCTTCGAAGAAGCGGAGCGCGAGCAGGATCCGAATCGCCAGCGACGACTGCTCACGTTCGTGGTCGTCGGCGGCGGACCGACCGGCGTGGAGCTGGCGGGCGCGCTCGCGGAGATCTCGCGTCACGCGCTCGCGCACGACTTTCGGACGATCGCGCCCGAGTCGGCGCGCATCATCCTCGTCGAGGGCGGTCCGCACGTGCTCCCGACGTACCCGGCGTCGCTCTCCGCGTTCGCGCGGCGGGCGCTCGAGCGGCTCGGCGTGGCGGTGTGGACGAACAAGATCGTGACGGACGTGGAGGCCGACAAGGTGCACCTGGGCGCTGAAACGATCGAGACGGGCACGGTCCTCTGGGCCGCGGGGGTCTCTGCGTCTTCGGTCGGACGCACGCTCAACGTGCCGACCGATCGCGCGGGCCGCGTCATCGTCAATGCCGATCTCACGGTGCCCGGCCATCCGGAGATCGCGGTGATCGGCGATCTCGCGATCTCGAAAGGACCGAACGGCCAGCCGCTGCCAGGCGTCGCGCAGGTGGCGATTCAAGGCGGCGTGCACGCCGCGCGCAACATCGAGCGGACGATCGCGGGCCGCGAGCGCGAACCGTTCGTCTACAAGAATCTCGGCAACCTCGCGACGATCGGCCGCAACGCCGCGGTGAGCGATCTGCCGTGGGGCACGATGAAGGGCTATCCGGCGTGGCTCTTCTGGCTGTTCGTGCACATCTTCAAGCTCATCGGCTTTCGAAACCGCCTGTCGGTCATGACGCAGTGGGCGTTCTCGTACATGACGTACCAGCGTTCCGTGCGGCTCATTACCGGAGAGGATCCATGGCGAAGCCACCCGTAGCCCAATCGCAGCCGGTGTCGTTCTGGCTGGTCGCGCCGATCATCGCCGCGTTGCTCGTCGTCGTGCCGATTCCCGGCTGGGTCGTCGAGCAGTTCTACTCGCGCGGCGTGTACCCGCAGATCGAGAAATGGCTGACGGCCGGCAGCAACCTTGTCCCGTTCGCGCTGCTCGATCTGTTCATCATCCTGGTGCTGTATTTCACGCTGAAGCGCTTCATGCGCCTCGTGAGTGTCGCGCGCCACGAAAGCGTGATGGACGCGCTCTGGGAAGGTGTGCGTCGCCTCGGACGCGCCGTCTCGGTGCTCGTGATCGTGTTCATGGTCATGTGGGGACTCAACTACCGGCGCCTCACGATCGAGTTCAACCTCCACGCCAACGGCAACGCGCCGATGACGGCGGAGTTCCTGCAGGGCGGCATTTCTGACGCCAACGCCCTGGCGACGCGGCTCCGCCTCGGGACCGCGACCGGTGAGGTGCTCAGCTTCGAAGAAGTCGCGCGAGAGCTCAAGGATCCGATGAACGAAGCGCTCTCGCAGCTCGACCGCGAACCGCTCGGCACGACGGGCCGGCCCAAATACTCGCTGCTCATGACGCCGTTCTTCACGTGGACGGGCGTCGATGGCATGATCAATCCGCTGGCGCTCGAGACCATCGTCCAGCCCGATTTGCTGCCGTTCGAACGGCCGTTCGTGCTGGGCCACGAGTGGGCGCATCTCTCGGGCGAGGCCGACGAGGCCGAAGCGAGCGCCGTGGGCTGGCTCGCGTGCATGCACGGGCCGGCGCAGCTCGCCTACAGCGCGAGCTTGTACTTGATCCTGGAAGCGCGCAACGCGCTGCCGCCCGATCGCGCGCAGTTCGTGACGAGCCAGCTCGATCCGGGCGTGCGATCGGACCTCGACGCGATCGCCGATCGCCTCAAGAGCCGGCGGCCCGGCATGGAGATGGCCGCCTCACGCGTCTACGATCAGTACTTGAAGGCGAATCGCGTCGAAGACGGCACGGCCAGCTACGGACGAGCGATCACGCTCATCCTCAACGCGCCATTCCGCGACGCCCTGTCGAAGTATCAGTTCAGACGGAAATAGCTGGAGCTATTCAGAGAACTCTCTGAGGTCTTGCGCAATCCCGACCCACGAGAGCGCGCGCAGCACGTAGTAAGTGATGTCGACCTCCCACCAGCGAATGCCCTGGCGCACGCTCGACATGAAGTGGTGGTGGTTGTTGTGCCAGCCCTCGCCGAGCGTGACGATGGCGAGAAAGAAGTTATTGCGGCTCTCGTCTGGCGTCGCGAACCGGCGCGAACCCCAGATGTGCGCGAGCGAGTTGATGAGAAACGTGCCGTGGTAGAGCACGACGGTCGAGACGAGGAAGCCCCACACGAACGCGCCCCAGCCGCCGACGAGGAAAATCGCGACCGCATAGGCGACCGTCGGCAGCAGATGGAGCTTGTCGAGCCAGCGCAGCTCCGGGTACTTCGCGAAGTCCGCGATGCGCCGCGGATCGTAGTCGTCGTACTCGTCCGACAGAATCCAGCCGAGGTGCGACCACCAGAAGCCTTCGTGCACCGGCGAGTGCAGATCCGCCTCGCGATCGGAGTTCAGGTGATGATCGCGATGGTGCGACGCCCACCAGAGGACACCTTTCTGTCCCGACGTCTGCGCGAGGCAGGCGAGCACGAACTGCCAGAAGCGATTGAGCTTGAACGATCGATGACTGAAGTACCGGTGGTAGCCGGCCGTCACCGCGAACATCCGCAGCGCGTAGGATCCCACGAGCCACAGAACAAAGCGCGGCTCGAACGCGACGGTGAACACGAGCAGCGTCGAGAGGTGCATGAGCGCAAACGGCACCATCGTGGTGAGGTCGTACTGCTTGCGCTTGAGAGCGACTTCAGACATCCAAATCCTGTCAGTGGAGATGGGCCCGCTACGATCCGGCCCCGGGCGACAAACGGCAAGTATTTTACCATCTCCGCGGCGCTCGCACACGCGGATCGTTCCGTGTATCGGCGCCGGGTCAGTCGGTCTTGAGGTCGAGGTCTTTCGCGAGGTCGTTCAACCAATCCTGAATGCGGCGACGGTTTTCCGGGCCCATCAGCAGGAATTGCTTCTGGACCGGCAGGAGGGCCTTGAGTGACTGATCCTCGTGCTCGTAGAAGGCGGCGGGTTGCTTGCGGATGAGCACGGGCTCCTGATCGACCTGCGGCGTCTCCTTGAGCGTATCGATCGCCTTGATGATGGCTTCGTCGAAATCCGGGTTCGGATGGCCGAGATCGCGGTACGCCTGATCGAACAGCGGCTTGACGTTGACGTAGAGCTGCGCGAGCTCTTTCGGGCGAATCGAGATGAGCGCGTCCGTGACGCTGTTCCAGCGCGCGTAGGTGGACGCGTCGAGCTTGCCGCTGGGTCCGTTGCCGATAATCGCGACGTGCGTCGTCGGACGCAACACGGCGAACGGCGCGGCGGGCGTCTTGCCGTCGCCAATCTGCACCGTCGCGAGCGTTGTGGCACGAATGAGGCCCGGCGTCGCGAGCGCCTTGGCGAGCATCGGGTGCTGCGAGAGCGTGCGCACGAGCGCCCGGAGGAAGCCGTCGGAATCGTCGAGCGAGGGGAGATCGAGGTTCTGACTCTTCGGCCGGTTCCCGACGACCGCGACCTCGGTGGGCGCCGTGGCCGCTGGATTCGCCGTGCCAGGCTGCGCCCGGCTGAGCCACCACAGCGTGAGAACCGCGCCCACGATCAGCGCCGCCGCGCCGAGCACGATCCATCGGACGGGCGATGAGGATGGCGCCGGCATCAGGGGTTCCGGCGGCGGAGAGGACGAGTGCTCGAGCGGGAGATCGTCGAGGGTCATGATCCTGATCGTCGGCTGGCGCGCATCACTACTGTACGACGATCCGCGCCCAATCCCAGCCTTCCAGTCCTCGCGAATTAATCGCCTTGACGGCGACCTCGGTGGCCGGCGGCAGCGCCGGCAGCGTCGCCCGCGGCGCGCTGACCTGCACGCGCGTCCGCAGCGGATCGGCCGCCGGACCGTAGGCGACGACGTACGACGCCACGCCGCGTTCCGGGCTCGGACTCCAGCTCACGTCGACGCTACTCGAGGACCGGGTCGCCTCGAGACCGGCGAGCCGGGACGGGCTCGACGCCATATAGATGATCGTGGCTGCCGTCGCTTTCGCCGTCTCCGCCACCTGCTGGAAATTGACCGTTTCGATTGTGTCGGTCGGCTGGTGATAGTTCGGATTGCCAAGCACGGGATACGACCCGAAGCCGCCGACGATGTCGCCCCAGCCGTCGAAGAATGCGGCCGCGTCGGTGCCCTTGTAGTACTTGGCGTCGTAGGTGATCAGATTCGAGAACAAGAACGCTGCGCCGTGCTGGAGATCGCGGATGCCGGCGTTCGAGTAACGGATCGTGTTGTCCATGCGCGCGCTCTCGCCGGCCCAGCCGATCATATCGTTGTTGAGGGCGCCGACGACACGCCACTTCGCGGCCGCGGCGAGGCGCACGAATTCTGCGCTCCCGAGATCGCCGGCCTCCTCACCGGTGAACGATGCGAACACGACGGTCGCGGGCAGCGGCGTGTTCTTCAGCGCCCGCGCGGTTTCGAGCAGCACGCACGTTCCCGACGTGTCATCGTCAGCGCCCGGGCCCGCTTGTACCGAGTCGAAGTGGCTCCCGACGACGTAGATGAGATCGGGGTTCTCGGTGCCCTTGAGTGTGGCGACCACGTTCGCGGTCTTTGCGCCTTGCGCCTGACGCGGCTCGAACCACTGCTGATTCGGCGTGTAGCCGAACGACGAGTACGTCGCGGTCAGATACTCGATCGCTTTCTGATTCCCCGGCCGCCCGATGTATTTCGTGTCGAAGTTGCCCATCGCGCGCTCGTACTCGTAGATGCGCGTGGTCGACATCTGCGACGTCGCCTGCTTGATGAAGTCTGAAAGCGGCGCGTACGCCTTGGTCATCCGGGCGCGCAGCTCGTTCTCGTCGGCGAACTGACGCTCGATTCGCGCGACGAGGTCGGGGACGCTGACTTTCTGCGTCAGGTCCGTGACGTAGACGCCCCGCTCCGGCGAGATCGTGTCGCCGTCGCGCTCGGCCTGAATCACGAGCTTCGTGCCGTCGGCCGATGGCAGCCAGAGGTACTCGGGGCTGATCGTCCGCAGCGTGTTGTTGGCGAAGACGCGCGTGCGCTCGCCGCTTGCGACGTCGTAGATGTGCGAGCGACGATGGCGCGGCTCGCCAATCATCCCGAGCAGCGTCGAGTTCGTGAGGAACCGCGGGAGGATGTCGTGCTGAATCTCGTGCGTGAGGCGGCGCTCGGTCTTGCCGTCCGAGACGTAGATCTCCCAGTCGGTGAGCGGCATCATGTCGTAGGCGACGAGCGAGCCGTCGGGCGAGAGCGCCGGTGTGTCGAGGCGCGAGGCGGTTCGCACGGCCGCGGGCGTGGCGCCAAGCGTGGCGCTGGTCATCAGCGTGCAGTTGCTCGCATCGCGAGTGAGCCACGCGATCGTGCCGCCGTCGGCCGACATCGTCGGCGCCTGTCCCGAGATCACGCGCGTGGTCCTCGCCGTCAGATCGACGACTCCGAAGGACGGCGTTGCGCCGCCGCCGCGACCGCCACCGCCGCAGGGGTTCGGTCCACCGCCGCCGGCGCGTCCGCCGCCCGCACCGCCGGTGCGTCCGCCGACGGCCGCGGCTGCGCCGGGCACGCGAAACGCGGACTGCGGCGCGACGTTGTACACGAGCGCGCGACCCTTCGGATCGATCAGCACGTTCGCCTTGAATCCAGGTTGCTCCGTGAGTCGTACCGGCGCGGCCGAACCGTCGGTCGCGTAGACGTCGGTGCGCGATGTGTCGCTCGCGTCCTCGCCGACGAACAGCAGGCGTCGTCCGTCACCGCTCCAGGCGGGTGAGGTCTTGAGCAGTCCGGCGGTTGGCCACACCCGCTCGGCGCCTGACGCGAGATCGCGGACGACCAGCTCGCCGTCGCGGCCGAGCAAGTAGGTGAGCGCGGTCTGCGCGGTTCGTTCCTGCGCCGAGCCGGCCACGTCTACAGTCGCCTCGGCGTGCGTCCAGTCCGGCGTGATTTTGGGACGCAGCCAGGCGACGCGCGTCTCGCTCGGATCGAGCGCGGCATCCGATCCGCTGAGCTCGGCGACGGATTGGACGCGGCCATTCGTGACGGTCACGACGCGGGTGACGACCTTCGCGGCGGGGCCGGTCTCGTAGCTGATGTAGCGGCCGGTCGTCGATACGTGTGGATTGCGGCCGTCGGTGGTGAGCTCGGTCGTGACGAAGAGCTCGCCGGTCAGGAGCGCAACGCGATCTCGGTACTCGGCGGCCGACGGTGACTGCATGAGCGCGCGCAGATCTTCGAGCGCCGCCGGGTAGCGGCCGGCATCCCACGCGTCGAGCGCCCGCCGCCAGCGCGCGTCCGGAGCGGCCGATGTCTGCGTGGACGCCACCACCACGCTTCCGCCGAGCAGCAGGACCAGCGCGAGCCGCCGGACGCCACGCCGCATGCCGGCATCATACGGCAAAGGGCATAGAATGCTCCGCCATGACCTCAACGGTGCTCGACGCGATCAATCGCCAGGTGGCGGCCGAATTCAGCGCTTCCTTCTCCTATCTCGCCATGGCCGGCTGGTGCGAGCACCACAAGTTCATGGGTTCGGGACGGTGGCTGCGGATGCAAAGCGCGGAGGAACACCTCCATGCGATGAAACTCTTCAACTTCGTGCTCGCGCGCAATCATCAGGTGCGCCTCGCGACGATCGAGGAGCCGAAGAGCGACTTCACATCCGTCGTCGAAGTCTTCGAGCAGGCGCTCGCCAACGAGCAAAAGGTCAGCGAGCAAATCGATCAGCTCTACGAGCTCGCCTTTCGCGAGAAGGTGTTCGCGGCGATGGCGGAGCTGCAGTGGTTCATCACCGAGCAGGTCGAAGAGGAGAAGAGCGTTCGCGAGATCGTCGCGAAGTTTCACATGGTGAAGCACGATCCGGCGTCGCTGCTCGATCTCGATCGCGAGCTCGGGGCGCGGAACGCGGCGGCGGCGGCTGCGGACGCCGCGGCCAAGTAAGCCTGATGATGAAGTTAGAAGTTAGAAGCCAAAAGTTAGAAGTACAGAGTGCATGCGTGATCCTCCGAACTTCTAACTTCTGGCTTCTAACTTCTAGCTTGCCGTCAGGCTGCGCTTCGCCTCGTCCGTCGTGGCGAAGCGTTCGAAGACGCCGTCAAGTCCGGCCATCCGCAGGAGCTCGCAGACGCGGTCGGGCGTGCCGACGAGCTTCAGCTTTCCGCCCTGGCGGCTGACGGTGATGTGCGAGGCGATGAGCTCGCCCAGCCGCGTGCTGTCGATGTAGTGCACGTCCGACAGGTCGAGCAGAACGTGTCGAGCGCCGGCGGCGACGACGTTCGCCACGGCTTCTTTGAGCACGCCGGGCTGGTCGTTGACGGTCAGCCGCCCCGACAGCTCGACAATGGCTACGTCCCCGACGCGCCGCTCGCGAATCTCCATGCCCCGCGACATTGTACAAGAACGACCACAATCTTCATTGACGACGGAAATCTTCGTTGACGCGATCGTCAATCTTCATTAGGATTTTGTCGTCCCTCGCGGGCCTCGCGCGTGATCAGTCAGAGGTCCTACCTGCGGCGCCCCCTCGCGTGCGCCACGGACGGAGGAGTTGCGAGCCCACTGCGGGTGTCGGACTCAGCCGTTCACACAGCCGGCAATTCCCGCGTCTCGAGGAGCGGCTATGAAACTCACGGGTCTTACGCCGAACATCTTCACCGCGCGCATCGATCGCTCGACCGCGTTTTATCGCGACGTGCTGGGCTTTGCCGTCAAACAGACGGTGCCGCCCGATCAGGCGCCGTTCATCTTCGTCTGGCTCGAGCGCGATGGCGTCAATGTGTTTCTGAACGACGAAGCCGCCACCCGGAAAGAAGCGAACGGCGCGCCGTGGCTCGCGGTCGGCAAGACCGGCGTCACCATCTTCATCCACATGGAGGGCATCGACGATCTTTGGGCCGCGGTCGGGGGAAAGGCGCCCGTCGTCATGCCCCTGATCGACCAGTGGTACGGATTGACCGAGTTCAGCATCCAAGATCCCGATGGGTATGTCGTCACGTTTGCTGAACGCAAGAACCCTTGACGCTGATGTCCCCAGGACTTCTGAGATGTGCCCGCAAGCGATAGAATGTTTGGCTGCACGTTATCGAAAGGTGCCTTCTGATGTCCGATGTCGCTGCCACGAACGCTGTGTTTGCCGTCCCCACGCCCGTCAACGAGCCCGTCAAGTCGTACGCGCCCGGATCGCCTGAGCGCACGGAGCTCAAGGCGCGGCTGGCATCGATGTCGAAGGAACGCATCGAAATCCCGCTCGTGATCGGCGGCAAGGAAGTCCGGACCGGCAAGACGCAGCAGTCGGTGATGCCGTTCGAGCACGGCCACGTGCTGGCCGACTGGCACATCGCCGAGCCGAAGCACATCAAGCAGGCGATCAGTGCCGCGCTCGAGGCCCGGAAGGAATGGTCCGCTTGGCCATGGGAAGACCGCGCCGCGGTGCTCCTCAAGGCCGCGGAGCTGCTCGCGACCAATCACCGCGCGACGATCAACGCCGCGACGATGCTCGGACAGGCGAAGACGGTGTTTCAGTCGGAAATCGACGCCGCCTGCGAGCTCATCGACTTCTGGCGTTTCAACGTCGCCTACGCGCGCGAGCTCTATCAAGAGCAGCCGCAGAACAGCCACGGCGTGTGGAACCACCTCGAGTATCGTCCGCTCGAGGGATTTACCTATGCGGTGTCGCCCTTCAACTTCACCGCGATCGGCGGCAATCTGTCGACCGCGCCCGTGCTGATGGGCGGCGTGTCGATCTGGAAGCCGGCGTCGAGCGCGATGTTGAGCGCGCACTACGTGATGCGCGTGCTGCTCGAGGCGGGGCTGCCGCCGGGCGTCATCAATTTCCTGCCGGGCAGCGCGGGAATGATCACGGACACGCTGCTCGCCTCGCCGGATCTGGCGGGTATTCACTTCACGGGCAGCACCGAGGTCTTCCAGAGCATGTGGAAGACGGTCGGCGAGAACATCGCGCGCTACAAGTCCTACCCGCGCTTGGTCGGTGAGACCGGCGGCAAGGACTTCATCGTCGCGCATCCGTCGGCCGATGCCGAGGCGCTTGCCGTCGCGATCGTCCGCGGCGGCTTCGAGTATCAGGGCCAGAAGTGCTCGGCCGCGAGCCGCGTCTACATTCCGCAGTCGCTCTGGAAGGAAGTGAAGGACCGGGCGGTCGCGATGATGAAAGAGATCACGATGGGCGATCCGCGCGACTTCCGCAATTTCGTCAGCGCCGTGATCGACAAGAAGGCCTTCGACAAGATCGGCGAGTACGTGACCGATGCGAAGCGCAACGCGAAGATAATCGCCGGGGGCAGCGTAGACGGCAAGAAGGGCTACTTCATCTCGCCGACGCTCGTCGAGACGAAGGATCCGGCGTACCGGCTGCTCTGCGAAGAAATCTTCGGACCCGTCGTGACCGCGTACGTCTACCAGGACAAGAAGTGGGCGCAGACGCTCAAGACGATCGACAAGACGTCGCCCTACGCGCTGACGGGCTCGGTGTTTGCGAACGATCGGCAGGCGATCCGCGAGGCCACGAGCGCGCTGCGCAACGCGGCCGGCAACTTCTATATCAACGACAAACCCACGGGCGCTGTCGTCGGGCAGCAGCCGTTCGGCGGCGCCAGAGCGTCGGGCACGAACGACAAGGCCGGATCGAAGCTCAATCTGATTCGGTGGGTCAACACGCGGACGATCAAGGAAACGTTCGCGCCGCCGCGCGACCACAAGTACCCGTTCATGTCGGCGGAGTAGGCGCGGCTACTTGCCGCGTTTCACTTCCGAGCGCATCCCATCGGTGACGATGGCGACGCGCGCGCCGGCGCCCATCGCCGCGTCGATGATGGGCATGATCTCGCCGTAGCGTGCCGAGCCGTCGCCCATCACGAAGACCGTCTTGTCCTTGCGGTTGGCGAGGAGGTCGTGCATCTTCGACCCGAGGTCCGCGAGGGCCGTCGCTTGCTTGTTCAGCTTGATGACGTGGTCCGCGGTGAATTCCGCGACGATCTCGTCTTGCGTGTCCTTCGGCGTCGAGGTCTGGCTCACTTCGAGCGGCAGGTTGATGTCCACACCCTTCTGCGTCAGCGGCAGCGTCGCCATGAAGATGACGAGCAGCACGAGCAGCACGTCGATGAGCGGCGTGACGTTCATGTCCGAGGACGGCGGCGCGAGCGAGTGCTTGACCGCGCCCTGTTCCTCGTCGTCTGCCTCGTCGTGATGCTTGTGCTTCCCGTTCTTGGTGTTTGCCATCAAAGCCTGGATAACGATTCTACACGTGCCGGCAGTTACGACGGTGACAGGTCCCGCCCGGTTTGGCGGACGATGTGGCGGGGAGTATGTCTAGCGCGGAGGCCGGTTTTCGCGCTCGGCAGAGGCGCAGCGGGCCGCGAATTCGCGGGGATCGATCAGGTGTCGGAGCACGAGATCGGCGTCTCGCACGCCTGACGTGATCGCCAGCGCACAGGCGACCTCGATTGACCGTACCCAGGCTCGCAGGCCGCCGCCAAGATGCGGCGTC
Source organism: uncultured Solibacteraceae bacterium (assembly GCA_964419785.1). GTDB lineage: Bacteria > Acidobacteriota > Vicinamibacteria > Vicinamibacterales > SCN-69-37 > DATEGZ01. The sequence continues at coordinate 9,439 of CAYQRM010000208.1, read as the reverse complement.
CAGTTGGCGAACGCGTGCGCGGCCAGAAACCGGGCGAGAGCCGGCGGTGAAGGCGCGACGTCCGGGTTCGTGCGCGGGAGCGGGATCGCGTTCGCGAGATCGCGCGGCACCGCGTCGATCGCAAGCGCGCGGCGGGCGCCGAGCCACGCGTTCGACCGCGGGCGTTCGGGCGCGCGAGCGGCCGCGAGCTCGTCGAAGGCGCACGCGACGTGCGCGCCGAGCGGACCGTCGCTCGGACGCCAGTCGCGGGCGCGCTCGACCGCGCCACCAAGCACAGCGAGTGCGGCGTCTGGCGCGCGATCGTTGCGCGCGAGCGATGCCACCGCGCGCCGCTCGACGTCCCACCAGGTGTCCCAATCCATCAACACGCCCGGGCGAAGCAGCGGCGGCGGACTCGTCGTCGCGTCGAGGCCGACGTACTCACCGTTTGCCGGAAATGCAGCACTGTCGGTGACGATCTCAATCGTGTCGGACGAGGCGAGCAGCGACGCGGCGGTGGGACAGTAGTGCGAGAGCGTGATAGAGACGCCGCGCGGGTCGCGCACCGACACGCGCGGAAACTGGCGGCAGGCGAGCGGCAACGCGTGATGGCCGAGCGCGCGATGAATCGCGCATGTGCCACCGCCCTCGCGCTCGTAGAAGACGCACGCGCCGTCACTGACGGCGACGAGCGCGCCGGCGTCAGTGACATGCTCGAATGGCGCGCCTGTGTGAGCCTTTGGGGTGACGAGCGTGCCGTTTGCCATCGCCGCGCGCACGGCCGCGAGCCGATCGACCTCGATCGGAATCGGCCAACTCGACGTGCAGCAGGCGCCCGCGGAGCGGCAGCGGTAACGCGAGTGAAACGAGAGCGAGAAAACGCGAGCGCTGCTCAGGCGAGCCGTCCAACGAGCATCGTAGCGCGCTACTGCGGATCGTGCGGCGCGATCGAGAGCACACGTACTTCCGGCAGGTGCGCGCGATCGGCGACGCGACCATCTTTCATCACCGACACGACGTCGCGGATGTGATGGATGTCCACGAGCGGATCGCCGGCAAGAATGACGAGATCGGCGAACTTGCCGGCCTCGAGGGTGCCGAAGTCGCGATCGCCCTTGGCCGCAATCGCGCCGTTGTGCGTCCCGGCGACGATCGCCTGCATTGGCGTCATGCCGAGCTCGACGAGCCCTTCGATGCCGAGAATCGTACCGATGCCATGATCCTGATCCTGCGGTTTTGGCGTGCGTGACAGCTCCGGCGCGGCCGCCCAGTAACTGTCGGTGCCCGGCGTGATGCGGGCGCCCGCGTGAATCAGCTTCTGCGCGTTGCGGCGGCGCGCCTCGAGATCGGCGCCCGTGTCGGACGCCTCCTTCCGCTTTTCCGCCGTCGTCTTGTCGTGCGGCAAGCCGCGCATGTCCTTCGCCGCGTCGGCGATCTTCTTCTCCGCGTCCGCCTTGGCTTTGAGATGGCGCTCCCAGGCCGGACCCGTGATCGTGCTCACGAGCATCGAGCAGATCAGACCGCGCTGCTTGATGGTTGCGATCAGATCCTCGGGCATGTCGCGGCCGTCGAGCAGCTCTGGATGCTGGATGCCGTCGATGCCTGCGGCGATCGACACGCGCAGGCCCTCGACGCTCGTCGAGTGCGTCTCGACGAACTTGCCGCGCTTGTGCCCCTCGTCAACGATGACCTTTTGCGCTTCAGGCGAGAAGCCGATGAACGTCGGTTCCGAGAAATGACTCGTGCCGCCGTACTTCAGGAAATCCGGTCCGCGATCCATGTACGCGTTGATTGCCGTCTTGAGCTCCGCGGGCGTCATCTCCATCAGCTCTTCACCGCCGCCTTGCGCAATGAAATCGTTCATCTGTTCCTGGAAGAGCGTGAGCGGACCCATGACGCGGCTGAACGAGAACGAGTACGGTCCGCTCCAGCCGAGGATGTTGCCGGCGGCGAAGATGCGCGCGCCGGTCTTCTCGCCGCGCGCGATGCGGTCGCGCACGCGGGTGAGCGGCACGAGCGCGCCGTAGCTGTCGCGCACGCTCGTGATGCCGTAGCTGAGATCGATCTGCGCGGCTTCGAGGACGATGTCCTCGAAGCGCGGCTGGTAGCGCACCATCGACTCGTAGCGCTCGTTCTGACCGCCGTAGAGCGAAAGATGGACGTTCGTGTCCATCATCCCGGGGATGATCCACTTGCCGCGCGCATCGATGACCGTCGCACCGTTCGGCACGGCGACGGCCGCGCGCGTGCCCACGGCCGTGATGCGCTGCCCGGTGACGAGCACGACGGCGTCGTGGACCGGCGCGCCGCCCGCGCCGTCGATGAGCGTGCCTCCGACGATGGCCGTGACACTCCCCTGAGCGCCTCTGGCCTGTGGCGCGTGCGCGCGTCCAAGTGCCACGAGCCCGAACACGATCACGACCGTCCAGCCGAGCCGGTGTCGTCCCATCTCGTCACTCCCGGGGGGCATCTTAGCGGACCACGCCGGTGTCGGCGATAATTTCCGCGACCGTGGCGCGCCTGCTGGTCTTCGTCGGATGTCTCGTGTCGGTGCTCGCGTCCGGCCGGTTCACGATTCGACTCTTCACGGACGGCATCATCTCCTTCGCCTTCGTGCCGATCACGCAGCTCATGGCGCTGGCCGTGGCGTGGCGCGTCGGGTCCCGGCCCTCGTTGACATTCCGGAAGGCCGTTGAGGCGTTCTTCGGCGGGCTCTGGCCTTGGCTGATGTGGATCACGATCCTCTCGGCCGTGTTCGGCATGGTTGGGCCCCGTGCGTCGGCGCCGCTCGTGCGGCCCGCCCTCTACTTGACCTTGCTACCGCTGGTCTGGTCGCTGCGCGTCGACTTCCAGTTCTTCCGTGACGTGAAGGCGCGCGCTCCGCGCGCGGCGCTGCTCGATCTGTTGATCCAACGCGCGATCAGCTGGGGCGTCGCGCTGACGTACTTCTTCGGCATCGCCGTCCGGCCAGAGATCCCGTGGGTGTTGTCCCTGCTGGGAATCCGATGATTCGCCGGGCGTCCATCGCGCTTCTCGCGATCGCGTTTGTTGCCGGGACGGCGGCCGATCGCGTGCCTGCCCGCCCGCCGATAGTGCTCGGCGGCTATCGCGTGCTGGCCGCCGACTTCCACACGCACAGCTCGACCTGGAGCGACGGGACGCTCACGCCGTTCGGACTCGTGCTCGAGGCCGAACGGCAGGGACTGGACGTCGTCGCGATCACCGGTCACAACGAAGTGATCGACAGCAAGGCCGGCCGATGGTACGCCGAGCGTATCGATGGTCCGATTGTCCTGACCGGCCAGGAGATCGTGACGCACTGGCATCACGTCATCGCCGTCGGCATCGATCACGCCGTCGACTGGCGCTTGTCCGTCGACGACGAGATCGACGACGTCCATCGTCAGGGCGGAGTAGCGATAGCCGCGCACCCGGTACGATCGTTTTCGCCGGGATTCGATGATGCGGCAGTGGCGCGGCTCGATGGCACGGAAATCTGCCACCCCATGATTTATGACCACCCGGACGCGGAAGGCGCGCTCGAGGCGTTTGCCGCCCGCGGCTCGCTCGCCGCGATCGGCTCGTCGGACTTTCACGGATTCGGCCGCATGGGGATCTGTCGCACGTTCGTCTTCGCCCGCGACGCGAGTCCGGCCGCGGTGCTCGACGCGCTGCGCGCGCATCGCACGATCGTGTACGGGTTGGGCGGCAAGGCGTACGGCGATCCAGCGCTCATCGCGCTGGCCGCGACGCGTCCGGACTTGCGCGAGAGCGCGACGACCGACGCGCCCGTCGGCTGGCTCGATTGGGTGAGCCGCGTCTGCGGCGTGGCGGGACTGGCGGGGCTGGTCAGCTCGCGCGGACGACGGCGTAGTGGCGCTTGCCCTTGCGGAGCAAGATGAGCTTGCCGAACAGCAGATCCGCCGTCGTGACCGCGCGTGAGACGCTGTCCACACGCACATTGTTGAGGTAGACGCCGCCCGATTCGACCGCCCGGCGGCCTTCGCCTTTGGACGCGGCGAGCCCTGCGCGCACGACGAGATCGACGATGGGCGCGCCGGCACCCTCGAACGTCGAGCGCGATACGTCGGTCGTCGGCGCCTCGCCGACGACGTCCGCGAGGACGGCCTCCGACACACTCGAGAGCGATCCGCCAAAGAGGATCTCGCTGGCGGCCGCGGCTGTTGCCGCCGCGTCGGCGCCGTGCACGAGCGTCGTCATCTCGCGTGCGAGGGCACGCTGCGCGTCGCGCGCTTCCGGCTGTGACTGAACCTTCCCTTCGAGCGCGGCGATGGCCGCCGCATCGAGAAAGGTGAGCCGCTTCAACAGCATGACGACATCGGCGTCGTCGGCGTTCACGAAGAACTGATAAAAGCGATAGGGGCTGGTCTTTTTCGCGTCGAGCCACACCGCGCCCTCGGCCGACTTGCCGTACTTCGTGCCGTCGGCCTTCACGAGCAGCGGAAAGACGAGGCCCCACACCGTCACGCTGAGCTTCTTGCGCGTCAGCTCGGTGCCGACCGTGATGTTGCCCCACTGATCGGTGGCCCCGATCTGCAGCTCGCAGTTGTAGGTCTTGCGCAGATGGTAGAAGTCGAACCCCTGTAGCAGCATGTAGCTGAACTCGGTGAAGCTGATGCCGCCGGTGCCGTCCTCCATGCGCGACCGCACGGAGTCTTTCGCGATCATCGAGTTGACGGTGATGTGCTTGCCGACGTCGCGCAGGAACTCGAGGACGGGAATCGTCTTCGTCCAGTCGTAGTTGTCGACGAGTCGCGCGGGATTGACCTTCGTCTCGAAGTCCAGAAACCGCGCGAGCTGCGGCTTGATGCATTCGAGGTGGTGGTGCAGCTGATCGGGCGTGAGCAGGCTGCGCTCGTCGGCTTTACCGGACGGATCGCCAATCATCCCGGTCGCGCCGCCGGCGAGTGCGATCGGATGGTGGCCGGCGAGCTGAAAGCGGCGCAGCGCGAAGAGCGGCACGAGGTTGCCGACGTGCAGGCTGTCGGACGTCGGGTCGAAGCCGCAATAGAGCGTCATCGGTCCGGCCACGGTGCGCGCGGTCAGGGCAGGTCGATCGGTGCAGTCGGCATAGAGTCCGCGCCAGTCGAGATCGGGCAGGATCGCGTCGGTTCGCATGGGCGCCTTGAATCTTACCCAAACGTGGACTAGCTTTCTCCGCATGCGCACAACCCGCTCGCTCTCATTCGCCCTCGTCGCGTTGTTGTCCGCGGTGACGCTGGCCCAGACGCCGGCCTCCCGGCCCGCGTCGAAGCTGACCATCGATCAACTCATCGAGATCAAGCATCCGTCCGGGCATCAGTGGACGCCCGACGGCAAGCACGTGTGGTTTACCTATGACGATGGCGGCGTGAACAACGTGTGGGCGGCGCCAGCCGACGGCAGCAGCCCGGCGGTGGCGCTGACGAAGTATCCGGACGGCCAGGCGGGTGCCGGCGGATTCTGGAGTCCCGACGGGCAGATGTTCTACTTCCAGCGCGCGGGTGCAGTGCTCGCGGTACCCGTGACCGGTGGAGAGCCGCAGCCGGCGTGGCCGTCGGCGGCGGGCGCGAGCGGATTCACCGTGTCGCCAGACGGGAAGTACGTCGCGTTCGTCACGGGGCAGGGTGGCGGACGCGCGGGCGGCGGCGGGCGCGGCGGTGGCGGCGGCCGTGGTGCGCGAGGCGGCGCGGCGGCGAATGCAGCGCCGAGCGATCAACCGGCGCCAGCGGGCGGCTCGGATCTCATCGTGCGCACGCTCGTCGGAGGTGCCGAACATCGTGTCGCGCACGCGAGCGGTCGCATGGGCAGCTTCGCGTGGTCGCCTGACAGCACGAGACTCGCATTCTCGCCGTCCGACGGCACAATCAGTGTCGTGAACGTTGCGTCGGCACAGGGGCCCGCGGTCGACATGACAGACTTGGGCGCAGTCGGCGCGCTCTCGTGGACGCCGGATGGGGCGAACATCATCTACACCGTTGCGGGCGCGGGCGGCGCCGGGGCGGGCGGTCCGATCTATCACGACGCGATTCACCCGGAGATTGGCGCGAAGCTGATCTTTCGTGCGACGGAAGGCGGCGGACGCGGCGGCGGTGGCGGCGGCACAAGCTACATGGTCGTGGCGGCCGGCGGCGCGCCGAAACAGCTCGCAATTGGCCGCGGCGGCGCGGGCGGAGGCGGCGGGCGCGGTGGTGGCGGCGGCAACTGGATCGACTCGTCGCATGTGCTGAGCACGTCGACGTCCAACGGCGGCAAGACGCGCACGACCGAAGCTGTCGACGTCAATACCGGCGCGCCGAAGGTGCTGCACGAAGAGACCGAGGAGAAGTTCTTCAGCGCCGTCAACAACACGGCGAACGCGATCTCCCCGGATCGCAGGTGGCTGCTGTTCACGGCCGACACCACCGGGTGGGACCAGATCTACGTCGTGCCGACGGCCGGCGGCACGCCGGTGCAGATCTCCAAGACGCCGGGCGATCACTGGCGCGCGACGTGGTCGCACGACAGCAAGCACATCGCCTGGGATACCAACACGCAGGACAAGCCCGGCACGCGGCAGATTGAGATCGCGACGATCGGCGACAACCCGTCGACGGCGACCATCGCCGTCGTCACGTCTGGCAGCGGCACGAACACGTCCGCGCAGTTCTCGCCAGACGACAAGCGCGTCCTCTATCAGCACACCGACTATCAGAACTCCGCGGATCTCTACGTCGCGGACGCGGCGGCCAACGCGAAGCCCGTGCGTCTGACGTCCTCGATGCCGGCGAGTATCGACAAGTCCGCGCTCATCGCGCCGCAGCTCGTCCACTATCCGGGTCCGGACGGCAAGCCGGTACCGGCGTGGCTCTTCGTGCCGAAGAATCTCGATCGTACGAAGAAGCACGCCGCAATCGTCTGGATTCATCCCGACGGCGTGAATCAGAACTACGACGGCTGGCACACCGATCGCAATGAGGCCGTCTACTACGAAATCCATCAGTACCTGCTGCAGCAGGGCTATGTCGTCATCGCGCCGGATTATCGCGGCAGCATCGGCTACGGACGCGATTGGCGCAACGACGTCTACATGGACGTGGGCGGCAACGATGCGAAGGACGCGCGCATGGCCGCGACGTATCTCAAGACGCTCGGCTACGTCGACGGCGATCGCGTCGGCGTGTGGGGCCTGAGCTATGGCGGCTTCTTCACGCTGCTCGCCATCACGCAGGAGCCGACCTGGTTCCGCGCGGCAGTCGACGTGGCGGGCGTCGCCGACTACGCGCTCTACTACGACGATCCGTATCACGGCGGCTGGACGACGAGTCGCATCGGCACGCCGGAAGAACATCCGGACGTCTACGCGAAGGCCGCGCCGATGTCACACGTCGATCAGATTCAGCATCCGTTGCTGATCCTGCACGGCACGGCCGACGTGAACGTCCCGTTCGTGCACTCGGTCCTGCTGATCGATCACCTGCTGAAGGCAGGGAAGGGCGATCTCGTCCAGTTCATGGTCTATCCAGGCGAGTTCCACTACTTCGATCGCGCGTTCGTCGTCCGCGACGCCTGGCATCGCGTCGATGATTTCTTCAAGAAGAACTTGCAGCCGGAGGTTGCCAAATAGGGCCGAAGGCTTCGAGGCCGTCGCTTGACCGGGAGGTCACAGGGAATGGGCGGCAGGACCGCAACCCCGGTCGTCCTCTGCATGCTCGCACTGCAGATCGGCGCCGCCGCGTACGCGATCGACGACGCCACACTGCTCGCGTCGTTCATCGCGCAGCACGCATTGAAGCGCAACATCGTGAAGCCGCCGAAGGGCTTGCTGTTGCACGAGTACATCGTTCCGGCTGGTCCGTACTTCCAGCTTTTCGACTGGGACATGTACTTCATGAGCGCGGCGCTCAGCTATGACAAGGTCTCGCGGCCGTTCGAGGGCTCGGTCGAAGACTTTCTGGCCTTCGTAGACGAGTTTGCGAATTGGACGGGCTACACGCCGCGCGAGATCGCGCCCGACGCGATTTGGGCGCTGCCGGAAATGTGCAAGCCGTTTCTCGCTCAGGCGGCGGTGCGCGCGTCGCTCACCTCTGGCGACGTCTCCTGGCTGCGCGGTTCCGATCCGCCGCCATCGTCCGATCCGAATTACCGAAAGCTGCAGATCTTCGAGCGGCCGAACGCCGCGCCGCGGCTCACGTACTACCAGAAGCTCAAGGACACGCTCGTGTTTTGGGAGAACAACCGCCGCGCGGGCGACGGACTGTTCGCCTGGTACAACGGCGTCGAGAGCGGGACCGACAACAACCCGGCGGTTACCGACACGCCATCGCAGACGACCGAAGGCGTGGACCTTCAGAGCTACCTCTATCGCGAGTACGTCGCGCTGGCGTTCCTTGCCACACGCCTCGGCGTGCCGGCGGACGCGGATCTCTACGAAGCGAAGGCGGCTGCGCTCAAGGCGCTGGTTCAAGAGCGCATGTGGTCCGAGGCCGACGGGTCGTTCTGGAACATCGACAGTCGCACGCACGCGTTCGTGAAGATCAAGACGTGGACGAATTTCGTGCCGTTGTGGGCGGGCATCGCGTCAGAGGCCCAGGCTGCGCGCATGATTCCGTCGCTCCTCGATCCGGCCACGTTCTGGTCGCCCAATGGCGTGCGCACGCTCGCGAAGACCGAGACGCTCTACGACCCCGCCAAGGGTTACTGGCGCGGTCCGGTCTGGGTGCTGTCCAACTACCTGATGATGCGCGGCCTCTTGAACTTCGGTCACGCGGCCGAGGCTGCGGCGCTGGCGGACAAGACTCAGCACCTGCTTGTCGCCGATTTTCAAAAGACGGGCGGCATGAACGAGAACTACAACCCCGAGACCGGCGCACCCGACGCGGGCGGCCACTTCGTCAGCTGGAATCTGCTGGCCGAGCACATGAAACAGGAAGCGATCTCGGGCAACGATCCCACCGCGATCCCCAGGCGGTAAATCGTTTCGACAGCCGCCAGCGCCCGCGGTGTTATCATCGCGGTCCTCACAACCATGGTCACATCCAGGATCCGCCGCGTGGCTGGCACGCTGTTCGTACTTGGTGCTGTCTCGTTCGCAAGCGATCGCGCGACGATGCAAACGCCCGGGCCGACCCAGCTGACGGCCGTGGAAGTGAGCGGCAGTCAGCGGATCTCAAGAGACGACGTCGTCAAACTGAGCGGATTGAAGATCGGCGATCAGGTCACACCTGCGGCGCTCGACGCCGCGGCGAACCGGCTGAATTCGACGGGCCTCTTTCGCTCCGTGCAGTACCGCTACACGACCGCGAACGGCAAGCTCGACGCGATCTTCCAGCTCGAGGACGAAGCCTGGACGCTGCCCGTCGTCTTCGACAACTTCGTCTGGTTTCAAGACAGTGAGATCCTTGCCGCGCTCACGCGCGACGTACCGACGTTCAATGGCATGCTGCCGGCCACCGAGCAGGCCAGTCAGTACGTCTCAGAC
>CAYQRM010000207.1:0-20345 GCA_964419785.1 uncultured Solibacteraceae bacterium | reverse complement strand
TGGCCAATCCATGAACCGGACGACGAGAGGATCGCTCGCGTACTCGAAGACCGCGGCAGCGTCGGACGGCTCTGGGCGTCGAAGCCGTACGCGAGTTGTCGACAGCGTGGCAGGCACGATCACGGTCGCTCCTGACTAAGCTGCGGTAGGATACTCCCCCACAAGGTCCATGCGATCGTGCTGGTCATCGACAGGTAGTCGGGTTCTCGTTCAGCGGCCGGACGATTTGCGGAGGACCCGAGCGCGGTCCCCCGACGACAACTCGCGCCACTCCCCCGGCGCGAGATCACCCAGCTCGAACGCGCCGATACGGACGCGAAGCAGCCGAAGCGTTGGATGACCGACCGCGGCGGTCATCCGTCTGACTTGACGGTTCTTGCCTTCGACGAGCTCGACGGCGATCCAGCAGGTCGGTACCGACTTGCGCACGCGGATGGCCGGCACGCGCGGCGCGATCGCCGGCGCTGGATCGAGAATTCGCGCGCGGCACGGCATCGTCCGCCGGCTCTGAATGACGACGCCGCGCTCGAGATCGCGAAGCGCGCGCGTCGAGGGCACGCGTTCGACCTCGACCCAGTACTCGCGCGCATGCGCGTGGCGTGGGTGAAGCAGTTGCGCGTTCAGATCCGGCTCATCCGAAAGCAGGAGCAATCCTTCGGAATCCGCGTCGAGCCGGCCGATAGGGTAGACGTGAGCGGGGAATCCGAACGCGGCCAGCGACGGGCGATCGGTGTCCTCCGGGTGGAACTGCGAAAGCACGCCGTACGGCTTGTTGAACGCGACGAGCACGCGTCACTTTCGCGTGAGCGTCAGTCGCGCGAAGGGCGTCATCTTGCCGCCGGTTTCATCGTCGAGCTGCCACTGCCAGGAGTCCGCGGACGGAGTGTAGGTGAACGTATTGTGGAAGGTGTCCGCGCCGCTCTTGAAAAGAAACGGAATCGAATTGCCCTTGGCGGTGCCACGGCCCATGACGCCATTCGTCAGGCCCGCATTGCTGGTCGTGTCGAGCCAGAGGCACGAGAACTCGCCCGTCTTCTGATCGAGGCTGATGTAGATGATCGCCTCGTACGCTGGCGCGCCCTTTGAGTCTTTCTCGCGCGACACCTCGTGCAGCTGCATGTAGCCGCCGTTCAAGACCCACGCCGCATCGACATCGTGCGTCGTCTGTTGATTCTGAAGCGTCCCGCGCAGCACCCACGTGCCCGCGAGATGACCCAACAGCGACGCGGGCGTCGATTGTTGGCGCGCGGCGACGGGCGACGAGAGCGCGAGCGCGACGAGCGCGACGCACACGGCACGGATCATGTGAGGCTCCGCGCCGCATTCTGACACATGTGTGCGCGGGGTCACCGTACCTGACCGGGAGCGGATAGAATCAACAGACCCGAACGCTGTGCTCGAGATTGGAGGACCCATGTCCCGTCGACATCTGTTGTGGATTCCCGCGCTCGTCGCGTCTGTGGCAGCCGCGTCCGCATCTGGCCAGCCACAACCCAGCGCCAAGGCCGTCATGCACAACGCCGCCGGCGTCGTGCTCGGCACGCTCACGCTCACGCCCACCGTGCGCGGCACGGCCGTCCAGATCAACGGCACGCTGAAGCCTTTGCCGCCAGGCGTTCACGCGTTTCACATTCACACCGTCGGGAAGTGCGACCCGCCGGATTTCACGAGCGCCGGCGGCCATCTCAATCCCGCCGGAAAACAGCACGGCAAGGACAACCCGAACGGCGCGCACCTGGGCGACCTGCCGAACTTCGAGGTCGTCGCGGACGGCGTCGGCAACATCTCGTACGCCGTGCCCGGCATCACGCTCGGCGACGGCCCGAACTCGCTGTTCCATCCCGGCGGGACGGCGCTCGTGATCCACGCCAACCCCGACGATTACAAGACCGATCCGACCGGCAACGCGGGCGCGCGCATCGCCTGCGGCGTGATCGAGAAGCAGTAGCTTCGGGGCTGGGAGCCGAGTGCTGAGTGCCTGGGGGTGCTCCACTTGACGTTCAAGTGCGACGGTGGGACGATCGGCATGGTTGCACTTGAATGCCAAGTAGAGAGACGAGCAAAGACACCGGGGTCGCGCTCCTCCAGGGCACGCTCGACCTCATCGTGCTGCGCGCGCTCGAGACGATGGGACCGCAGCACGCGTATGGACTGGCCGCGCGACTGGAGCAGGTCACGCGGCATCCGCTGACGCTCAACCAGGGCACGCTCTACCCCGCCCTGGTCCGGCTCGAGCAGCGCGGCTGGATCAAAGGTGAGTGGCGCCAGACGGAACACTCGCGCGAGGCGAAGTACTACGGCATCACCAAGGCCGGATCGCGCGCGCTCGTGAAGCAGGCCGACCGCTGGCGGCGGCTCGCCGGTCTCGTCGAGCACCTGCTGTCGACAGAGCGCTGACATGTCCGAGCTGCGCCGCTGGCTCCTTCGCCTCCGCAATGCGATCCGGCCAGCTCGCGCTGACGCCGAGCTCGATCGCGAGATCGCGTCGCACCTCCAGCTGCTCGAGGACGATTTCCGCCGCCGCGGGCTTTCACCCGACGCCGCGCGTCTGGCCGCGCGACGCGCGCTCGGCGGCCCCGAGCCCGCAAAACGCCTGCAGCGCGACGCCCGCTCGTTCGTCTGGCTCGACGATCTGCGGCGCGACACGTCGTATGCGGTCCGGACGCTCGCGCGCTCGCCCGGGTTCACCGCCGTCGCGATCCTGACGCTCGCGCTCGGCACCGGCGCCAGCACGGCCATCTTCAGCGTCGTCGATCACGTGCTGCTGCGATCCCTGCCGATCCCCGCCGCCGATCGCCTCGTGCGTCTGTACGAATCGAATCCTGTCGAGGGGCGGCCGCGCGAAGATGCCGCGCCCGTGCACGTGACGGAGTGGCGCCGCTCGTCGACGTCGTTCGACCTGCTGGTGCCGATTGGTGGCACCTCGGTGACAATCACAGGCGCCGCCGAGCCGGAAGCGCTGGTTGGCATGCTCGTCGGACCCGAATATTTCGCGCTCACGGGCGTCAAGCTTGCGCTCGGGCAGTCATTCGAACCCGCGGCGTATCAGTCGATCGCCAACGCCAAGCTCGGGCCGTTCGCGCTCAACGACGCCACCCCTGACAACGCCGAGATCATCGTCAGCCACGGCGTCTGGCAGCGACAATTCGGAAGCGATCCGAACGTCGTCGGCCGCGCAGTCGAGCTCAATGGCCAACGGGCGGTCGTCGTCGGCGTGATGCCTGCGGACGTCCGCCTGGACGAATCGGCATGGGGCGTCGCGGATTGCTGGCTGCCGCTGGTCGAATCGCGGATGCAGATGCAGCGCCGTTTCCGCCAGTTTCCGGTGATCGGACGGTTGAAGCCCGGCGTGAGACTCGAAGCAGCGCAGGCGGAAATGACCGCGATTGCGAGCGGCCTGTCGGCGGATCATCCCGACGAGCGTGGATGGACCGTGCGCCTCGAGCGGCTGCAAGACAGCCTCGTCACCGATACGCGCGCGACGCTGCTGATCCTGCTCGGCGGTGTGGTGTGCGTGCTGCTGATCGCCGGGGCGAACGTCGCCAATCTCTTGTTAATGCGCGCCGCGGGTCGTTCGCGTGAAGTCGCCGTCCGAATGGCGATCGGCGCCGGAAAATCTCGCCTCGTCCGTCAATGGATTACCGAGAGTACCGTGCTCGCGCTAGCGGGCGGGGCGGCGGGATTTGCGTTGGCCGTCTGGACCGTGCCCGCGCTGGTCGCGCACTCTCCAATCAATTTGCCGCGCATGGACCGCATCACCGTCGACGCGCGGATCTTCGCGTTCAGCTTTGGACTGTCGCTGCTCGTCGGTGTCGTTTGCGGACTGGCGCCGGCCGCAGGCGCGTGGCGCGTGACGGGCGCGTCGCTGCGTTCCTCGGCGCCGATCGGCGAAGCGCACGGACAACGCCGGCTGCGCGTGGCCTTGGTCGTCGCGCAGATCGGTCTGGCGATCGTGCTGCTCGTCGGCGCTGGGCTGATGGCACGCTCGCTCCTGGCGGTGCGCGGACTCGATCTCGGGTTCGATCCGCGAGGCGTGCTCACGTTTGGCATCAACCCCCGCGGCGATCGAGAGCGGTTCCCCACGCCGGACTCGATGCGTATGTTCACGCGCGATCTGCTCGATCGGCTCCGCGCGATTCCCGGCGTCGAGGCCGCCGGCGTCGGCAACGTGCCGCTGCTCAGTCCCCTGCACATCGGGTACATCCCGGAGGGCCGCGAGCACGCCATCGACGGTCCGGGAGACATTCCGAGCGGCGGTTATTTCACCGCGCTTCGGCTGCGACTGCGATTCGGCCGCATCTTCGACGATGCCGACATCGGCGGCAAGCCGCCGGTGGCCATTGTCAACATCGCGTACGCACGCGCCGCCTGGAACACTGACAACGCCGTCGGCCGGCGCTTGCGCGTTGATTCGAATCCGGTGACTCCCTGGATCACTGTCGTCGGCGTCGTCGACGACGTGCGGATGGCGAGTCTCGAGCAAGAGGCGCCGCCGGTTGTCTACGTGCCGTACTTGCAAAGCACCGTCGCGATGTCGACCAACTACGTCGTCCGCACGTCCGGCAACACGGACGCGATGCTTCGTCAGGTGCGCGACGTCGTGCGCGAGCTCGATCCATTGCTCCCCATCACGCGAATCGCGACGATGGACGAGCGCGTCGGCAAGCTGGTTGCGCCGCGTGAATTCAACTTCTGGCTGGTCGGTGTGTTCTCGGCGATTGCGCTGATTCTTGCCGTCGTCGGCGTCTATGGTTTGATGAGCGAGGCCGTCGCCAGCCGCACTGCTGAAATCGGTGTCCGGATGGCGCTTGGCGCCGGACGCCTGCAGGTCGTGCGGCTCGTCGCCTCGCGCATGGCTTTCGTCGCCGCGATCGGCATCGCGGCGGGTGTCGGTGCGGCGATTGTCGCGGCGCGCTGGCTTGGATCGATGCTGTTCGGCGTCAAACCGCTCGATCCCGTCACGCTCGCGCTCGTTCCTCTCATCTTTCTTGCCGCAGCCATCGTCGCCACCCTGGCGCCGGCGCGGCGGGCGACGCAGGTTGATCCGATCGTCGCGCTGCGCGGCGAATAATAAATAACGCCGGGTGTCTTTTTAGAGGACATGTCACCTAAAAAGACACCCGGCGTCATTTTCACTCGGCGCGTAAGCTCGTCGACGGATCGACTTTCGCGGCCCTGAGCGCCGGCACGAGCGCCGCGAGGCAGCCAGTCACGGCCAGCGCGATCGCGACCGTCACGAGAGTGCCCGGATCGTTTGGCGGCGTGGCGAAGAGGAAGCTCTTGATCACGTTAGTGGTCAGCAGCGCGCCGCCGATGCCAATCACCGTGCCGATCGCAATCGGCACAGCCGAGTCGCCCACCATGGTCCGCACGACCTGCGCGGGCCTCGCACCGAAAGCCAGCCGTACTCCGATCTCCGTCGTACGGCGCGCCACTGAGTACGCCGTCATTCCGAACACGCCCACGAGCGCGAGTGCCAGTCCGAGTCCGCCGAGCAGCCCGAGCAGGACGGTCCGGCGTTTGGGATTGAGCACGGTTGTGCCAAAGAGGTCGTCACTCGTGCGGATGCGCTCCACGAGCACTCTCGGGCCAACGTTCTGAGCGATCTGGCGCAGCCGATCCGAGAGTCCGGAAATCGAGCCCGACGGCCGCATCACCACCGACATCGCGGTGTTCAAGTCGTACTGAGCGATCTCGAGCGGGAAGAAGAACTCCGGTTCCTGCCGTGTCGACAGCGGTCCGCCCTGACGCAAATCTTTGATGACGCCGATCACTGTCCACGGTGTGTTGTTCGGGTAACTTCGGACGAGTTGGCGTCCGACCGCGGCGCCGCCGAACAGCGTCTTCGCCGCGAGCTCGCTCACGACCACGCCGCGTCCACCCGTCGGACCGTCGGTCGAGGTCGGCAGCCGCCCCGCGATGAGCGTCGCGCCGACGGACTCGAAGTAGCCCGGCGTCACTCTGAAGAACATTCCGCCCGAACTCTTGCCGTCGATCGTCACCGACGAGAACGAGCTCGCGCCGCCGAGCGAAAAGTTGTCGACGATTCCCGCCGACGCGATGCCGGGAACCATGCGGATTCGCTGGAGGAGCGTCGCGTAGTACTCCTGGTGCACCGCGGGATTCTGATCGAGCGGCATGACGTTCATGACGACGAGGCCATTGCGCGAGAAGCCGAGGTCGACGGCCGCGATGCGCATGAAGCTGCGGATCATCAGGCCCGCGCCGGTGACGAGAATCACGGCGAGCGCCACTTCCACGGCGATGAGGAGCTGACCGCCGCGACGCGAGAGCGCGGATCCACGCTGGCGGCCCGTGCGCGCCATGACGGAACCGAGCTGGACGCGCGAGAGCCGAATCGCGGGCGCCAAGCCGAAGAGCAGCGCCGTCGGCACGAGGAGCGCGAGTGTCGCGCCGAGGACGGCGAAATTGAGCGTGACCGGCGAGTTCGTCGGCATCGACAGGGGTACGTTCGCGACAACCGCATCGAGCGACAGCCACGCGAAGAGCACGCCCAGCGCGCCGCCTGCGAGCGCGAGCACGATGCTTTCGGTCAGCAGTTGGCGCATCAGCCGCGCTCGTCCGGCGCCGAGCGACGCCCGTACGGCCAGCTCGGATTGCCGGGCCTCGCCTCGCGCGAGCAGCAAACCCGCGACGTTCACGCACGCGATGAGCAGAATCAGCGCGACCGATCCCGCCAGCACGTTGATCGTCGTGCGGTAGTACGCGAGAGCGGAGTCGAGGCGCGAATCGATTCGCGCGCGCACCTGGATCGTCTGTCCTCCGTTCGGCAGCGTCACCGGGGTCATCCTCGCCGAGATGCGCTCGCGCGCTTGATCGATCGTGACATCAGAGCGCAGCCGACCGAACACGCTGACGCGTCCGGTACCCCGGCGTGAGTACTCCGCCAGCGGAATGCGCAGCGGCACCATCACCGGCGTCGTCGCCTCGAACCACGGCGGCAGCACGCCAACGATCGTCGCGACCTCCGTATCGAACCGAACCGTCTGGCCGACAACGTCCGGGCGGGCGCTGTAGTGGGATTGCCAGTAGCCGTAGCCAAGCAGCGCCACGAGCGTCGATCCGGGATCCGTCTCGTCGCGCGTGAAGTTTCGACCGACGAGCGGCGCGACGCCGTGCATCGGCAGGTAGTCCTCGGTGATCTGCATCACCTCGATGCGCTCGGGCTGATCGCCGACGACGATGCGGCCGCGGAAGGCTCGCCCGTAGCCAGCGACCGACGAAAAGACGTCGTCGGCTTTCTGCCAGAGGCGCATGTCCTCCATCGATGGCGTCGGGTGCGAGAGCCGACCGTCCGGCTGCACCTCCTCCGCACCGATTTCGACGAGCTGCTCCGGATGCGAGTACGGCAGCGGCCGTAGCATCGTCGCGTCGATGATCGAGATGAGCGCGGTCGACACGCCGATGCCGAGCGCGAGCGTGAGCACGGCGACGATCGACGAGCCGCGCTGGCGCAGCAACTGGCGCACGCCGTAGCGCACGTCCTGCAGCAACGCATCCAGCATGAGTTGGCCTCCTGGCGGCCCCATCGTAGCAGGGAGTAGACTGGCCGCGGAGAGGGTTTCCATGAAACGCGTGGTGTTCGGGACGCTCGCAGGCGTCGGTTTCGTCGTCTCTATCGTGTGCGCCGGTTCGTGGTTGTGCGCCGGCGTGGCGGGTCAAACCGAAGCGCCGAGTGCGCTCGTCGAGCGCGTCGGCGACACCGCCTTCATCCAATTACAGGCGGACAGCTTCGGCCAGCTCAGCGAGAAGCAGCAGGCGCTGGCCTACTGGCTGACGCAGGCGTCGATTGCGATCGATCCGATCATCTACGACCAGCTCTCGCGCTTCGGCATTCGCGAGAAGCGATTGCTCGAAGAGATCGTCGCGCGACAGTCGGCGGTGTCGTCCGCGACGTTCCCGAAGATCCGCAGCTTCGCGCTGCTCTTCTGGGCGAATCGCGGCAACCACAACGAGAACACGACGGCGAAGTTCCTGCCGACGTTCACGTTCGAGGAGCTGAGCGCGGCAGCGCTCGCGGTTCAGGCCGCCGGCGGATTCAAGACGACCTACGGCGATCTGCCGCCGCTCGCGACGGCGGCTGACGTGACGAAGGAGCTCAACGCGCTGAAGCCGGCACTCTTCGACGCAAGCTTCGAGCCGTCGATCACGGCGAAAACTCCGCCGCCCGGTCAGGACATCCTGCAGGCGAGCTCGAACACGTTCTATCAGGGCGTGTCGCTCGCGGATCTGACGAATTTCAAAGAGCAGTATCCGCTGAACTCGCGGCTCGTGAAGGCCCCCGGCGGGACGCTGCGCGAGGACGTGTATCGCGCGGGCACGCCGGACGGGAAGATCGCCCCGGGTCTGTACGCGGTGTATCTCAAGAAGGCGATCGGGTATCTCGAGAAAGCGCGCGGCCTCGCCGATCCGGCGCAGGCGAACGTGATCGCGGGACTGATTCGCTTTTATCAGACCGGCAATCCGAAGGACTGGCTGCAGTTCGGGTCGGATTGGGTCCGCAACGACGCGACCGTCGACTTCGCGAACGGCTTCATCGAGGTCTATCGCGACGCGCGCGGCGCCAAGGGGAGCTCGCAGAGCTTCGTCTCGATCACCGATCGGCCGGTCACCGACGCGATGGTCAAGCTCGCCCAGAACGCCGCGTACTTCGAGGACAAAGCACCGTGGGACGCGAAGTACAAGAAGAAGGCGTTTCAGCCACCGGTCGTCAAGGCGGTGCAGGTGCTCGTCGAGACCGGCGATTTTCACGTGACGACGGTCGGCGACAACTTGCCGAACGAGAACGAGATTCACGAGAAGTACGGCACGAAGAATTTTCTCTTCATCGCCAGCGGCCACGCGCTCGACCGGGCCGCAGGCAGCGGCGCACGGCATGAGTTCGCCGCCACGCCGGAGATCGAGGCACGCGCGACGAAATACGGGGAGCAGGCCGCAGATCTGCTCACGGCGATGCACGAGGTCATCGGCCACGGCTCCGGGCAGCTGAGCGATCGATTGAAGGGCGGCGCCGAACCGTACTTGAAGGAGTACTTCTCCACGCTCGAGGAAGGGCGTGCGGACCTGATGGCGCTCTGGAACGTGTGGGATCCGAAGCTCAAGGAGCTCGGGCTCGTCCAGGATCAAGATGAGGTCGCGAAAGCCATGTACGACAGCGCGGCCAGCGTCGCGCTGCAGCAGCTACGGCGGATCCCGCGCGGTGACACGATCAACGAAGACCACGCACGCGATCGCGCGCTCATCGCGAACTACATCAAGGACAAGACAGGCGCGATCGCCCAGATCGATCGCGGCGGCAAAGCGTACGTTCAGGTGACCGACTACCAGAAGATGCGACAGGGCGTCGGCATGCTGCTCGCCGAGCTGATGCGCATCAAGGCCGAAGGCGACTACGCGGCGATCAAAGCGCTGGTCGACAAGTACGGCGTCCACTTCGATCTGGCACTGCGCGATCAAGTCGTCGCGCGCTACAAGCAGTTGGACCTGCCGACGTACTGGGCCGGCGTGAACGTTGAGGTGACGGCCACTGTCGACGCGCGCGGAGCCGCGGCGAACATGCACACCGCCTATCCGCGCGACGCCGTGCGGCAGTACCTCGCGTACGGCCGGATGTACGACGCTGGATTACCGGGCAAGTAGTTACTTGCCGCCGATGATCGCGCGTGTCGCGCTCACGTCGTAGGTCGGATCGATCTGCAGCGTGCGCTCGACCAGGCTCCGCGCGTCATTGAGCCGGCCGAGACGCGCTTCGCAATACGCGAGCGTGCCGAACGCACGCGCGCTCGAGTTGCCTCGTTCGATCGCCGTGCGCGCGAACGTGTCCGCCACGTCGACCGCGTCGACGCTCAACGCGAGCATCGCCACCTGCAGACAGCTCTCGCCATCGTCGCCAGGCTCGGGCTGGTACGTGCGAAGAAGCGCCGCGGCCCGCGCGGAATCGCCAGACGCCTGGATCGCGCGCACGAGCGTGTACCGCGCGCCGTTGATCGGCACGCCCGCGGCGATCGCGTGCTGCATGTGCGAAATCCCCTCTCCGGGCCGGCCGTCGCTCACGAGCGCGATGCCGAGGACGAACTCGGCGGTCGTCTGCTGCGGATCGATGTCGTGCGCTTTCGTAAGCTCGTCTACCGCAGAGTGAAAATCGCCCTTGTTCATCAACACCTTTGCCAGGCGCAGCCGCTCCGCGAAGCGGCCGTCGTCGACCTTGAACGGCCAATTCGCCGCGGTGGCGAGCAGGATGACCGCGAGACCGGGCGCGACGAGCGCGCGCAGACGACGCGCTGACAGAGCCGTCGCCGCGCTGTCGATCGCTGCGCCGGCGCCGATCGCGAGCGGCACGAACATCGGCATCCGGTAGCGCTCGGCCACGAAGAACACCGCGACACTGACCGCGTACGCGGGAACGAAGACCGCCCATGCCGCATATCCAGGCTTCTCGCTCCAGAACGGTATGGCCAGACCGACGAGGCCCAACGGCACCAGGAGCCAGGGACCGACGAACAGTGCGCCGAGCCACGACCCGACGTCGTGCGCGTAGTACGGATAGCTGAAGTCGAGCCACTGAAACTGTGCGTTGAAGACGAGTGCGAGCTTGCGCACGAACAACCGAACGGCCGCGCGAGGCTCGTCGCGGATCCAGCGCCAGGCCAGCCCGCTGAAATATGACGACACGCCTGCGTCGCTGAGCGGATGTCCGACCGCCTGTTCCGCGACGCGACGCGTGTCCTCGGACTGCCCTTCGATGTCGGCGCGGATGCCGGGAACCGCGACGTATTGTCCTGTCGCGCCCGCGTGATTGCCGATGTAGAAGTTGAGCCCGCCCTGCGACGAGGCAAGCGCGAACTGGTGCGAGACGACGGCGTTGCGGAGCACGATCGGCGCCAGGCCGGCAGCGAGGCCGGCAAGGAGCCAGACGGCCGGCTTGGGCTTGCGCGCAATCGCGAGGGCGACGATCACCGCGACAATCGCGGCGAGCGCATTCGGCCGATTCAATCCCTCGAGCGCGAACACCAGGCCTGCGGCGATCGGCCACGCCCGACCGCCGCGCTGGAGCGCGAAGGTGAGCGCCATCAGCCCGGCGGCCGTGAGGAACACGTCCAGCGACGCCTGGAGGACCAGCACTTCATAGAACGTGATCACGCCCGTCAGCGTGACCAACGCTGCGGCGATCCATGCGGCGCGGCGCGAAAACCACGCTTCGGTCGTGACGAACACGCAGCCGACCGCGAGCGCGCCCAATCCAATCTGCAGCGTGCGCACCCAGCTGAACGAATCCGCAATCGCGAGCGCCGCCGACAGGAAATAGATATAGAGCGGCGAGACGTAATAGAGGCCCGGTCCAAGCGAAAGATCCCCGTTGAGCACGCGTCGCGCCAGCTGCACATAGGTCGTCGTGTCGAGTCCCGCGTCGGGCTGCAGCAGCGGATGATCCTGCAGCTGCAGCATGACGACGAGCTTGATCGCGAACGCGGCGACGACGAGCATCGCGAGCGACGCGCTCCAGCGTCTTGACGTGGCCGCGGCTGACGACGATCGCGTGCTGGCAACGGACTTCGAACGGGCGCGCGGCCCGGGACGTGAACGCGGCATGAGCGCTTACATGCTACCGCGCGTTCAGTTCACGTTGCTGCGAGGGATCTCGTCACGGCGGCGGGCGATTGAAATGAGCGGCTGCGGCGCGTGATCGACCTGCAGCGTCGTGTGGTCGATGTGGAAACGCTCACGCAGCATGCGCTCGAGCCCGCGTCGCACGCCATGGCAGTCTGCCTCCTGCGTCACCAGCACATGCGCCGTGAGGACCGGGTGGCCCGGCGCGATCTCCCACAAATGCAAATCGTGGACTTGCGTGACATGATCGGCGCGCGCCATCGCCCAGCCGACCTCTTCGGGCGCCACGGTCTCCGGCGCGCCCTCGAGCAGCACGCGAATCGCCCTGCGCTGCAGCGTCCAGCCGGATCGGATCATCAGGATCGCCACGAAGAGCGACGCGATCGCGTCTGCGCGGTTGAACCCCGTGAAGACGATGACCGCGCCGGCGATGAACGTGCCGATGAAGGCGTAGAGATCCGTGACGATGTGCTGAAAGCTGCCCTCGACGTTCAGGCTCTGACGGTTGGCTTTCGCGAGCACCCAGGCCGCGACGATGTTCACGACGATGCCCACCCCAGCCACGGTCGTGACGAGCCGCCCCGCGACGTCCGGAGGCGTGATCAAACGCGAGATCGCTTCGTAGATGACGAGCACGCCGAGCACGAGCAGCACCGCGCCATTCGCCTGCCCGCTCAGCACCTCAGCCCGCCGCATCCCGTAGGTGAGCTGCCCACCGCTCGGCCGCTGCACCAGGCGGATGACGACGAGCGACAGCACGAGCGCGCCCGCGTCGGTCAGCATGTGCCCGGCGTCGGAGAGCAGCGCGAGCGAGTGCGCCACGATGCCGACGACGACTTCGAACGCCATGAAGCCGACGATCAGCACGAGCGCGATCGTCAGATAGCGGAAATCCGCGTCGGCGCTCACGCCATGGGAATGACCGGCGCCGCCGTGATCGTGGTGATGATGATGGTCGTGGCCGTGATCGTGACCGTGATCGTGATCCTGGTCAGTCGCCATACGTCAGATTCTACGCGCGTGGGCGCGCGAAGGGGCCGGACGACCCCACCCGCCCAGTATTCGAGCCGCTATCGAATCAAGGCGCCGAACAGGTCGACCGTCGCGAGCAGAAACGTCCCGGGACGGTTCGCGTCTTCAATCGTGATCCGCGCGGGCGCGCTCGTGCCAAGCGCGCGGAGCGGCAGTCTGGCCGTGATCGACGAGCCGTC
This sequence comes from uncultured Solibacteraceae bacterium, assembly GCA_964419785.1. Classification (GTDB taxonomy): domain Bacteria; phylum Acidobacteriota; class Vicinamibacteria; order Vicinamibacterales; family SCN-69-37; genus DATEGZ01. The sequence continues at coordinate 7,506 of CAYQRM010000207.1, read as the reverse complement.
CACGCTGATCAGCTTCGCGAATCGATCGCCGGTGTGATTGCCGAAGAGGTCGACGACCTCATTCGACTTGAGCGCGTCGACCGACAGGTTGTATTGCACGAAATAGCGATCGTGCAGCACCTTCGTCGACGCGTCTGGCGTCGCTCGCGTCTGGACCACGGCGCCGATGCTGAGGTTGTACTGCTGAGGTCCGCGCGCGCCCGTCACCGTGAGCTTGAGCAGCGGCACGGACGGCACGCCCGTGCTCGCCATGCCATTGCTCGACCTGCGAAGCTCCGTGCCGGGCGGCGGCAGCGCCTTCGACGTTTCACAGCGAACGTACACAGAATCTTCATCGCGGGTCGCACGCACGGTCCATGTGCCTGCAGTTGATGTCTTGCTGGTCACCGGCACCGGCGTGACCGAGCGCCACGGCGCCTTTGCCGCCATGAACGATCCGCCCTGTCCGGGCAGCATCGCGTAGACGACTGCCGGATCGATCGGTTGATCGTGGTACTCCTCCATGGCGAGCTTCCACGCGCCGCCTTCGCGAACGAGGATCAGCTCGTGATACTGCACGTGGGCGCCGCTTTGCGACGACGTGATCTTGCCGACGATCGCGGCTTCGTCGCCGTCGACGCGGACGTTGATCGCGTCGTAGCGAATCGACGCATCGCGAAAGCGACCGCTGCGCCACATCGCTTTCGCGTCTTCGGGCATCGCGGCAAGCGTCTGGGAATCCATCAGTCGCAACCAGCCCGCGCCGTCACCGGTCCGAAGCGCCTGCTCGAGCTGCTTGTAGGTCGCGCGCACGGCCGCTTCGTCCGCAGGCGTCGCGCCGACGACAAACGTGGTCGAGACGATGAATGTCGCGATCGCCAGCGTCCACGCGGCCCGACCGCCCGAGAGGTGTCCTTGTGTGTGCATCGCCGCCTGCCCTGACTGGGCGAGTCTGACAATGCATGCGCCGCGCCACGCGCTCGCACGACCGAGAGGCCGATTCATCGGCCTGAATCGAGGGCGCGTGCTCGCCGCGCCATGAGGTTTGTCGCGGGCAATTACAAAACTGTTGCCCTTCGGATCACTTGCTGCTCACACCCTGGAACACGAACTGATATTTGCCCGGCCCCTTGTCGTCGTAGTTGATGAGTAGCTTATACGTCCCGGCTTTCGGGATCTTGTACGTCGTCCCTTCGCGGCAAACCGGCCCGAGCGCATCCCACCCATCGGGACTCACGATGCCCGTGAACATTTCGGAAAGCTCGCAGCCTTTGCCCGAAATCTGAATGAGATCGCCGGCCTGCGCCGCGAATGTGTAGACATCGTGCGCGCCCTTCTGATCGATGGTCCCGGAGACGATGTCGCCGTACTTGATCGCGGCGACGCGATCGTGGCGCAGGAATCGGATCGGCACGCTGTACTTGCCGATCTGATCCTTCGAGAGATTGCCCTTGATGGTGTACGTGCCCGCCGCCGGAAGCAGGTATCGCCCCATGTCGCAGCCAGGATGCGCGCCGCCGATCTGCTTCCCATCTGGGCCATAGAGCAGGAACCAGATTGTGTGCGTCTCCGACCGATCGACGCAATCCGCTCCGCCGTGCATATAGATGACGTCGTTGGCGTCTGCCTTGAACGAGAATTCCGTCGGCTTGGTCTTGTCCGTGATCTCGCCGGCCATCACGACGATCTTTTCCTTCGGCGCCGCCGTCGTCGTCGCATTCATCGAAGCAAGCGAAGCGCGCGCTTCGAGGACCTGTTGCTCGTGCGCGTACTGGCTCGCGAAGAGGAAGCCATTGGTCACGCCAAAATCGATGATGCAGTCGTGCAGCAGCTGCGGATCGGTGATGCCCTGCTCGCGGCACGCGCGCTCGGCGGCGTCGCGGTTCGGCACCGTCGAGCTTGGATCCGGAAACGTCGAGTCGATGAACGTCTGGGACGTCTGGCCGGGCTGATAGTCGAACAACGAGGCCGACGACGGCACGAGGAATTTCTGCACGAACGCGGCCGGCTCCGAGGAATCGTTGTCCGCCGATCCGTCATCGTTGCCGAGCAATCCCTCGAGAGTGCCGTGCCGTGACGCCGACGGCCGCACGCGGACGTTGATCGTGTACTTGCCAAGCTGTTCCGCGCGGACGACCGTGCCGTCGGGCCACTCGAACACGTAGCTGACGCCGTAGCCGGTCTGCAGTCGTGTGAGCGACATGCCCGGCATGACCGGCGGATCGCCGGTGACGACCGTGCCGTCGATCCGGAGGACCGCGGCGCCGTTTTCGAGCGACACCGTCACGCGCTTGCCGCCGATCTTCGTCGCCATCGACTGGTTGACGGCGACGCCTCGCGATCCGGGCACGGGCACTTGCCGGACCTGCACGACGAAATCGTCCTTTGTCGATCGCACCAGCGTGTACTCGCCGAGCTGCTGGAAGTCGAAGCGGAACCCGTCGAACGACCTCAGGTGCGGGTCGCCGAGCGACTCGCCAGGACCGGGATTGGGATGTTGCGGATCCGGATCCGGGGGGACGCCTCCGTCGCCTCCGCCGTTGTGGCGTGGCGTGGGCGCAGGCACGGGCGGCGTCTTCTCAGGCTTCTTCTTGCAGAACTCGTTCATCGAGTGGCCGGACAGCCAGACTTGCGCGACCTGATCGCCGCCGTCGATGCCGATCGAGATCGGCGCCGTCGCCTGCTTGACCTCCGGCGGCAGCGGGATGTCTGGTTCGTCCTCGCACTTGCAGCCGGCCTCGCGGAGGCAGAACACCAGCGGACCGGACGGGTCGAGCGCCGTGTCAACCGCCCATCCTTGATCGTGCGCGCGTCCGTAGCCTGTGAGCAGCGCGACGACGATGAAGTCGGAGCCGCCGCTGACGCTCGCGAGCGTCGCCTGGTATGACGGCGCGGAGATCGTCGTGTCCGTCCCCGGATTAATCTCCACGTCATCGGGCGCCGGACCGGAACTTGGTGGCTGGCCGGGTCCGGCGATCTTCCAGTTGTAGTTCGTCCCCTGGAAGTAGCTCGCACCCCAGCTCGAAAAGTACGACGTGCTGATCCCCTGAATGTATGCCGCCAGCGTGGCCGCATCGTCGCCGTTTTCACTCGTCACTGCGGTCGGCGCGAGGCGCGGCCAGACGATCGATGCGCCCGTGATGTCGCTCAAATGTCCGAAGACGCCAATCGCGTCGTACCAGCGATCGCTGTAGACCGTCTTCGGCCCGTAGACGTATTGCGGCCAATCCTTGTCGATGATCTGGCCGGATGGCACGATGGTCGCCGCGACCCAGTTCGCCTCGCCGTCGGCGACCCATCGCGGCTGCGCGGCGCGATTGTCGTACGTGCCGGCCCAGGCGTCCTGATAGCAATGCGTCAGCTCGTGCGCGAGGATCGCGGCCGTGGACATGTCGTCGAGCGCGACGAACTTGTAGTCCCACAAGATCGTGTGGCATTTCCCATCGGGAAACCGCTTGAAGTCGCCGGTGTTCGGATCGTTCTGGTGCGGCTCGGCCCAGGAGGTCGAGTGTCCGTACTCGGTGCCAAGCGATCCCTGCATCTGCACGTCGACAACGTGCGGAATCGGCGACGTGCCGAGCATCTGCGCGATCGTGTTGTTCGCATTGTTTGCGAGCGACTGGTAGTCGTGCGCGGGAAGATCCGTCGACGGCGACGCGCCGAAACCGGCGGCCATGACGCGTGGCGGATGCATGGCCCAGGCGTCGGGCAGGAGCGCGCTCGATCGCCCGTTCTTCGCCGCCGGCGATCCATAAATGAGCGCGGCCGCGGCCTGGCGCTGCTCTGGCGTCAGCGCCCGCCATTCGTGCAGTAGGTAGACCACGGCCTGCGTGCCATCGAACTCGTTGGGATCTTTGGTCAGTCCGTCGATCGACACGCCGGGCAGGGGCCCGACCGTCAGGCTGAAGAGCAGCTTCGCGCGCTCGGGCGTGAGTCCGAGATGGTTGATATCCAGCTGAATCGCACGCTGACTCGACGCGTTCGCCGCCGCTTGCGCCGCCGCAGCCGCCGCTGGTGATGACGCCGCCGTCGTGGCGGACTGGGACGACGTCGCCTTGGATCGGCGGGTAAACCAGAACGCGGCCGCGGCCGCAATCAAGATCGCGACAACGAGGACAAAAATTCGAGGCCGCATCGTGCGCCCTCCGATGACCCATTGGCCCAATGACTCAATGGCCCGATGACCCTTGGCCCCCGATCCTACATCTGGTGCGAGCCCGGCAGTAAACTCGACGCGCGGAGTGCGTGATGACGACGTGCAAAGTGATTCGTTCGGGCGAGGCGTACCAGGGACAACAAGGCCTCACCTACTTGTCGGGCCTGACCGGCGCGACTGCCGGATCGCAGGCAATCTGCATGACGATGGTCGAGCTGCCCCCGGGGGCGCGGGCGAAAACGCACTTGCACCGTGGCATCGAAACCGCCGTGTACGTGATCGATGGCGAGGCCGTGATGTACTTCGGCGAGCGCCTCGGCGAAATGCTCGTGGCGCGCACCGGGGAGTACGTCTACGTGCCGGCTGAAGTGCCGCACCTCGTCATGAACCGCTCGTCCGCACTCTGCCGCGCCGTCGTCGCACACACGTCATCCGACGATCAAGCGGGCATTGTGATGCTGCCGGAGCTCGATCGGATTCATCCGTGAGCCGCGCGCTACTTCCCGGGAACGACGCCGACTTTGGCCGTGACGGCCACCGTGACCGGCTGCGCCTGCCCGCCCATATTGATGCTCATGTACATCGTGCTCGACGTGCTTACGTCGCTCGTCGGCACGAGCCCGTTCAGATGAAAGGTGGCGTTCCCGGTTCCCGTGCCGTTCATCTTGTCGAGCGACATCTCGGCGCCGGCCGGCATCCCCGCGCTGTTGATGGGCTGCGCGCCTGCCGTCTGTTCGATCGTGACTTTGACTTTCACGTCCGAGCCCTCGATGCTCTGAACTTCCCACGTGTTCTTCTGCTGCATCTGGATGCCGTTGGCACCGACGGTCTGACGGCCCTCCCAGCGCGCGCCGACACCCACGGCCTCGGCGGGCAGCGGCATCACGAGGCCGTCGAGCGACTGCGACAGCGAGCCCACCATCTGACTGAGTTGCGGATTGGAGATCTGGCTCGTGTCGAAGTGCGTGCCGCGCGACTCGCCGCGGTTGGTGATCGTCATCGAGCCGTGAAGCGTCTTCATGTCGGCGGCAAAGCTTTGCATCAAGGCCGCCGCGGATGGATCGGCGTTCGCGCTGTCGACGCTGATGTCGCTGAAACCGAAGCTGTACGAGATCTCGCCAGCCGGTGTGATGCCAGTCACGGCCAGGTCCGCGCCGAGTTTCATCGGCGGAATCGGAATCGACTGGCCGTCCATCCCAGCCATGCCGAGCGTCATGCCGAGCGCCATGGTCATGTCCATGTGCGACCTGTAGTCCTTGGTGACGGCGTACCGCAGCATCTTTCGCGGTGCAGCGCCTGAAGACACGACCGTCAGGATGGGCGGCTGGCCCGCCGGGGGGAAGCCGGCCGAGGCTGAGGGCGTCCCCTGAGCGCGGGGCGCGGCCAGAGCGGCGACGAACAACATTGAAATCACGGCGAGACGCATCGAGTGTCTGGACATAGGCATTTGGCGTATCGGCTTGCGGAACCGGCGCCTGCAGGATGTGCCGAGGCTGAAGTCTTCCTGCCGCGTCCCAAATATCTTCCCACGGGCCGCCCTTGGCGAGGGCAAGCGCTAGAACTGCAGGAATTTGGGTCGATTCGAGACTGGCGCCTCGGTACTCGGCTTGCGCAACGGTGGACATCGGATTGGCGATGCGAAAACTGTGCGGCGCAGTCCTGCTCGTGCTCGCGACAGCCGCCTCCAGTTACGCCCAAACTCGCCTTGTAGAGGACGCCCAGCTCCCGCCGCCGATCCTCAGGCCGGTGGCCGTTCAACACGGCGACACTGGAGCGCCGAAGAAGAAAGTCACCGACGCCAGGTTCTGGGTCGTCGCCGCCGCGCTCAATACGGCGATGGTGCTCGATACGCAAAGCACATTCGCCGTGTCGAAGCGCTGCCCGGACTGCTACGAGGCCGATCCGTTCGTTGCGGGCGTCGTCGCGAAGGGCGCGCCGGCAACCTTCGTCGCCGGCGAAGCGTTTGACGTCGCGCTGATGACGGTCGCCGCGAAAATGAAGGGCTCCGACACGCCTTGGGTCCGGCACACCTGGTGGGTGATGCCCGTCGCGCTGACGGTCGGGCACGCCATTGCGTTCCGCCACAACAACGCCCTCGCGCGCTAGCGCGCCGCGGTCACGACGATCTTCGCCGCACGTCGGTGGATTGCGGCTACTGGCTCGTGCGGAAAAGGTCGTAAATCCGGGCCGCGACGACCCCGTTGCAGGCGCCGCTCACGTGAACGGCATCGAGGTAGCACGCGTGCGTACGCTCGGCGAGCGCATCCGACACATCGAAGAAGTTCGTGAGCTGCTTCGCACCGGTGTCGTGCCGAGCGAGCGCATAGAGACGGCGCAGCTTGTCGTCGGTGAGTCGCGGATCCATCTTCGCGAGCTGCGCTTCGCCGGGACCGTACCGGTCGTCCATCAAGCTCGGCTGCCAGAGATCCAGGTATTTGAAATTGTAGGCCGCGGCGAGCCGAACGAGCAGCGCGTGGGAGTCTGCGTAGTAGGTCGCGATCTCTTCGGCGAGCGGCTCCTCATCGGTGTCGTCGTTCTGGCCCTTCTTGAAGTGAATCGCGTCGCGCGCGCGGACGATGAGCGGCGTGAGGTGATCTTCGAGAAACGGCGTGTGGCGCGCCAGCACGCCGGCGGTCATGCACAGCACGCACGCGTTCAGCTGGCCCTTGCCGAACTGCGCGATTCTGTCCCACGTTCCGCCCTCGAGCCTGGTCTCGACGAGATCCTCCTCGGCGAGTGCGCCCGCTTGGCCGAGGTTGTAGGCGTAGTCCACGTCGTTGGCGCCGTCGTAGAAAATGACGGCGTCGAAATGCTGCCCTGCGCGTAGGAGCCCGACCAGCTTGTAGACGCTTTGGGTGAACGTGTACGCGCCGACGCCGTAGTTGGTGACGTGATACACGAGGCCGCCGCCTTCGGTGTTCGCCAGTCTCGAAAAGTGTGACGGGATCGTCTCTTCGTCCGTCGCACCCTGACCCTCCATCGTCGAGCCACCGAACATGCCGACTTCATAGACGCGGGGCGCCGGATCGGCGATCGGCGGCTGCGGATTCCACGTCTTGCGCATCCGGTTCGCATAGTTGACCGTTTGCGTCGTGCAGTTCTCGTTGATGTCTTGAAGCACGTAGCGGGCGTAGCGCGGATGATGCGCCTTCGCGGACTGCACGCCGCAGTCGTAGAGGTCCTTCAGATATTGATCGAGCCCGGGCTCGCCTTGATAGGCAGCGAGTGTCTTACGCTCGGCGATTCCAAGGCGATCGCGCACGTTGAACACGCGCAGCGCGCCTTCCGCCAGAAGGCAAATGATGAGCGGCGTGGCGATCTTGAACATCACCTGCCGGCGGGGCATGGAATTGATTGCAAAATATCATGTT
>CAYQRM010000206.1:0-28437 GCA_964419785.1 uncultured Solibacteraceae bacterium | reverse complement strand
CGGCCAGCTGTCGGGACGCCGCTGTCCCCCCCAGCCCCAATACTGCGGCTGCGGCGGTGCGGGCGCCGGATGCGGCCTCACCGCGACCGGCACCGGGACGTAGACGGGATACGGAACGTATTCGACGACCTGGTCGGCAGGTTGCACCGGGACGACGACCGGCGCCGCGGGCTGGCTCACCGGCATTTCCTGCGGCGGCTCCTGCATGCCGTACGTCTGATCCGGTCCATCGAGCGGCGGCGCATCGAACGCATCGGGCGGCGGCTCCGTTTGAGCAACGCCCGACGTTTTCGCAGGAGCTGGCGCCGGCGCGGGCGGCGGATCGTTGCGGTGCGCCGTTTTGAGCATCGCGATGATCACGCGATCGCTCAAGCCTTTGTCGCGCAGCGACGCCACGTCAGAAATCGAGAGATGGAAGACCGACCCGTCCGATTCGATGAGCGCGACGAGGATGTCGTCGCTCAGCCGGCCGTTGTAGTCGAGCAGCTCTTTGATCGTCACCGCCGACGCGCGGCCCGCGAGCGGTCCGGCGACGATGACGAAGGCGAGCAGTAGGCGAAGGGCGAGGCGCATCCAGGTACTCTCCCGCAGTCGGGGGCCTCCTTCACTCAGGCAAATGCGGATTTCGCGCCAACCACAGTAGCGCGTCCAGCCCGCACCGGTACGCTGTTTTGTTGATTTCAGTGTGCCCGTTTGATGACGGCGGCTGTCCTCAGATATTGGCCGATCGTGCATAATCCGGGAAAAAGCGCGGCCGCGGGTACGGTACGGGCCTTGCTCCCTCACTCAGACGCCATGTCCGCCAGAACGGTCGTTCTCGCCGTCGTCGGCACGGGCTGCATCATTGCGGCCGGTGTGGGTGGATTTGTGGCCATGCGGGTGAGCGCGCCCGCTCGCGGCGCCGAAGCCGTTCAGGCTCCCGCGCCCGTGACTCCCGCGCCACCTCCAGCAGTTCCTGCGGCCGAGCCGTCGGCGCTGGTCAATCCGCCTGCGCCCGTCGACGTGCCCCCGGCACCAGTCGAACCCGCCACGCCGGCGGCGCCTTCGCCGAAGCCGCGCGCGGAAACGCCGCACGCGACGTCCGGCACCACAAAGACTCAGACTCAGAAACCCGCGGCCGTGACGCCGTCGCCTCAGCCAACCCCTGAGCCGACGTTGCCGGCGGCGACCACGCCGGTCCCGACCCCTGCGGCCGACGTCGCGCTCCCGCCGCCGCCCGACGAAACGGTACCGCCGCCGACGGAAACGCCCAAGCCTCGCTTCGAAGAGTTGACGGTCGTCGAGAACTCGGTCATTGGAATTCACCTCCTCCAATCGATTTCGAGCGCGACGGCCAAGGTCGAGGACAAGGTCACGGCGAAGGTGACGCGCGACGTGATGGTCGGCGGGCGCGCGGCGATTCCGGCCGGCTCGACGCTCGAAGGCAACGTCACCTCCGTCAATCCGGGCGGCAAGTTCAGGGAGCGCGCGCGGCTCGGGATCAAGTTCACCGCGCTCGTGTTGCCGGACAACACGCGTCAGCCGATTCAGACGGAGGCGCTCTTCCGTGAAGGCGAAGCGCCGGCGAGCGAGGCGACGTCGAAGGTCGGCGCGAGCGCTGCGATTGGCGCGATTCTCGGCGCGGTCATCGGCGGCAAGAAAGGCGCGGCCATTGGCGCCGGCGCAGGCGCAGCGGGCGGCACCGCCGCCGTCGCCGCCGGCGGGAGGAACGACGCGGTGTTCGCCGCCAACGCCCCGCTCACGGTGCGACTGACTTCGCCCGTCACCGTGATGATCGAGCGCAACCCGCAGGAAATCCGCTGAGCCCTCGGCGCGCTCCAACGCGCCTCACGTCAGCCGCCACAACTCCCGCCAGCTCACGCCAGAATCGTCGGCCTCGACCGCCACCAGCCCATGGTGTGGAAAGTCGGCCGCGTCGCCGATGAGTCGGCGCAGGATCGCCGCAATGCTCGGCATGTGGCCGGCGATGAGCAGGTCCCTCGTCTCCTTGAGAATCGCGAGATGAATGACGCCCGGCGGATCGTCCGGGCCCAGCCCGCGCACCATCTTGAACTCCGCGAACGGACTGCACATCCGCCAGAACGGCTCGGCCGTTTGGCGCGCGCGCAGCTTGCCGCTGTGCCAGATCGCCGCCGGCGCGACGCCGCGGGCTTGGGCGAGTGTGGCGAGCCGCGCGGCGTGATCGACGCCTTCGGGTGAGAGCGGTCGCTGCGGGTCGACGTCGGGTCCGACCGCGTCAGCGTGGTGAAGCAGGTAGACGCGCACGCAGGTCCCTCTGGATCGCCTCGGGCGTCTCAGCCGATCCGTAGCGCTTCAGGACTTCCCCATCTGGACTGACGAGAAACTTCGTGAAGTTCCACTTGATCGCTTCAAGGCCCAGGAGTCCCTTCTTCTGGGATTTCAAATAGATATAGAGCGGATGCGCGTCGGGACCGTTGACCTTGATCTTGCTGAAGAGAGGAAAGGTGACGTCGTACTTCGTCGAACAGAAGTGTTGGATCTCCTCGTCCGTGCCCGGTTCCTGACGGCCGAACTGGTCGCACGGAAACCCGAGAATGATGAACTCGTCCTCCTTGTGCGAGCGGTACAGCCGCTCGAGACCGGCGTACTGCGGCGTGTATCCGCACCGGCTCGCGACGTTGACGATGAGCAGCGTCTTGCCGCGGTAGATTGACAGCGGCACAGCGCGGCCGTCGATCGATCGCACGGTGAAGTCGTACACGCTGGCCATCTACTCATTCACACTGCGAAGATCGACGCTTTGCAGCGCCGGCAGATCGAGCACCTCGGCCGCGCGCGCGTAGTCTTCGGGCCGCACCAGCAGGTCGATGCCGGTGAGCCAGAGCGAGGGCCGCACGCCGCCGCAATCGTCGAGCTGCAGCACCGCATCGACGCCGGCCGCCGCGAGCGCCGATCGCGCCAGCTCCGCCTCGATGCGGTTGATAAACGTTCGAACGGTCACAAGGTGACTGAGCGGCATCGCGTCTTTAGCAGTCTACCGCCATTCTTTTGCGCGCCTCGGCCCATGGTCGTATGCTGTCGGGACTCGAGGCGCCATTGCCCCTGCTGTTGCGACGCCGTCACCGAAATCGGACCGTGTGCTGTGCTATCGGCACGCTCATACTGGCCGCTTGGCCAATGGCCGCGACCGGCCAGACGCAGGGCGCCGCCACTGCTGCCGCACCTCAAAGCTCGGTCGCATCGCTCATCGCAACCGCGCGTCCCGATGAGCCCGTCGCGCTGAAACTCGCCAATCGCGAGATCACCGTGTTCCGCGCGTCGCTGATCGGACGCAGGTCGGCGGATCGCGTGCTGGCGGCGGAAACGTTGTTGAACGGCTTTGCCACGGCGGGCGGCCCGGCGCACGCAGACCTGCGCTTCCTCGACGGCGCGGCCGTCTTCAGCGTGGACGGACGCGACGCCTTCGTCATCCTGCCCGCGGACGTCGACGCGCTGGCGGGCGAAACGGTCGACAGCAACGCGCGGCTCGCGTTGTCGCGCCTGCAGGTTGCCCTCGATGAGGTTCGCGAGGGCGAATCGGTGCGCTCGCTGACCTGGGGTGCCTCTCAGGCGGCCGGGGTCACGATTGCGTTCATCGCGGTCATCTTCGTCCTGCGCCGCATCGACAAGGCCGCGGGGCGATGGCTCGCCGCCTCGGAAGGCCGGGTCTCGGTCTCGTTCCCGCTTCCGGTGTCGCGGGCCGAGCGATCGCGCCTCGTGCATTACGCTCAGCGCGCAATCGATTTCGCGACGCTCATCGTCATCCTCCTCATCGGGTACGTCTGGCTGACGTTCGTGCTCCGCCGGTTCCCGTACTCGAGGCCGTGGGGCGACGCGATTTGGAGCTTTCTCATCGACCGGCTCGAGTGGATGGGGAACGGTCTTCTTCGCGCCGCTCCAGGCCTCGCGACCGTTGCATTCATCGTCGTCGTCACGCGGATCGTCCAGAGGCTGTTCAACCGCGTGTTCGCCGCGGTCGAGAGGGGCCAGCTCGAGGTGCCAGCGCTCTATCCCGAGACGGTGGCGCCGACGCGCCGCATTGCGGGCGCGCTCCTCTGGTTGTTCGCGTTGATCGTCGCGTACCCGTTTCTGCCGGGGAGCGGGACCGACGCCTTCAAGGGAGTGAGCGTCTTCGTCGGCCTCGTCGTGTCGCTCGGCTCGACGGGCATCGTCAACCAGATCATGAGCGGACTCACGGTCACGTACTCGCGCGCGCTTCGCGTCGGGGACTACGTGAGTGTCGGCGACATCGAGGGCACGGTCGTGCACCTCGGCACGCTGTCGACGAAGATCGAGACGCCGCGCGGCGACGAGGTCACGATCCCGAACGCCGTGCTCGTTTCGAAAGAGGTCATGAACTACTCGCGCAACGCGAGCAACACTCCCGTGCTCGTGCCGACGACCGTGACCATTGGCTACGACACGCCGTGGCGCCAGGTGGACTCGATGCTGCGTCTGGCAGCGTCGCGCACGGCCGGAATTCGATCGGAGCCTGCGCCGATGGTTCTGCAGTCGGACCTCGAGGATTTTTACGTCCGGTACACGCTGTTCGTCAGCCTGGAGGACCCGCGAACCCGCCGAATCGTCCTGGGCGCACTCCGCGCGAACATCCAGGACGCGTTCAACGAGTACGGCGTACAGATCATGTCGCCGCACTATCTCGGCGATCCCGCGAAGCCAAAGATTGTCCCGAAGGATCGCTGGTCCGCCCCGCCTGCCGACACTTCGCGCGGGGATTGATACAGTACCTGGCCGCCATGTCCGAACCCGCCGCACCTCCCCGCCGCGCCGCGGTCGTCTTCATTCTGATCACAGTGCTGCTCGACATGCTCGCGCTCGGGATGATCATTCCTGTCCTGCCAAACTTGATCGAAGCGTTTCGCGGCGGCGACACCGCGCGCGCGGCCACGACGCTGGCACTGTTCGGCACCGTCTGGGCCGGCATCCAGTTTTTCGCGGCGCCGATCCTGGGATCCATCTCCGATCGCTTCGGACGGCGACCGGTCGTGCTGATGTCGAACTTCGGTCTCGGATTCGACTACATCCTGATGGCGCTCGCGCCGACGCTCGGATGGCTGTTCGTCGGCCGGCTGATCTCCGGCGTCACGGCCGCGAGCATCCCTGCGGCGTTCGCGTACATCGCCGACGTCACGCCGCCCGACAAGCGCGCCAAGTCGTTCGGGTTGATGGGCGCCGCGTTCGGCATCGGCTTCATCGTCGGTCCCGTGCTCGGCGGCGTGCTGAGCAGAGGCGGTCCGCGGCTGCCGTTCTGGGTCGCCGCGGGGCTGAGCCTGACGAACGCGATGTACGGATTGTTCGTGCTGCCCGAGTCGCTCACGCCCGAGCGGCGCATGGCGTTCTCGTGGGCCCGCGCCAATCCGTGGGGCGCGCTCAAACTGCTCCGCACGCATCGTCAACTGCTCGGCTTCGCAGCGGTGCATTTTCTGTACTACATGGCCCATCAGTCGCTGCAGAACGTGTTCGTGCTGTACACGGGCTACCGGTACGGCTGGGACAGCTTCAAGGTGGGGTTGGCGCTCGGCGCGGTCGGTGTGGCGACGTCGATCGTGCAGGGCGGATTGGTCGGGCCGATCGTCGCGCGGCTGGGCGAGCGACGCACGCTGCTTACGAGTCTGTGCTTCGGCGTCGGGGCGTTCGTGATCTACGGCCTCGCACCGACAGGTTTTCGCTTCACGCTCGGCATTCTCGTGATGGCGTTCTGGGGATTGTACGGACCGTCGGCGCAGGGCTTGATGACGCGCCGCGTCGGGCCGAAAGAGCAAGGACAGCTGCAGGGCGCGCTCACGAGCGTCGTCACGATCACGGGCATCCTTGGACCCGCGCTGTTCTCGTTGACCTTCGCGACGTTCATCGGATCGAAGCGCGACTGGCACTTGCCGGGCGCGCCGTTCCTGCTCGCGGCGATGCTGCTCATGGTCGCGTTCGGAATCGTGTGGCGGATCACGCGGCCGGAGCAGGCGGACGCCGCGGCGGCGCCGGCGCTCGCGTAGGACTTTCGTCGTTCGAGGTCCGAGGTCCGAAGTCCGGGGTTCCCTCGTCGTCCTTGGTCCGAAGTCCGAAGTTCGGAAGGGTGCTCTATTTCGCGCCCCCGGCAAGTCTCCCAAGTGTGACCGCGGCGCGCTTCGTCTGGGTCGGCAGCGTGGAAAGATCCGCCGTCTCGCCCGGCGTGTGATCGTCGTGGCCCTTGAGGCCGATCGCGTCGATGATCATTGGAATCTCACTCGCGACAAACGAGACGTCCGCGGCGCCGGCCTTGTCGGGGCTCACGGCCTCAACCGCGCCGAGGCCGAGCGATCGACTCGCCGTGTCGTAGAGCGTGAGCAGTTCGCTGTTGCCCGGCGTGGGCGCGAGCGGTGGGTAGCCTTCGTCGAAGACGATCTCGGCGTGCGTCTTCGGCAGCGACGCGGCAACGATCGCTTCCATGGCTTTTCGTGCCTGCGCGAACTGATCCGGCGTGAGCGCGCGCAGATCGCCGGCCACTGTCACGTGCTCGGCGACGACGTTCGTCTTGCCGAAGGCCGTGCCGCGCGCCTGCTGGCTCGTGAAGTCGACGGACGTGCCGCCGAGCATCACGCCAGGATTGAACGTCAGGTGCGCTTCGGACGACAGCTTCGTTCGAAATCCGTCGAGGATCCGCGCCGCCTCGAAAATCGCGCCGAAGCCGACGTCGTTCTGAAAGATCTGCGACGAATGCGCAGGCGTGCCCGACGTCGTGAGCACCCAATTCGTGCTGCCGCGCCGGGCGACGACGGCGTGCGCGGGATCGCCGTCGCCGTCCTCGAAACCGAGCGCGGCGGCCGCACCCTTGCCCGCCTCGACGAGCGCCGCACGCGCCTTGCTCAGCGGCCGGCCGGCGTCTTCCTCGTCACCGGTCATCACGACGGTGACGTTCATCGTCGCGAGCGCGCCCGCGGCTTGCAGCGCCTTCAGGGCCTGGATGATGATGACATCGCCGCCCTTCATGTCGATGACGCCGGGGCCCTTGGCCATCTTCGCGTCGAGACGCTCGAACTTTTGGAACGGACTGTCAGCGGGAAACACGGTATCGAGATGCCCGATGAGGAGAATCTTCGGACCGCGGCCGTTGTGGACCGCAACGAGATGGCCCGCGCGCTTGAACTCCGCGCCGTCCACCCACGACGTCTTGAACCCGAGCGCGTCGAACTCCGCGCGAAAGAGCGCGCCGACCTGCCGCACGCCCGCAAGATTGTCCGTGCCGCTGTTGATGTTGACCGCCCGCTCGAGCAGCACGACCGCCTCGCCGTTGTGCGCGTCGATCCACGTCGAGAGTGCCCGCTCGTCAACGCTCTGCGCGCGCCCGAGCATGAGGCTGCAGGCCGCACACAAGACGATCACGGCGAGCCGGCGCAGAACGGTCGTCACGGCCTCACCGTATCACGGCGCTCGGTGCTAGCACGCAGCTGTCTACTTCACGAGCTGCGCGGCGATATGCTCCGCGAGCGCCGCGATCGTCCGCGACGGATTGAGGCCGATCGCCTTTGGCACGATCGCGCCGTCCGCGACGAACAGCCCCGGGTAGCCGAACACTTCGCCTTTCCAGTCGACGACGCCGGTGGCGGCGGAGGTGCCCATGTTGCAGCCGCCGAGCGGATGCGGTGTGATGAGGTCGTGCCCGATCGTCCACGTGAGCGGCGTCAGCGGCAGGCCGCCGGTGAGCTGCGCCAGCTTCTGGTGCGCCGACACAACGGCGTCGATCGTCGGCTGCGACGCCGTGATGTCCCAGTCGAGCGCGAGCTGGCCTGACGCGAGCGACAGAATGCCGTCGGCCGCGTCCCGTGACTGCGCGAACCAGGGCATCACGCGGCGGATGACGTCGATCGAGCTCAGCACCGGCATCAGCGTCGCGGTCACGCGCTGCATGAACTCGCTGGCGTTCGGATCGGCCGCCGCAGCGCGCAGCTGATCGGCCGCCGGGTCTGGAAGTCCGCCGTCCTCGATGAAGATCTGCCGTCCTTGATACGCGCCGTCGAGCAGATCGATCGCGGCCGTGATCGTGGGGCCGCGCGTCGGGTCGACCTCGCGAAACGGATGGAGAGCCGGCGTCAGAAAATCACCGTTGCTGCTCCAGCCGTGCCCGAGCCTCGCGCTGAGCT
Source organism: uncultured Solibacteraceae bacterium (assembly GCA_964419785.1). Taxonomy (GTDB): domain Bacteria; phylum Acidobacteriota; class Vicinamibacteria; order Vicinamibacterales; family SCN-69-37; genus DATEGZ01. The sequence continues at coordinate 20,302 of CAYQRM010000206.1, read as the reverse complement.
TGGGCAGGTTGGCCTGCGATCGCAGCAGCAACTCGGTCGACCCGAGCGAGCCGCCAGCGACGATCACGCGCGGCGCGGTGAGCGTGATGGGCGTGAGCTTGCCGCCGGCGATCTGATCGACGCTGAGCTCGTACCCGCCGGCGACGGTTCTGATGCTGCGAACCAGATGGAGCGGCCGGATCACCGCGCCGGACTTCTTCGCCACTGCAAGGTAGTTGAAATCGAGCGTGTTGCGCGCTTTGACCGAGCAGCCAATGTCGCACTGGCCGAGGTGCACGCACGTGCCCTGATCGATCCCGTGGATGTTCTTGACCGTCTTCGAACGCGCGGGGTCGTGCGGATTCGGCAAAGCGTATGACCACGCCGGATCGAAGCGGACCGCAAGACCGAGCGGCCGAAAGCGATCGGCCCATCCGGCGGCGGTCGCCGCGTCCTTGAGCAACTTCGTGCGCTGCGGCCATTGCGCTTCCGGGACAGGCGTGATCTCCATCATCCGCCCAACCTCGGCGTAGTGCGGCGTCAGCGTCGCGTAGGTCACTTCCGCCGGCCAGCCCTCGTCGAACGTGTCCTTTTTCGCTTCGACGGAGATGTTCGCGTAGACGAGCGAGCCGCCGCCGACGCCCGCGCCGGTCGCGACCGTCATGTGCGGGAAGATCCGCATGTCGAACCAGCCGTTCTGCGCGGCCGGATTGGTCTGATTCCAGACCCACGCGTCGGTCGGCTTGCGCGGAAACGTGTCGGGCCCCCACTCGCGCCCGCGCTCGAGCACGATTACTTTCGCGCCGGCCTCGGCGAGCCGGCACGCGGTGACCGCGCCGCCGAACCCCGAGCCTACGATGAGCACATCTGCGTCGGCCATGACGTCTCCCGATCAGGCGGTGGTGATGAAGCCGCCGTAGACGTCCAGCAGCTTGCCCATGAAGAGCTGCGAGAAGCGCGTGAGCGCCGAGATGCGCGTCGCCGGCGTCGGGCCGTCCACGCGGAACGTCGTGAGCTCCTGCATGAACTCGAAGAGGCCGATCCGGATGATGCCGGTGGCGATTTGATCCGCCGTCGGCTCGTCGGCCGCCAGGACGTGTCCGCGATAAATCGACGTGAACAGCGTCGTCGTGTCCGTCCACACCTCGCCGAAGACGTTGTCGTTCTGCACGCGCTTGACGCCGGCGACGGTGCGCTCGGTGCCGTCGGTGTGATGCACGAACAAGCGGTACCGCATTTCTTTCTTGCGCGGATCGACCGTGCTCACGAGCAGGTTGAACTCGCCGGAGTCAACGGGCACGCGCCCGCCAAGCCACGGCGAATCGGCGAAGCCGGTGACCGCCATCGAGTGATTGGGATCGGTGATGAGCACGTCGGCGTCCTCGGTGCGCATCGTGAGCTGGACCGAGAGCGCCTTGTTCTGCGACTGGCCGAGGTCGAAGCCCGCCTGGAAATCGCCGGCAGGCGCGACGAAGCCGTCCATCTGCTCGCTGAACTGCAGGCTCGTGCGCACGGAGTTCGGCGTCGGCTGCGTGATGGGCGGGCCGAGCGCAATGCCCTGCTGCTGACACCACGTTCGCGCCATGTCGACGCCAAGGTTCACCGCCTCCGCCATCCGATCGCGCGAGAGGTTGAAGAGGTAGTGGACGGGCACTTCCGCCTGGATGAGCTTCAGCGCGATCGTTCGACCGAATTCGCCCTTGCCGCCAGCGGCAATGGCTTTGTTGCTCTTGTCGATGCGATTCCAGATCCCGAAGAAGTTGCCGTCGGCGACCGTCTCGATGATCTGGAAATACTGCTCGACGAAGCCGGGACGCCACTCGTTGCGCGTGCTGACCGTCCAGATCGCCCAGATTTCGTCCGCGCCACGATTGATCGCCTCCTGGACGTTCGCGTCGCTGAGATACACCGCGTCGATGTAGAGATCGCCGTTGATGAGCACGGGCGGAAACCACATCGGGAGCGACACGGCGCTGACGAGGCGGTCTTCGTCCATCGCGTCGTTGGTGACGACCTCGAGCTGCTTCTTCGAGAAGTTGCACAGATTGAACGTGCCGAGCTTGCCGGCGTGGATCTTGTTCCAGTCGAGGCCCCACTTCGGGAACACGTTCTGGCGCATCGCGTCGAGCGTGAAAAACGACTGCTGATGCGCGAACTCACCGGGGCCGGCGAAATTGGGCGCGGCCGAGAGAAATGGATCGTAGTTGCGCCAGTTGTCGGCGATTTGCTTGCCCGACATGCCCTGGCAATACATCGCCAAGTTGAACGTGCCGCCACTCGCGCCGTCGGCGTGATCGAACGTGAGGCCCGCTTCGTCGAGCCAGACTTGCAGGACGCCGGCCTGGAACCCGACTTTCAACCCACCGCCAGCCAGGATCAGCGAGCGCTTCGGCATAGACCCTCCAAGCGGCCGCACGCGCCGTACACAGCGCGGCCGGGTTTGTCGTAGGGGAGGGGAATTAGATACGCCATGCGCGTGACGAACGCAAGCGCGTTTACGATAGGGGCCGGAGGCGGGTGATGCGCGCGTCGAGGTGGCTGACAGTTTTGGTCTGCGGTATCGCCGGCGTGACGATCGCCGCGTGCAGCCGTCCGGCGCCGGACACGCCGCCGCCTGCGCCGGCGTTCGATCTGGAGGAGGCGACGATCGCGTCGCTCCAGGACCGCATGCAGAAGGGTCAGGACACCTCGCGGTCTATCGCCGAGAAGTACCTCGCACGCATCGATGCCATCGACCGCAGCGGGCCCGGCCTGCACAGTGTCATTGAGATCAATCCCGATGCGCTGGCCACGGCCGACGCCCTCGACGTCGAGCGGAAGACGAAGGGCCCGCGCGGCCCGCTCCACGGCATCCCCATCCTCATCAAAGACAACATTGCGACGCACGACCGCATGCAGACGACCGCGGGGTCGCTCGCGCTCCAGGGATCGGTCCCGCCGGTCGACGCGTTTCTCGTCGCGCGACTGCGCGACGCCGGCGCCGTGATCCTCGGCAAGACCAATCTCAGCGAGTGGGCGAATTTCCGATCGACGCACTCGTCGAGCGGCTGGAGCGGACGCGGCGGCCAGACGCACAATCCGTACGCGCTCGACCGCAACCCGTCGGGATCGAGCTCGGGGTCGGGCGCGGCGGCCGCCGCCAATCTTTGCGCCGTCGCGATCGGCACCGAGACGGACGGATCGATCGTCTCGCCAGCGACGAGCAACGGCCTCGTCGGCTTCAAGCCGACGCTCGGTCTCGTCAGCCGATCGGGCATCGTGCCGATCGCGCACAGCCAGGACACCGCCGGACCGATGGCCCGCACGGTCGCCGACGCGGCGATCGTCCTCGCGGCCATCGGCGGCACGGACCCGACCGACGAGGCCACGCGCGACGCCGACGCCAAACGCGCGCGCGATTTCACCTCGGCGCTCGATGCGCACGGCCTGACCGGCGCGCGGCTCGGCGTCATCCGCCAGAAGCTCATGGGCTACAGCCCGCCGGCCGACGCCATCATGGAAACCGCGATCGCCGATCTCACACGCCTCGGCGCGGTCATCGTCGATCCCGCCAACGTTCCGACGATCGGCCAGTTCGACGACTCCGAGCTCGAGGTGCTGCTCTACGAGTTCAAGGCCGATCTCAACAAGTACCTCGCGGCGCTCGGTCCGACCGCACCCGTGCACTCGCTGAAAGAAGTCATCGATTTCAACAACGCGCACCGCGACACGGAGATGCCGTACTTCGGCCAGGAGCTTCTGCTTCGCGCGCAGGAGAAAGGCCCGCTCACCGAGAAGGCGTATCTCGCAGCGCTCGAGAAGGATCACCGACTGTCGCAGAAGGAGGGCATCGACGCCGTGATGGACCACCTCCACCTCGATGCGCTGATCGCACCGACGGGCGGTCCGGCGTGGCTGATCGATCTCGTGAACGGCGACGCGTCGAGCAACTCGGCGTCGACGATTGCCGCCGTCGCCGGCTACCCGCACATCACCGTCCCCGCAGGTCAGGCGCTCGGACTTCCCGTCGGCCTCTCATTCATCGGCCGCGCGTGGAGCGAGGCGACGCTGGTCAAGCTCGCGTACGCGTACGAACAAGGGACGCATCACCGCGCGCCGCCGGCGTTTCGCGCGACGGCAGCGCTTCGGTGACGGCCTACTTCTCTATCCTCTTGCCATTGACGTCATACGTCTCAACCGTCCCGAACTGCTTCAAGCTGTCGGCGATCTTCGACGGCTCGCCGACGACGACGATTTGGAGGCGGGAGGGATCGAGATACTTCTTCGCCGCGGCTTGCACTTGCGCCTGCGTCACGGCGTCGATGCGCTCGGGCAGCCGATCCCAGTAGTCGGCGGGCAAATGGTACAGCCGTGTCGTGATGTAGTTCCCGAGCACCGCGCTCGGCGACTCGAGCTGCAGCGCGAATGCCGCCACGACGCCGCGCTTCTTGTCCTGGAACTCCTTGTCGGGCACGGCCTCGTTGCGCATGCGCGCGACTTCCGCGATGAGATCGCGCAGCGCCGGCTCGGTGACTTCGGTCCGGACGTCGAGCGAGGCAATCCACGTGCCTCGGTACTGCAGCGCTGACACGCTGCTGTACGCGCCGTAGGTGTAGCCTTTCTCTTCGCGAAGATCGGTGAAGAGCCGGCCGGTCGGGCCGCCACCGATGATCGCGTTCATCACCGTCACCACGTCGTAGTCCGGACTCGTGCGCGCGATCGCCTGCGTGCCGAGCCACAGACTCGATTGCACCGAATTCGGCCGCGCGATGAACGATACCTTCGCAGGGCCGAGCGCCGGAGGATCGGTGACCATGGGATCCGGCACGCCCGCCTTCTTCCACGCGCCGAGCTTCGCGTCCACGAGCTTGCGCGCGTCGGCCATTGAGATGTCGCCGGCGATCGCAAGCACCGCGTAGTCAGGGATGTAGTGCGCCTTGTGGAACGCGACCATCGCGTCGCGCGTCGCCTTGTCGAGCCCGTCAGCCGTGAGTGCGATCCGCGAGGCCGGATGATCGCCGTAGACGACGTGCGCGAACATCTCGTTGGCGAGAAATCCCGGATTCGTGCGCTGCTGCGTGAGGTTGCTGCGCGTCCGAGTCTTGTACCGATCGAACTCCTCCTGCGGAAAGCTCGGCGTGAGCAGGATGTCGGCGGCAAGACCGAACGTCGCGTCGAAATTCTCGGTCAGGCTCGATCCGGTGACCGACGCGACGGCCGACGACATGCCCGCGCCAACGCCGACCGACGCGGCCATCGTCTCGAGCGTCTCGGAGATCTGCTGTGTGTTCTTCGTCGCCGTACCTTCACGCATCATCGTCGCGGTGATCGACGCGAGGCCGGGCGAGTCGGGCGGATCGTAGTAGCCACCTGCGCCGCGAATGATCAGCTGGAACGTGATCTGAGGCAGGCGGTGATCCTCGAGCACCATCAAGTGCAATCCGTTCGGCAGATCCGCTTCCGCCGGCCGGGGCAGATTGATCTTGAGCAGCGTCGTCGACACGGGCGCGCGGCCCTTCATGACGACGGCCTTGTTTTCGTTTTGCTGCGCCGGTGGCGCGGCCTGCTGACCGGCCGAGAGCACAGTGCCAGCGGCCAGGAGCGCCGCGAGGACGGCGAGGGGTTTACGGGTCAACATTACCGGCCTCCCTGGCCGCCCGCGGCCGGCTTTGGGTTCGTGATGACGACCGAGCGGTTCGCCTGTGTCAGGTACTGGCGGGCGACACGTTGAACGTCGGCGATCGTCACCTTGCCGATCGCATCGGCTTCCGTGTTGATCAGATTCGGATCGTTCCAGAACAACGCGTACTCACCGAGCAGAACGGCGCGTTGAAGCGAGCTGCCGAGTCCCGACACGTAATTGCGCTTCTGGATGTTGCGGGCCTTCTCAATCTCCCAGTCAGCGATCGGACCCGTCTTGACCTTCTCGATTTCGGCGTAGATGCCGCTCTCGAGATCGGCGACTGATTTGCCGACGAGCACGGTGCCTCCGACTTGAAACAAGCTCGGCCCGCGCATGCTCGACTGGCCGGCGAAGACGCCGGAGGTGAGCTGCTTGTCGCGCACGAGGCTGTCGTAGAGGCGCGAGCTGCGGCCGCCGCTGAGAATCGTGCCCAGCACGTCCAGCGCGTAGTCGTCAGGCGTGTTGCCGGCGGGCGTGTGCCACACGATGTCGATACGCGCGGTGCGCGCCAGCGGATCGTCGAGGGTCATCCGTCGCTCTGCGGTCTGCGGCGGCTCGACGATATCGACGACGGGCGGCGCGGGCTGCGACGGAATCTTGTCGAAGTACGTGTGGATCTTCTCGAGGCAGTCGGCCGTCTTCACGTCGCCGACCACAGAGAGCACCGCGTTGTTCGGCGCGTAGTACGTCTTGAAGAACGCCTTGACGTCCGACACGTCGGCGGCATTGAGATCGTCCATCGACCCAATCACCGAGTGCGCGTAGGCAAAGTTGGTGTACGCCTGCTGGTTGACGGCCTCGAATGACTTGCCGTACGGCCGGTTGTCGACGCTGAGCCGGCGCTCTTCCTGCACGGCGTTCCGCTGGTTGTCGAGGTTCTCCTTCGTGATGTCGAGCGACCACATCCGGTCGGCTTCGAGAAACAGCGCGAGGTCGAGCTGGTTGGCCGGCAGCATGTCGTAGTACAGCGTGCGATCCTCGTTGGTCGTGCCATTCATGCTGCCGCCGTTGTTGAAGATCAGCGTGAAGTGCTCGCCCGGGCCGACCTGCTCCGAACCCTTGAACATCATGTGCTCGAAGAGGTGCGCGAACCCGGTGCGTCCTTTGCGCTCGTCGCGTGAGCCGACGTTGTAGTTGACGGCCACGGAAAACACGGGCGCGTTGTGATCTTCCGCGATGATCACGCGCAGGCCGTTCTTGAGCTTCGTGTCGGTGAACGTCACGCGCGGCGCCGACGCGGTGACCGTTGTCACAGCGGCGAGCGCGGCGAACACGACCGGCACGAGCCTCCGGTTCCAATGGGACATGCCTTCCCTCCTGGTGGTGAGAGTGCTGAGGATTATACGTGCGTGCGACGCGGACGGTCTGCGGAGGTTGGCCGCTGACCGGAATCGGACGCGCGCGGGACGGTCGATCTACGACCGGCGTCCGGCGAGCCAGGCGCGCAGCCCGGCGAGCTGCGCGGCCACGGCGGCCGGATTCGTCGACTGCGGAGTCCGACGCGCGCGGACGGCAGCCTCGGGCGTGATGGCCTTGAACACGCCGGCTTCGAAGCGCTCGTCGTACTTCTGCCAATCCTCGAGCGTCAGCGCGCTGAAATCGCGGCCGCTCTCGTACAGATCGCGGACGATGCGCCCGGTGATTTCGTGAGCGGTGCGAAACGGCACGCCGCGCCCGACGAGGTAGTCGGCGACTTCCGTCGCGAGCAGCAAGCCCGACGCGGCCTGGTGCGTCACGTCTGCGCGAAGTCCGAGCGTGCGCACGACGGTCGCGCTCGTCCGAACGCATGCAAGCACCGTGTCCTCTGCCTCGAAGAGCGTGACCTTGTCTTCTTGCAGATCTTTGTTGTACCCGTGCGCGAGCCCTTTCATCGTCGCGAGCCACCCGGTCAGCAGGCCGATCGACTTTCCCGCTTTGCCGCGCACCAGCTCGAGCGGATCGGGATTCTTCTTCTGCGGCATGAGGCTCGATCCGGTCGCGACCGAATCGTGGATCTCGAAGAAACCGAACTCCTCGCTCGAGAGCAGAATCACGTCCTCCGCCAGCCGGCTGAGGTGGACCATCGTCATCGCGCATGCGTAGAGGAACGTGGCGACGAAATCGCGATCGCCCGACGTGTCCAGGCTGTTGGCCGTGACACGCGAGAAGCCGAGGCGGCGCGCGAGAAACTCGACGTCGATGTCGTACGCGGTGCCGGCGATCGCGCCCGAGCCGAGCGGCATGAGGTCGGCCTCGTCGCGCGCGGTCTCGAAGCGATCGACGTCGCGACGAAACGCCGCCGCGTGAGCGAGCCACAGGTGCCCGACCAAGATCGGCTGCGCGCGGCGCAAGTGCGTGTACGACGGCATGACCGTCGTCTTGGCGCGATCGGCTTGATCGGCGAGTGCTTCGACGAGGCCAGCAACGGCGGCCGAGACGACCGGAATCCGGCGCATCAGATAGCGGCGGGTGTCGACCGACACTTGTTCGTTGCGCGATCGTCCCGTGTGCAGCCGGCGGCCGGCATCGCCCACACGCTCGACCAGCTCACGTTCGACGAACGAATGTACGTCTTCGTCAGGGGCGTTTACGAGGCGCGACGGATCGGCAACGACCGCGTCGCGCACTTGATCGAGCCCACGCACGATGGCTTCGACGTCAGCGCTGTTGAGAACGCCCGCCTTGCCGAGCGCTTCGGCCCAGGCCTGGCTGCCGGCGATGTCGTCCTCGACGAGTCGCTTGTCGACCGACAGTGACTTGCCGTAATCGAAGACGTCCTGATCCGGCTCGGCGGCGAACCGGCCGGACCACAACGTCGCTGGGGGCGTGCGCTCCGCCACGGATCAGGCTCCTGCCGCCGGCGCGCTCGAGACGTGCGCCCTGTCGTCGTCGCGATCGTAGAGCGCGAAGGGCGACGAGCGGCCGACGACGCGGCAGTCGCCTTTGAAGAACTTGAGGCGAATCGTGCCGCTGACCTTTTCCTCGACCCTGGCCGCGAACGCGTCGATGGCGTCGCGGGTCGGCGAGTACCACTGGCCGTTGTACACGAGATCCGCGTACTTCACGCCGAGCTCCGAGGTGAGCCGCTCGAGGTCGCGCGGCACGACGAACGATTGCAGCTCTTTGTGCGCGGTGTGCAGCGCGATTGCCGCCGGCGCCTCGTAGATTTCGCGCGACTTGATGCCGGGGCGACGATTTTCGACCATATCGACGCGGCCGATTGCGTGCGCGCCGGCGATCGTCTCGAGGCTCTCAATCAACTCGACGAGCGGCATCGCGATGCCGTTGATCCCGATCGGCACGCCGCGGTCGAACTCGATCTCGACGTAGGCGGCACGGTTGGGCGCCTCGGCCGGAGATTTCGTCAGCGCGTAGATTTCTTCGGGCGGCTCCTGCCACGGATCCTCGAGCGCGCCGTACTCAATCGATCGGCCCCACAGATTCGTGTCGAGCCGATACGGACTGTCGATGCTCGGCGGCAGCGGGATCCCGCGAGCGCGCGCGTACTCGATTTCCTCGGCGCGCGTCATTGTCCACATCCGCGCCGGTGCGATGACGTCGTACAGCGGATCGAGCGCGCGCGCCGCGACCTCGAGACGGATCTCGTGGTCGCCGCGGCCCGAGCCGCCGTGCGCGATCGCCTTCGCCCCTTCGATGCGCGCGACCTCGAGCAGATGCTTGGCGATGAGCGGCCGGCCGAGCGCGGTCGACAGCGGATAGCGCCCTTCGTAGATCGCGCCGGCCTTGAGCGCCGGCAGCACGTACTCGCGCGCGAATTCCTCGCGGAGATCGAGGACATGCGCGCGCACCGCGCCGGTCGCGAGCGCGCGCTCGCGAACGTCATCGAGCGCCTTGCCCGGCCCGAGGTCGATCGTCACCGCGATGATTTCCGCGTGGTACTTCTCGGCGAGCCACGGAATGGCCACCGTCGTGTCCAGGCCGCCCGAGTAGGCGAGCACTATCCGATCCGTTCCCTTCGACTTCTTCACCCTTTCACCATCCCGCTGAGCTTCGCTTCAAGCCGATACGCCGCTTCCGCGCCTCGGCAGATCATGAGAATCGTGTCGTCGCCGGCGACCGTGCCCGCGACTTCTACCAGCTGCGCGCGATCGATCCACTCGGCGAGCCCCTGCGCCTGACCGCGGTCGGTGCGGACGACCACCAGCGGATCGACGCGCTCGATGCCGCGTACGAGTGACGCGACCGCCCGGCGCAGCTGTTCGCTCACGGCGGGACTGGCCCCGCGCTCCGCTCCGGGCCGTACGTACGCGCCATCGCCCGCACGCTTGACCAGCCCTAAGTCCTTGAGATCGCGAGAGATCGTCGCCTGGGTCGCGTTGATACCCCGCACCTCGAGCTTCTGCCGCAGCGACTCCTGCGAGGCAATCGGCTCGTGATCGATGACATCGAGAATCTGGGCCTGGCGCCAGGACTTCATAACTATCCAACCGGCATCCAGTATTATACAGGCGATGCATACACGGGCTGCAAGGGATTTCGTACGTATTTACGGTACCAAAACCGCTGCCTTCCCTATTGACGTCATAATCCTGACATTGTATATGTAGTGTTCCTGATGAATACGTATTCGAGTCCAGTGAGGGTCGGGATCGCCGGGGCGACCGGGTATGCCGGGCAGGAGCTGATTGCCTTGCTGGCCCGCCACCCCAACGTCCGCCTGGACACGGCCATGTCATCGTCGGCCGATTCGGCCGCTCGCCCGCTGCCGCGTCTGGCGCGTGTCTGGGACGGGCAGGTCGAGCCGCTCAATCGAGCGCGGCTCGCCTCAAATCTCGACGTCGCGTTTCTCGCGGTGCCCGAACAGGCGGCGGCGGAACTCGCGCCGCCGCTCGACGACGCCGGCGTGCGCGTCATTGATCTCTCCGGGGCGTTTCGCATTCGCGATGACGCCGCGCGATCGCGCTGGTATCCGGCGACGAAGACGCTGCCACATGGCGCGGCGTACGGACTGACCGAACATTACAAGGACGATGTGCGCGGCGCGGCGCTGGTTGCCAATCCCGGCTGCTATCCGACGGCCGCGCTTCTCGCGCTGCTACCGCTCGCGAAGGCGGGCTTGCTCGACACGTCGAGCGACGTCGTCATCGACGCGAAGTCCGGCATCTCTGGCGCGGGCCGAGCCGCGACCGACCGCACGCACTTCTCCGAAAATCACGGCTCAGTCTCGGCCTACGGCATCTTCGGCCATCGCCACGTCGCCGAGATGGAGCAGGAGCTCGGCGCGACCATCACGTTCGTGCCGCACCTCGTGCCGCTCGATCGCGGCATCCTCGAGACGATTTACGCGAAGGTCGCGCCAGGCACAACGGTCGAGAAAGTGCACGACGCGTTTGCGTCTGCGTACGGACACGAGCCGTTCGTTCGGCTCACCGGCGATGCACTGCCGGAGATTAAGCATGTCGCGTGGACGAACTTCTGCGACATCGGCTGGCGGCTCGACGCCGGATCGCGCCGGCTCGTGATCGTCGCGTGCCTCGACAATCTCGTGAAGGGCGCGGCGGGCCAGGCGCTGCAGAATTTCAACGTCGCCTGCGGGTTCGACGAACGGACGGCGCTTCTGTGACCGGCCCGCTGGTGCTCAAGCTCGGTGGCGAGCTGCTCGAAACTCCTGAACAACGCGCGAGGATCGCGGCGGCCGCGGCCTCGCTGGCTTCGCAGCGACCGCTCGCGATCGTGCACGGCGGCGGGCGCGCGATTGACGCGGAGCTCGATCGCCGCGGCATCGCGCCCAAGAAAGTCGACGGCCTCCGCATCACCGATTCGGCCACGCTCGACGTTGTCGTCTCGGTGCTCGGCGGCTCGGCGAACACCGAACTGGTGGCCGCGCTTGTCGAAGGCGGCGTTGCGGCGGTGGGACTGACCGGCGTTGACGCCGGACTTGGTCGCGCGAATCGCGTGGCCGCACATCGATCGACGACGGGCGCGATTGTGGATCTCGGGCTGGTCGGCGACGCTGCGGACGTCGATGCTTCGCTCATCGAGCTGCTGCTCGTGCACGGCTACGTTCCCGTCCTCGCGAGCCTCGGTTTCGACGCGCATCCGTCGACCGGCGCGCCGAATATTCTCAACGTCAACGCCGACGTCATGGCGTGCCGGCTGGCGGCCGCGCTCGAGGGCAGCGACCTCGTGATCGCGGGCGCGACGGCTGGCGTGCTCGACGACCTGGGCGAGCCGATCGCTACGCTCGACGCCGCCGGCGTCGACAACGCGATCGCAGGCGGCACGGCGACTGCCGGGATGGTCGCGAAGCTCTCCGCCTGCCGCAGTGCGCTCCTCGAAGGCGTGGCGAGCGTGCGCATCATCGACGGGCGCCAGCTCGACGCCACTCACGGCGTCGAGGACGCGCTCGGCACCATGTTGATTCTCTCGCTCAACGCCGTACGCCGGCAGACGGCCTGATCGGATCTATCGATGACCACTACCTCCGCGACGGATGTTCGTGCCCTCGAAGCGCAGCATGTGCTGCAGATCTATCGCCGCTTTCCGATCGTGCTCGAGCGCGGCGAAGGCATGCGCGTGTTCGACGAGCACGGACGCGGCTACCTCGACTTCATCTCCGGCATCGGCGTCGCGTCGCTCGGGCACGCGCATCCCGGACTTGCGCGCGCGATCGCCGCGCAGGCGACGCAGCTGATTCACACGTCGAATCTGTACTTCCATCCGCTGCAGGGCGAGCTCGCGGCGAGACTCAGCGCGCTCACGGGGCTGGATCGGGCGTTCTTCTGCAACAGCGGCACGGAAGCCATCGAAGCGTGTTTGAAGTTCGCGCGCCGCTATTGGCATACGCGCGGTGAGACGACGCGCACGAAGTTCGTCGCGTTCACGCACTCGTTCCACGGCCGGACGATGGGATCGCTGTCGGTGACGTGGGACGACCACTACCGCGCGCCGTTCGCGCCGTTGATCCCCGGCGTCACGTTCGCCGACGCGAACGATCCGGGCGCGCTCGCCTCGCTCGTCGACAAGGACACGGCTGCGATCATCGTCGAGCCGGTGCAGGGCGAGGGCGGCGTGCGGCCGATTTCCTCTGCGCTTGCGAAAGCGATTCGCTCAGCGTGCGAGCGCACCGGCACGCTGCTCATCGCCGACGAAGTGCAGAGCGGCGCCTTTCGCACGGGCGACTTCCTCGCGAGCCCGACGTTCGGCTTGTCGCCGGATCTCGTCGCGCTCGGCAAGGCGCTCGGCGCGGGCGTGCCGATCGGCGCCGCGATGTTGAGCCAGAAGGTCGCCGAGACGGCGGTGCCTGGCGATCACGGCACGACGTATGGCGGCAATCTGCTCGCCTGCCGGGCGGCGCTCGTGTTTCTCAACACGGTCGACGCCAACATGCGGACGGCGATGGCGGCCACGAGCGTGCATCTGTTCAACGGGTTGCGCGCGCTCGCGGATCGTCATCCCGAGGCGGTCGCTGAAGTGCGGGGCGCCGGTTTGATCGCGGGCCTCGATCTCAAGAACGACGCCGCGTCCGTCGTCAACGCCGCGCTCGAGCGCGGCCTGCTCATCAACCGCACGTCGACGACCGTCATCCGCATGCTGCCGCCGTACATCGTCACGACGGCGGAAGTCGATGAGGCGCTCGAGATTTTGGACGCAGTAATTGCACACGCGTAGGCCAGAAGCCAAGGGCCGGAGAGAGGAACCCAGAGTGGCTGATTTCGTTCTGCGACAGGCGACCGCGGCGGATGCCGAGGCGCTTCATGCGCTCATCAGCGCGCACCAGCGCGAGGGGCACTTGCTGCCGCGCGCGCTCGAGGAGCTGCGCAAGCACGCCGACCGGTTCGTCGTGTGCGACGCCGATGGCGCCATCACCGCGTCAGCCGAGCTCGCTCCACTCTCTCCGCGCGTCGCCGAAGTTCGCTCGCTCGTGGTCTCACGTGAATTCCGCAGCGTCGGTCTCGCCGGCAAGCTCGTCTCGCACCTCCGCGATCGCGCGCGCACGATGGGATTCGAAACGCTTTGCGCGTTCACGCACGACGCGCGCTTCTTCGTCCGGCAGAACTTCTCGATCGTCCCGCACCTCTGGGTGCCAGAGAAAATCGCGACCGACTGCGTCTCGTGCCCGCTCTTCCGCAAGTGCGGCCAGTTCGCGATGATTCTTCCGCTCCGCGCGGTCGCGAAGTACCGCGTGCCGGCGGCGGCGGCTCGCAAGGTGGCCGTCGCGTGATCGGGACGACATCCGTGACCCGTCAGATCGATGGCAGCGTGACCGCGCCCGCCGGCTTCAAAGCCGCGGGCGTCGCGTGCGGCATCAAGCGCCGGCCCGGGAACAGCGAGACCGCGCCGCTCGATCTCGCGATGATCGTCGCCGATGAGCCGGTCGCGGCCGCGGCGGTCTTTACGACCAATAAGGCCGTCGCCGCGCCCGTCATCATTTCGCGTGAGCATCTGGCGCGATCCGGCGGTCGCGCGCGTGTGATTGTCGTCAACAGCGGCTGCGCCAACGCGTGCACCGGCGACGCCGGCCTCGAGGTCGCGCGCCAGATGGCCGCGGCCGCGGGCTCGACGATTGGCTGCGCGAGCGATCAGGTGCTCGTCGCATCAACCGGCGTGATCGGTGTGCCGCTCGACATCAACAAGATTCGCGCGGGTGTCAGCGCGGCCAGCGCCAGCCTCAGTGCGTCGGGCGAAGCCGCCGCGACCCGCGCGATCATGACGACCGATCCCTTCCCGAAGTCCTGCGCCGTCGTCGTCGACACGCCCGCCGGGCCAATTACGGTCGGCGGCATCGCGAAGGGCTCCGGCATGATCGAGCCGCGCATGGCGACGATGCTCGCGTTTCTGACGACGGACGCGAAGATCGAATCGCCGGTGCTTGCCGCGGCGCTCCGCCAGGTCGTTGATCGGTCGTTCAACGCGATCACGGTCGACGGCGAGTGCTCGACGAACGATTGCGTCTTCGCGCTCGCGTCTGGCCGATCGGGTGTGGCCATCACGCGGCCGGACGATCCGGCCTTCATGGAGGCGTTCTCCGCGGTCGCCGGTCACCTCGCGCGCGAAATCGTACGCGGCGGCGAAGGCGCGACGAAGCTCGTGACGGTGCAAGTCACCGGCGCGGCGTCATCAGCCGACGCGTGGCTCGCGGCGCGAACGATCGCCAACTCGCCGCTCGTCAAGACCGCGATCCACGGCGGCGATCCGAACTGGGGCCGCCTCATCGCGGCCGCCGGACGCTCGGGCGCGGCGTTCGATCTCAATCGCGCGTCGGTCTCGATCGGCAGCGTGCCGCTCTTCACGAGCGGCGTGCCGCACGACGAGCGCGCCGACGATGCCGCGAAGGTGCTCGCGGCGAAAGAAATGACGGTCACGGTCGACCTCGGCACGGGCGGTCGCCATGACGCCACGATGTGGACTTGCGATTTCAGCGCGGACTACGTGCGCATCAACGCGGAGTATCGGACATGAGTTTTCAGTCGCCACAGAAGTCGAAGGACGTGATCCCGCTGAGACGGGCCGCGCGAGCGCGCCGGCCGCTCACGGCGAAGGATTTTCTGTCAATTCTCGATCTGCGCAACGGCGAAATCGATCGCGTCCTTCAGCTCGCGGCCGACATGAAGCGTCGGCGCGCCTCGGGCGACGCCGGCGACCAGCCGCTCGCCGGCCGTCACGTCGCGCTGCTGTTTGAAAAGCCGTCGCTCAGAACGCGCTCGACGTTCGTGATTGCGGTGCGCGAGCTTGGCGGAGAAGTCATCGAGCCGCCGGCGGAAGTCGCGCTCGGCAGCCGCGAGTCGGTCGAAGACGTCGCGCGCAATCTCGAGCGCTGGGTCCACGGCGTCGTGGTTCGCACGTTCGCGCAGAGACGCCTCGCGCAGTTCGCGGCCGCCGCCCCGAAGCTGCGCGTCGTCAACGCGCTCACCGACGAAGAGCATCCGTGTCAGGCGCTCGCCGACATGCTCACGCTCAAGGAGCAGTTTGGCGATCTCGCGGGTCGCACGATCGCGTTCATCGGCGACGGCAACAACGTCGCGGCGTCGCTCGCGCAGGCCGGGGCCATGCTGGGCGTGCACGTGCGCATTGCGTCGCCCAAGGGCTTCGAGCTGCCGTACGCGGTCGTCGAGAGCGCGCAGTCAGTCGCGGCGTTCGGCGCAACGGTGACCGTCACGAACGATCCCGTCGCCGCCGCGCACGGCGCGGATGCCGTCTACACCGATGTCTGGGCGTCGATGGGTCAGGAAGATCAAACCGAATCGCGCGCGCGCGTCTTCCAGCCGTATCAGGTCAACGACGCGCTGATGTCCGCCGCGGGACCGGACGCCGTCTTCATGCACTGCCTGCCCGCGCACCGCGGACACGAAGTCACCGACTCGGTGATGGACTCGTCCGCATCTGTCGTCTTCGATCAGGCGGAGAACCGCCTCCACACGCAGAAGGCGCTGCTGGCGATGTTGATGGGAAACTGAAGAAGGTGCTGGGTGCTCAGCACCAAGCACCCGGCGCCAACCACCCAGCACTATTTCAGATAGAAGTGCACGCCGATGAGGTAATTCATCCCACCGACGTAGCCGTTCCCCACGAAGCCTGACGGCAGATGGTAGTACGCGGCCTCGAACGTCAGGCCGAGGCTCGGAGTGTCCTGAAACGACATCTCGACACCGCCGAACGACTGCATCCCTGTGCCGCTCGTCACGGGCGTGGTTCCGCTCACCGTCGCGTACGGCTGTGAAGCCGACACGTAGTTGATCCCCGCGCCAACGAACGGACGCAGATTCACTTCGCGCGTCTGGTTGGGCTTGGTCAGCATCACCACGACCGACGGCGCCGTCTGGAACGTGTAGCCGCTCGATCCGTTCACCGTCGCGTAGCCGGGCAGGCGGTAGTACCCCACCGACATGTCGACGCCGACGTACTGATTGAACCAATACGAAAATCCACCGGTCGCGCCGTTCGATCCGGCGACGATCGATCCGCCGACCGCGAACGTGTGCGGCGCGGCGGTTTGTGCTTGCGTGGGCGGCGGAACGGGCCGCGCTTGCTCCTCGACAGCCGGCGTGGCGGTCGTGGGCGTCGGGGTCGGATTCGCGTTCGGGATCGGATTTGCCAGCGTGGCGGTCACCAGCAGCAGCGGGGCGATCGTCATGGGCCTCCTCCTGAGTGAGGTCCGGCGCGGCGAGCCCTGGCGCCACCGCTCCGTGACGCGCAGGTCTCGAACAAGAATACTGGAAAATGACGCCGGGAGTATTTTCCGGAAAATACACCCGGCGTCTTTTTCCAGCCGTCAATCCTGAATTTCCCCTGGTTCCGTGTATACCCAGCCGCCCGCCCAGCCGGCCACCAGCATCGAGGTCAGGCCCAACGTGCCGGATCGAATGAACATGTCCCAGGAGAAGAACCAGGGCGCGAACGACGCCATGTTGAGCGCCCCGGCCGCGAAGATCACCAGCGCGGCGACGGCCGCCGTCGTCGGTCCCGGCCCCAGCCTCGGCCGGATCGCCGCATAGACCCAGACGATGAGGAAGCCGAGGACGAAGTCGATCAGGATGAATTTGATGAGCTCCGGCGCGCCGCTCGCCGCCGCGACGTCGACGTTGCGCGCCTGCTGCACGCGGATCCACGCCTCGTTGAGGATGAAGTTGTTGATGACGAAGTCGGATGCGTTCAGGACCGCGCCCGCGGCGATGCCACCGGTCACGACCCGGCCCATGTTGATTGCGCTCACTGCTGCCTCCGCGGTGGGCATGGTAGCAGGACCGGGTGCTGTTGTACCCTGACCGCAACCGACCATGCGCACGACACTCCTCGTCCTTGTTGCCCTCGTCTTCGCGCCATCTGGCCTGCGGTCGCAGCCCGTGCCGAGCGATCTCGGCGTCGGCACGCGGTCCGGCATCGTCGTCTCGTCATCGGACGTCGCGTCTGATCTCGGCGCCACGGTCCTCGCGAAAGGCGGCAACGCCGTGGACGCGGCGGTCGCCACCGCGTTTGCGATGGCCGTCACGCATCCCTTCGCCGGCAATCTCGGTGGCGGCGGCTTCATGGTCGTGCGCACCGCGCGCGGCGAAGCGGCCACGTTCGACTACCGCGAGACCGCGCCCGCGAAATCGACGCAGACGATGTATCTCGGACCGGACGGAAAAATCGTGCGCAATCTCACCGCGACTGGCTATCTGGCGCCCGGCGTGCCGGGCACCGTGCGCGGCATGGCGCTCGCGCACAAGCGCTTCGGCAAGCTGCCGTGGAAGGACGTCGTGATGCCCGCCGCGGAGCTCGCGTCGAAGGGCTTCGTGATCTCGGCGTCGCTCGCGCGCGGTCTCGCGACTGAAGTCGCCGGACCGATGAAACCGTATCCTGCGTCGGTCGCCGCGTACGGCAAGCCCGACGGATCGACGTGGGCCGCAGGCGATCGTCTCGTGCTGCCTGACCTCGCGAAGAGCCTCGAGGCGATCGCGACCAGCGGGCCCGACGTCTTCTACACCGGCTGGATCGCCGATCGCATCGCCGAGGACATGGCCGCGCACGGCGGGCTCATCACGAAAGCCGATCTGGCCGCGTATCAGGCGAAAGAGCGCGCGCCGATCAAGGGCACGTTTCTCGGCTACGAGATCATCTCGATGCCGCCGCCAAGTTCGGGCGGAATCGCGCTCGTCGAGATGCTCAACATGCTCGAGGCGCTCGACATTCAAAAGCAGGAGCACGACTCAGTCCAGGCGATTCATCTCATGACGGAAGTGATGCGGCGCGCCTATCTCGATCGCGCGCGGTATCTCGGCGACACGGATTTCGTGAAGGTGCCCGAGGACATGCTCCTGTCGAAGGCGCACGCGCGCGAGCTCATCAAGACGATCGACATGAAACGCGCGTCGAGCAGCGTCGAGCTGGGCAAGGACATCGTCACGGTCCCGCAGGCGCCTGAGCCCGAGGACACGACGCACTTCTCCGTCGTCGACAAGGACGGCATGGCGGTGTCGAACACGTACACGCTCGAGGGCGGCTACGGATCGCACGTCGTCGTCGCCGGGACGGGATTCCTGCTCAATAACGAGATGGGCGACTTCAACAAGAAGCCGGGCGAGACGAACATCACGGGCGACATCGGCACGCCGCCGAATCTCATCGCGCCGGGCAAGCGCATGCTCAGCTCGATGACGCCGACGATCGTCACGCACAACGGCAAGCTCGCGCTCGTCACGGGATCGCCGGGCAGCCGCACGATCATCAACACGGTGCTCGATATCGTTCTCGACGTCACGGCGTGGAACCTCGCCGGGCGGCAAGCCGTCGACGCGACGCGCATGCACCATCAGTGGCTGCCTGACGTGCTCACGATTGAGGAGAACGGCGAGTCGGAAAAGACCATCGACGCGCTCAAAGCGATGGGTCACACGGTGCGGACGACGAGGAGTCAGGGATCGGCGCAGACGATCTGGATACACCCGATCACGGGCACGGCGTTTGGCGTCGCGGACATGCGCGATTCGACGGCGAAGGCGTCGCCAGCGGGACGGTAGGAGCATTGGACGGTACGTCCAATAACATTGACGGTCGATGCCTTTCATCCTGCCCGATCCGCGCACAACGCTTCGCCTTCATCTGAACGAAAACACCGCGGGCTGCTCGCCGGCGGTGCTCGACGCGATTCGCGGTCTCGACGCGCTGGACGTGTCGACATATCCCAACGCAGCCGCGGCGACGGCCGCGGCCGAGGGGTACTTCGGCGTCGAGCCGGGCTGGGTGCTTCTGACCGACGGACTCGATGACGGTCTTCGCGTCGTCGCGGAAACCGCGCGGCTGCGGCCGGCGCCGGCGGACGGCGGGAGGCCGACGGCTGTCGTCGTCGATCCCGCGTTCGAAATGTACGAGGTGTACATCACGGGCGTCGGGTTCCAGATCGTGCGCGTGCCGCCGGGACCGGATTTCGCGTTTCCGGCCGACGCCCTCGCGCGGGCGCTCACGCCGCGCACGCGGCTCGTCTATCTCACCGATCCCAACAACCCGACGGGCCAGCCGATTCCCGCAGGTACGGCAGAGCGCGTCGCTCGGTCGTGGCCGGACGCGTTTGTCGTGAAGGACGAGGCGTATGCGGAATTCAGCGGCCGCAGCATCATCGGGCCGTTGCTGGATCGGCACCGTAACTTGCTCGTCGGCCGCACGTTCTCGAAAGCGTTCGGCCTCGCGGGCGTTCGGGTCGGCGCGCTCGTCGCGCACCCCGACACGCTCGAACCGATGCGACGTGCGCTGCCGCCGTTCGCGGTGAACGCCGTCGCGCTGCGTGCCCTCGAAGCCGCGCTCGCCGACCGGGCGCACCTGGCGTGGTATCTCGCGCAGGTCGCCGCGAGCAAGCAGGCCGTTTACGATTTCTGCGCCCGCTGCGGCCTGCGTTTCTGGAAGAGCGAAGGCAACTTCGTTCTCGTGCAGCTCGGCGACCGGGCCGACGAGGCGAGAAGCGCCCTTGCCGCGGATGGCATCCTTATCAGCGGCCGCAATCATCAGGCCGGGTGCACTGGCACGGTGCGCATCACCACGGGCATCCTCGCGCACACGACGCGGTGCCTCGAGGCGCTGGGAAGGGCGCTGGCAAGCTAGCTCCAGGCCGGGCAACCTTCGACTCGCCCGGCCCGTCTATCCGGGCAGGAGAGTCACGCCATGCGCCTGACCAGATTCGGACAGCCCGTGTTCGCCGCCGCGATCCTTGCGCTCTCGATCCCCGCCAGCGCCGCGGCGGGCCAGAAG
>CAYQRM010000205.1:0-6030 GCA_964419785.1 uncultured Solibacteraceae bacterium | reverse complement strand
CCGATCGCGCCGATGAGCAGCCACGCCGCCTTTGGCCGCGGCTTTCGTTCTTCGGCCCGGTACCGCATCTCCAGGCAGCTCTCGAGCAGCGACCTGGCGTCGGCGACGACGGTCGCGTCGCCGGAGAAGGACTGCAGCGCGTCGCTAAATCGCAGGTGAATCTCCTCGACCGCGCTCTGCAGCGTCTGACGGAACTCGCGCGGCGCCGTGCCGCGGATCACCGCCGCGACGAACGCGAGCGGCCCCGCTTCGATCCACACCGAGAGATCGCCGACCTCGAGCGAGTCGAGCGAGTCGGCGTCCGGGGTCTTGAACGAATCCTGCGCGAAGTCGCGGATCGCGGTGAGCATGCCCGACACCATGTCGGCGTCCTGCGGCTGATCCGCGCCATGCTGCACGTGCTGGAGCAGCAGGCCCGTTCGGCGATCGATCAAGAACATTTGCTCGACACGATAGACGAGCGTCTTGAGGAGCACGACTTCGCCGAACGACCGTCCGGTGCGCCGCGCCTCGAGACGCCACTCGATGGAACGCCACGACAGGCTGTGCTCGATCGCGCGGTTGAAGGAATCAACCATGCCGGCGAGCGCCGCGGACACCGCTTTGCGGATCGCGGGGCCCATGACCGGAAACAACGCGTCGGCCATCGGCTTGGGATCGCGACGAACAGCGGCCGTGAGCGCTTTTTCGAGCGGAGGTGTCAGGGCGCGCGCGAAGTGCGGATCCTGCGCATGCTGCAGCAGCACTTGCGGCAGCACTTCGCCGACATCCTGCGCGCGCTGCTCGGGATCGTCCAGCCGCGCCTGCAGCTCGGCTAGACGCCGGCGCTCGGGCCCGACGAAGACGTCCCGCAGCGCCGACAGATCTTCGAAGTCAGCGTCGCGATCGGCGGGCGTCGGCTCGCCGGTCCGGTCATCCCTTCCGTTTGGGCTCAGCACCTGCGTCCGGCTCGTTCGAGAGGCGCATGGCCATGTCGGTGAGCAGCGCCGCGAGCGCGGCGCGGTCCGTCTTCTGCGTCCGAAGATCGGCCGATTCCTGGGATAGCCGCAACATCACGTCGTCGATCTTCTGACGCAGATCGTCGGTCAGACTCTGCCGCGCATCGAGGATCTGCTGGCGCAGCTCGCGTTGCACGCGCCCGACCTGATCGTCGAGCTGACCAGTTTTCTTTTCGAACGCTTTCGCGGCCTCGCGGGCGTCGCGCGCCAGGTCTTTCGTCGCGTCGGTGCGCTCGTCGTGCTCGGTCTTGATCCGATCGGCGAGCGACGCGGCCTCCTGCTTCACGAACTGCTCGAGCGCCGACATCCGCTTGCGCACGTCGTCCTTGAGGTCAGCAGTTTCCTTCAGCAGCCGCTCTTCAAGGCGCTGAAAGCGGCGATCGATGTCGCGCGCCTGACCGCCGAACAGGATGTCGCGGACCTTGTCGAGATTGCCGGCCCCGCCGTCTTCTGGGACCGGCACCTTGCCATCGGGCTTGGGTGAGACGTTCTTTGTTTCCACGGCATGACTCCTGAGTCGGGAGCGCCGGGGCACGGACCGCCGCACCCGATGACGCGACGCGGTACGCGAGCTCGCAGCCCGGGACGCGGCCGTTCGGGAAGTGGACCTCTGGGGCGCCTTGGCGGACATCGCGAGCCCTCCCGCGGGTTTGCTGACGTGCCGAAATCGGGGCGTGAAGCCTATCACCAATCGGGGGATCACCCAAGACCGGTGATTTCCTTGGATTTTCCGCGAGAAGCGTGCGAATTCGGACTCGACGCGCCAGGCCAGGGGGTGTAAATTCTCCTTAGATCTCTGGAGGATTGATGGCGCGAGCGGGTGTGGTGTGTGTCGCGGGAGTCCTCTGCGCCGTCCTGACGTTGCGCGCTGGTCCGGCGTCGCGTGCGACGTCGCCCGAAAGCGGTCCCGCGCTCGCGGCCACGGCGAGCGTGCCGCGCCTTTCTCCGAACGACACCGTCAAAGAGTTCTGCACGGGCTGTCACAACCAGTACGACCTCAAGGGTGAGTTGTCGCTCGACGATTTCGACGTCGCGAAGGCCGGCGATCACGCGGCTATCGGCGAGAAGATGATCCGCAAGCTGCGCGCCGGGCTGATGCCGCCGAAAACCGAGCCGCAGCCGGATCGCGAGACGCGCATGGCGCTCGTCACCGCGCTCGAGACGACGCTCGACAAGGCGGCAGCGACGCCCAATCCCGGCCACCGGACGTTCCAGCGGCTGAACCGCGCGGAATACACGGCCGCAATCAAGGCGCTCTTCGGCATCGACATCGACGTCAGCGAGTATCTGCCGGCCGACACGATCAGCGCGAGCTTCGACAACATCGCCGACGTGCAGATGCCGTCCGCGACGGTCATGCAGGGCTACCTGCGGGCCGCGGCGTACGTGAGCGAGGCGGTTCTCGGCGATCCCGCGGCCGACGCGAGCTCGACGACGTACGAAGTGCCGCGCACCGAGTCACAGAAGGATCGCGTTGAAGGCGCGCCCTTCGGCACACGCGGCGGCATCGTCGTCGAACATAACTTTCTGGCGGACGGGGACTATCGGTTCCGCCTGCTGTTGCACGGCGAGCCGACGGGCGCGCTCTTCGGCCGGACGATCGGGAAGATCCAAATGGAGGTCGCGATCGACGGCGACCGCGCGGCCCTCTTGAACATCGATCGGTGGATATCAGAATCGGACGCGGACGGCCTGACGGTCTCGACCGAGCCGATTCACGTGTCGGCGGGACCGCACCGCGTCGCGGCGACGTTCATCCGTGAGTTCGAAGGCGAAGAAGACGACCTCATCAAGCCGATCGACCACACGCTCGCCGACACGCAGATCGGGATCGGGTACGGCGTCACGACGCTGCCGCATCTTCGCAACCTCGCGATCGTCGGACCGGCGAAGGTGACGGGCGTCTCGGACAATCCGACGCGCGCGAAGATCCTCACGTGCCATCCGACCAAGCCCGAAGATGGCGAGGCGTGCGCGAAGAGCATCCTCACGCATGTCGCGACGGAAGCCTATCGCCGGCCGGCGACATCGCAGGATGTCGCGGAGCTGCTTCCCTTCTACAACCAGGGCGCGGCCAATGGGGGCTTCGACGGCGGCATGCGGACGTCGCTGCAGGCGATGCTCTCGAGCCTGCACTTCATCTTCCGCGTCGAAGAAGCACCCGCAGGTGTTCGCCCGGGCGCGGTCTACAAACTCGCTGACGCGGATCTCGCGTCGCGCCTCTCGTTCTTCCTGTGGGGCACGATTCCGGACCAGACGCTCGTTGATCTCGCACAGAAAGGCACGCTCTCGAAACCGGACGTCTTCGACGCGCAGGTCAAGCGGATGCTCGCCGATCCGCGATCGGATGCGCTCGGCACGCGGTTCGCGGCGCAGTGGCTGCGGCTGCAGGATTTGAAGAAGGTCGAGCCCGACGCGCTGGACTTCCCGTACTACGACGCGACGCTCGCCGACGCGATGACGCAGGAGACCGAGCTCTTCTTCGATTATCTCGTGCGCGCCGATCGGCCGGCGCTCGAGCTGCTTACGGCGGACTACACGTTCGTCAACGAGCGGCTCGCGCGACACTACGGCATCAAGGGCGTCAGCGGACCGGATTTCGTCAAGGTTGCATATCCCGACGACACGCGGCGCGGGATTCTCGGACACGGCAGCATCCTGACGCTCACGTCGCACGGCAACCGCACGTCGCCGGTGCTGCGCGGCAAGTGGGTGCTCGAGGTCCTGCTCGGCACGCCGCCGCCCCCGCCGCCGCCAAACGTGCCCGATCTCGAGAAGACCGGGGACACGGCGAACGGCCGGATGCTCTCGGTCGCCGAGCAGCTCGCACAGCATCGCAAGAGCCCGTTCTGCAGCTCGTGCCACAACGTCATCGATCCCATCGGCCTCTCGCTCGATCACTTCGACGTGACGGGCGCGTGGCGGATCAAGGATCGCGGCGTCGCGGTCAACACCGACGGCATGCTCTACGACGGCACGCCGCTCCACGGCGCGGGCGATCTGCGCGCGGCGCTGCTCACGCGGTCCGACGTCATCGTGACGCACCTGACCGAGTCGCTCATGGCCTACGCCCTCGGCCGGCGTGTCGAGTACTACGACATGCCGACGGTCAGAAAGATCGTCCGCGACGCGGGTCCCGGCAACTACAAGATGTCGTCGCTGATTCTGGGCGTCGTCAACAGCCCGGCGTTCAGATCGTCGGTGGCCGAGACGACGGATTCGAGAACTGGAAAGTCGGGAGATCAGAAACGCTGAGCTGAGCACGGGTCTGGCCCCGAATGGCGCCTGACCCGTTGGCCGGTTCGAAGAGATCGGTTGAACGAGAGAGACACTGACGGAGACACAGACATGTTCTTGACCGGTAAACACATCTCACGTCGCACTGTCCTCCGAGGGCTCGGAGTGTCAGTCGCGCTGCCATTACTTGATTCGATGATCCCCGCGCGGAAAGTCTTTGCGCAGACGGCCGCCGCCAAGACCGCGGCGCGCACGCGCCTGGTGTGCATCGAACAGGTGCACGGCGCGGCGGGGTCGACCGAGTTCGGCGTCGCCAACGCCTTGTGGGCGCCGCTCGAGACCGGCCGCACGTTCGACCTCTCGAAAGGCAGCCTCGTCTCGCTCGAGCCGTACCGCGACTACCTGACGATCATCAGCAACACCGACTCGCGCATGGCCGAAGCGACGACGCCCGCCGAGGTGGGCGGCGATCACTTCCGCTCGAGCGCGGTCATGTACACCCAGTCGCACCCAAAGCTCACCGAAGGATCGGACGTCCACGTCGGCACGTCGCTCGACCAGCTCTACGTCCAACGCTTCGGGCAGGACACGCCGATTCCTTCGCTACAGCTCAGCATCGAACCGGTCGATCAGTCGGGCGGCTGCGCGTACGGCTACGCCTGCGTGTACACCGACACGATCAGCTGGGCGGCGCCGGATCAGCCGTTGCCGATGGTGCGCGATCCGCGCATGGTGTTCGAGATGCTGTTCGGCGCCGGCGGCACGCCCGAGCAGCGGGCGCAGCGCCGCGCGACCGATCGCAGCATCCTCGACATGCTCACCGAGCAGATGACCGACCTCAAGCGCTCGCTCGGTCCGACCGATCGTCAGCGCCTCGATCAGTACGCGACAGATATCCGCGAGATCGAACAGCGCATCCAGCGCATCGAGGCCCGCAATCAGAGCGGTGACTCCCGCGAACTGCCCGGCGCGCCGGCCGGCGTGCCCGACTCGTTCGATGAGCACGTAAAGATCATGTTCGACCTGCAAGCCGTCGCCTTCATCTCGGACACGACGCGCGTCTTCTCGTTCAAGCTCGGCCGCGACGGTTCGGGCCGCGTGTATCCGTCGAGCGGCATCGACGCCGGCTTCCACAACGCGTCGCACCACGGGAACACCGAAGCCAAGATCAAGGAGTTCGCCGAGATCAACAAGTCGCACGTCGCGACCATGGTGCCATTCCTCGAGAAACTGAAGAACACGATGGAAGGTGACCAGTCGTTGCTCGACAGCACGCTGATCATGTACGGGTCGCCGATGGCGAACAGCAACAATCACAATCACCGCAACTGCCCGCTGATCCTGCTCGGACGCGGCAACGGCGTCGTCCAGGGCGGCCTGCATGTGAAAGC
The DNA here is from genome assembly GCA_964419785.1 of uncultured Solibacteraceae bacterium. Classification (GTDB taxonomy): domain Bacteria; phylum Acidobacteriota; class Vicinamibacteria; order Vicinamibacterales; family SCN-69-37; genus DATEGZ01. Next base: position 404 of record CAYQRM010000205.1, on the reverse strand, counting down.
CAAGGACGACACGCCGATGGCCAACGTCATGCTGAGCGTCATGCATCGCTTCGGCCTGGACGAGGTCAAGACGTTCGGCGACAGCAATGGCGAGTTCTCGTTCACATAAGACGGCGAAGCCCGCGACGACCAGGAGCGGCGTTGAGCGGAAAGCGAGCGGGGGCGGGGCCCCGCGAGCCCGAAAGAAAGACCGCGAAACCCGCGACGACCAGGAGCGGCGTTGAGCGGAAAGCGAGCGGGGGTGGGGCCCCGCGAGCCATTGATTAAAGAGGACGCGAACATGAAACGCCTGGTGGTGCTTTTTGTCGTGGCGCTCGGATTTGGCGGAATCGCACTTCGTGCGGGTACCGCCACCTCCCCCATCGCCGACGCGGCCATGCGCGGTGACGCGGCGGCCGTGCGGA